>JBBIJZ010000188.1:0-2001 GCA_037445715.1 Verrucomicrobiales bacterium | reverse complement strand
GCCGGGGGCGGACCCGCCGGCGGCGGCCGGGGGGCCGTTGGTCCCGGCCGGCCGCGGCGCCGGGACGGGTGGTTGGAGAGCGTCACTGTCGTAGGCGGCCGCCTTTTCCGGCGGCGCTGGCGTTACCTTCATGCCGGGGCCCACTTTTTGATGGCCCTCGACGATGACCCGTTCCCCGCCCGCGAGGCCGGTGGTGATCTCCACCCAGCGGGGCATCCGCTGGCCCAGGGTGACCGGGCGCAGTTCCACCGTGTCATCGGCCCCCACCAGAAACACGAAGCTGGTGTCGCCGTTGTTCATCAGGGCCGCCTCGGGCACGCACGGGGCGTCGGGCCGCAACACGAGGGTCAGTTCAAGGTTGGCCACCATGCCGGCCTTGAGCAGCCCCTCGGGATTGGGAATGCGCGCCTTGACCAGCGCGGTGCGCGTCCCCTCGTCCAGGCGCGGGGCAATGAAGTAGATTTCGCCGGCGAACTGCCGGTCCGGGTAGGCCGCCACGCGAAATTGCACCGGCTGGCCCGGGCGCACCTGGCTCAGGAACCGTTCCGGCACGTGCATCTCCACCTTCATCGGGTCCAGGTCCACCAGCCAGGTGATGACCGTGTTGCGGGAGATGACCTGGCCGGGGCTGACGTTGCGGGCCCCGGTGCGCCCGCGAAACGGCGCCACCACCCGCGCGTCCCGCAACAGCCGCTCGCGCAACTCGACCGTCGCCCGGCTCACCGCCAGCGTGGAGGCCGCCTGGTCGTAATCCTGTTCGGAGATCAGGCGGTTGTTGCGCAACTCCCGCGCCCGGGCGTGACTGGCCTCGGCCAGTTGCAGCCGCGCCCGGGCGTCGGCCAGTTCGGCCTGCAATTTGGTGTCGTCCAACTGCACCAGGAGGGCGCCGGCTTCCACCAGCTGGCCCTCCTCGAAAAGGACCTCCTTCACGATGCCGTCGGTCTCGGCCTTGATTTCCACCGCTTCGTTCGGCGCCAGATTGCCGACCAGCGACACGGACTCGACCACCGGGCGGCGGCGCACCTCCACCGCCACCACCGGCAGGGCCATGGCCATACCTGGGCCCCCGGGGCCGGCGCCGCCGGGACCGCCCGGGCCGCCGGGTCCCCCCGGCCCCGGCGGACCTCCGGGGCGCCGGCATCCGGCCGGGCCCAGGAGCCAAAGCCCCAGTATGCAGCATCTCCAAAACACCGTGTTCATCGGATGTGTTCTCCTCACCGCGGCCGCGGCGCCGCCCCCTCCAGAAACAGGTCCACCACCTCCCGCGCCAGGCGGGGGGAGAGGCTGCTCCGCGGCAGCGCCAGGTGCAACAAAAAGTGGCTGATCAACTGGCCGTACAGCGCCAGGGCCAGGTGCTCGGCCGGGGTGTCCCGCCGCAGTTCCCCCGCCGCCTGGGCCTCCGCCAGGAGGTCGCGGACGAACTCGAAGTTCCGCCGCCCCTGGCGGGTGCAGCGCGCCTCCGGCGGCACCTCCTCGCGCGAGGCGAAGGCGGTGGCAAAGGCCAGCCGCAGCAGCTCGGCGTGGCTCCGCGCGTAGTCAAACAACGCCACCAGCATGGCCTCCAGTTTCTGGGCGAGGGGGCGCCCCGGCGCGACCGCCGCCTCCATCAACCGCAGCCGCTCCTCCTGCGCCGTCTCCACCAGGGCCTTGTACAGTCCGCTCTTGCTTCCGAAGTGGTAGTACAGGACCGGCTTGGTCACCCGCGCCTCCGTCACAATGGCCCGCACCGACGTGGCGGCGTAGCCGCGCCGGGCGAACTGCCTGAGGGCGGCACGCAACAGGCGCTGCCGCGTATCGGGGGAGGAAACCCGCATGACCTACCGGACGGTAGGTAGGCCCCGGCGGCCGGTCAAGCCCGCCCCGGGCGGCGCGCCCCGCGGGGGACCGCCGCCTCCCGGCCGTGGGCGCCGGCGGCGGTTGGGTCTTCCGCGGGTGGCCGCCCCGGGGGAGATCAGGGGCCGGGCCGGTCATGCTCACGTACGCGCACATCTTGCGGGTGGG
>JBBIJZ010000187.1:0-2047 GCA_037445715.1 Verrucomicrobiales bacterium | reverse complement strand
CGGCGGGTTGCAAACCCGCGGTACGGCAGACCAGAGGTCTGCGCTACGCCGCTGCCCCACAGCGCCGGTTAGCGGGCGCACGGCACGCGCTTTGCGCCTGGACTGGTGCTCAACCGGCGGGTTGGAAACCCGCGGTACGGCAGACCGGAGGTCTGCGCTACACCGCCCGCAGAGCGTCGGCCAGCCGGCGCACGCCACGCGCTTCGCGTCCGCGCTGGCGCGCCGCGTTCAGGGGTCGCCCACGCTCAGCCAAAACACGTCCGTCTCGTTGATCAGCAGGCCGCCCGGCGGTGCGTGCCGACCCGGCACGGGGGCGGTCACCGGAAACGTCCGCGGCGGCAGGGTCGCGGGGTCCATCACCAGCACGCGGAACGGCCCGCTGAACGGTCGGGCGCGCTCGAGTGCGCGCAGCTCGAGGTCCACGCGCGCGGCGTCCGGCGCCAGGAGGGCACTGCCGGCCAACACGTCCGCGGGCAGGCCGGAGGCGGTCACCGTGAGCGGGACGCGCGCGGCGTCCGGCCGGCGCACCTGCATCGGGAGGACCCGGGTTTGCCCCGGCGCCAGTTGGAAGGTGTGTTCGAGGGTGGTGGCGGTGACGCGCGGTTGCGGCGGCGCCAGTTCCAGTTCGTAGCCGTAGTCCGGTCCGCCCGCGTCGAAGGCATCCGCCACGGTCAGCACGTAGGCGCCGTCGGCCGGGGCCGTCCACTCGAGCGCGGTGTCCACGCCGGGTGCCGACTCCGCCAGGACCGTGCCCGCGGCGTCCAGCATCCGCAGCACCGGCACGAACGCCGAGTCCGGATTCACCGCGCGGGCGCGGAAGCGGTGGGTTTGTTCGCGGCCGGTCAGGAAACCGAACCGGTCCTGGTCGCCGGCCGGATTGATGAAGCCGCCGAAGGTGCCGGCCAACTCGGGGGTGGGGCTGAGCGTCTCCGGGTGCAACATCGGCTCGGCCGGGGGCGGCACTTCGCGAATCACCACGCGTGCGGCCGTGTCCGGCCGTGGCGCGCCCTCGGGCCAGGCCCCGGCCGGGATGAGCGCCGCCGCGCGTTCGGCGCCGCGCGTCGTGACCGTGATCCGGTAGATGATCGGCGCGCGGGCGCGGCGGGCGGGCGGGGCGGTCTCCCCGGACGCGACCGCGGGGAGGACTTCCAGGGCGCAGGTTCCCGGCGTGGCCACCAGGCACGCGAACTCCGGATCCGCGGGCGGCACGTTGGTGGAGCGACCGAGCACCGCCCCGCCGGCGTCGCGTACCACCAGGCGCACCGTGCCGGGAGAATCGAGCCGGCTCGCCACCGCCTCCAGGTGCAACGTCACCGGCGCCGACAGGGCCAGCGGCCAGAGGTGGCCCGGCGCGTCGGTCTCGAGGCGGCCTTGCAGGGTCACCGGCGGCGCGGCCGGCGAGAGGTTAGCATCCGGCGGCGCGTTGGGGTCGCCGGTCTCTTCGGGCCAGAGCAGCTCCGGGAGTTCGCCCGCCACAAACTGGCAGGGTGCACTGGCTCCGGCGGGGTCGTAAAAACGGATCAGATGCGGGCCGGGCGCGGTGTTGGTGGCCAGCGTCACCTCGAAATGGCCCGGCGCCGCGGCGGCGCGAAACTGCAGGCCCGGGTCATCGGACCACACTGCCAGCGGCCAGGCGCTCAAACGCCCGCTCAACTGCACGCGCACCGTCTCGCCCACCCGGGCCCCGACCGGGTAAAGCCAGTCGCACTCGGTCCCGGCTCCACCTGCCGCTGCTCCCAGCACAACACCCATTGCGGCCACCGCGGCCACCGCCGCCCTCCGACCGCCGGCCACGCCCACCCGCCGAAGACCCGCGCGCTCCGGCCAACCGTCGGCACGGCAGTTCGCCGGACCGAACCGGGCGGGCTGTGGCTCCGGCGAGGTTCGAGCTGATTGCCCAGCGGGAAAACGCACGCGTCCAGTGAAGCACCCGCCCTGACCCGTCGCAATCGGCAACGCCGGCACACGGCACGCGCTTTGCGCCAGGACTGGTGCTCAACCGGCGGGTTGGAAACCCGCGGTACGGCAGACCGGAGGTCTGCGCTAC
>JBBIJZ010000186.1:0-2090 GCA_037445715.1 Verrucomicrobiales bacterium | reverse complement strand
TGGAGTGCGCCAGCTTGCTGGCGCTTTGAGAACGGCGCCGACGCCGCGGCGCCCGGCCAAATCCTGTGCAGCGGTACCCCATTGTAGCCACGCAGCAGTGCCCGGCCGGGGACGTTACCCGCGCGCCGGCAAGTCTGGCGGCGGAGCGGTGCCCGATGTCCCGGACGGTCCGCGGGCCGCCCGGAGGCCGGAGAGCGCGCTAATCGGACCGGGTCTGCCGCCGTACCTCGGCGGCCAGGAAAAACATCTCCCGCGCGATCTCGCGGCAACGCGCGTCGTACTCGGCGGTTTCGGTGGGCAGGTCGTCGCACAACCGCGGGTCGGCGTAGTGGATGGCAAAGCGGGCGAGGGCGCCTTCGATCGCGGGGCAGGAGCGGTCGGCGGCACTGCAGGTCATCAAGGCGATGTACCCCGTGCGGGGGTTGCCGCCGGCGCGGTAGTGCTTGGACCAGGCGCGCACCGGCGGGCGGTTCGCGGCGTAGGTGACGTGATAGACCGGGTTGTCGCCGCGGGTGGCGTCGGTGACGGCGAACCCGGCCCGGCGCATCGCGGTCACGGTCCGGCAATTGCAGGCCGTGACCTCCGTGCCGCCGGAGAAGGCCCGCACGCGGTCCAGGCCGTGGTACGCGGCGGCGGTCTGGAGCCAGATTTGCGACAGATGGCTGCGCCGGGAGTTGTGGGTGCAGATGAACGTGACCCTGGCCTCGCGCCCGGCCCGCAGTTCCGCGGCCATCACCGCCGCGATGTCGCGCAGCACGGCCTGCCGCTCCGGCGGCACGCGGTCCAATTCGGCCACGGTCTCCGCGACGTAGGCCCGCAGCGCCGGTAGCAGCGCGGCGGGCCCGCGCGCGGTTCGGGGGCCGGTGCAACCCGCGCCGACCAACGCCACCAGCAGCCACCAACCCGCCGTCTTCACGGGGTCCCTCCGGTCAGGCCGGCCTCCGTCCCGGCTTCCGCCAGGTCCAGGCACAGCACCCGCTCGCCCCCGCGCAGAAACAGGCGCGAGCCTGCCAGTGCCGGGTGGGAGTACACCTCCACCTCTTCCTCGAACAGGCGTTGTCGGGAGAGGATGCGGCAGGTGTCGGCCTGCGCGTCCACCAGCCACAATTCGCCGCCCAGCGTGACCACCAGCACGCGCTCCGCGTCGGCCAGCAGCGAAGCGTGGTCGCCCAGGGCCTCGTCCGGGTGGCGCCAGACCAACCGGAGACCGGCACGCAGGTCCAGGCAGAACAGGTCCCGGTGCACGCCGAACAGACGCCCGGCCGTGGCCACGGGCGTGGCAGAGTCCGGCGCCAGGTCGGCGAAGGCGGCGATCGGCTGCGGCACGATCCGGCCGGCGGCGTCGAACCGATACCGGCGCGTGCCGTTGTTCTCGGTGGCGACCACGAGGTCGCCGTCCACCACCAGCGGCGTGGGCACGTTGAAATCGCCGGTTTCCGGCGGCACCAGCCGCCAGAGCCGCCGCCCGCTGAGCACGTCCCAGCCGCCCAGGGACACCTGATCGTAGCCCGCGATCTGCCGGTGGCCGCCCAGCGTGGCGCACACCAGCGCCGCGTAGGCGGGGGGCGCGCCGGGCGAGGTCCAGCGCGTGCGGCCGGTGGCGGCGTCGAGCGCGGCCAGGGCGGCGTCCGGGGGGCCGGGGTTGACGATGACCAGGCCGTCCACCACCAGGGGCGTGGCGCACCAACCCCAGGACGGCACCCGCGCCCGGAAGTCCCGGCGCAGGTCGCGTTCCCAGAGCAGCCGGCCGTCCGCCAGACGCACGCAGCGCAACCCGCCGAAAGCGCCCAGCAGATACGCCCGGCCGTCGCGCAACACCGGCGTGGCCCGGGGCGACTGGCCGTAGTCCAGTTGGCCCGGCGCGGGAAATTCGATCCGCCAGAGCAATTCACCGGTCGCCGCGTCCAGACAGCGGTACACGTCGCGCTCGTCGGCGAAATCCCGTTCCGCCAGCACGAGCCGGCCCTGACTCACGCTCAACCCGGCCAGGCTCCCGGGCATGGTGGCTTTCTGCCAGACGTGGCGCGGCGGCTCGGGCAGGCGGCGCGGCAGGTACGGCACGCGGCCGTCGCGCCCGGGCCCGCGCCAGT
>JBBIJZ010000185.1:0-2122 GCA_037445715.1 Verrucomicrobiales bacterium | reverse complement strand
CGGAGGTCAGTCGGGTGCGCTTCAGACCTGCCGGGACGCCGCGGCCGCGCCGGCCCGGTTGCGAGCGGCGTTCCAGGCCGCGCGCGACGCCCTGAGCGCGGAGGCAGACCGGCGCCAGGCTCGTCCGGCCGAGCTGGCCACCACCCTGCTGGTCTGCGTGGCCACGGGTGAGCAGCTCTGGGCGGCGCAGGTGGGCGACGGCGCGGTGGTCCACGCCGGCGAGGACGGCACCTGGCGGGCGCTGACCCGGCCGGCCGCGGGCGAGTACCTGAACGAAACGGTGTTCCTGACCTCCGCCCTCGCTCTCGAGCAGCTCCAGGTGGTGGCCTGGACCGGGCGCGCGCACGCGCTGGCGCTGTTTTCCGACGGCCTGCAACGGCTCGCCCTGAAAATGCCCGAGGCGGTGCCGCACCCGCCGTTTTTCCAGCCCTTGTTTGAGTGGTTCGGGCGGACGGGAGACTCGCCCGCGGCGCGGGAACAGTTGGAAGCCTGGCTGCGGTCGCCCCGGGTGACCGAGCGCACCGAGGATGACCTGACGCTGTTGCTGGCGCGGCGGCGCGACTGACCATGCGGCTGCACCTGGAGGCCACCGGCGAGACGGTCGAGCTGGGCGAGAGCGATCAACTCGCCGCCGGCGGCGAGGCGCGCATCTTCATCCACCCCCATGACCCGGGGCAGGTCATCAAGGTCTGGCACAAGCCCACGGCCGACCGCGCCCGCAAGGTGCGCGCCATGCTGGCCAACCCGCCGGCCGATCCCATGGCGGCGCAGGGCCACGTGGCCATTGCCTGGCCCACGGGCGTGGTGCGGCTGGGCGGGCCGACGGTGGTGGGCTTTGTCATGCCGCGGGTGCAGGGGGTGCGGCCGGTCATTGACTACTTCAACCCCAAGACCCGGCTGCAGCACTCGCCGCTGTTCAACTGGTTCTACCTCCACCGGACCGCGCGCAACCTCGCCACCGCCATGCGCGCCCTGCACGAGCGCGGCTACGTAATCGGCGACCTCAACGAGTGCAACATCCTCGCCTCCGAGACCGCGCTGGTGACGATGGTGGACACCGACTCGTTTCAGGTCTGGGACGCCGCCAGCGGCACGCTCTTCCGCTGCCGGGTGGGGCGGCCGGAGTTCACCCCGCCGGAGCTGCAGGGCAAATCCTTTGCCCAGATCAACCGCGAGCCGGTGCACGACCACTTCGGTCTGGGCATCCTCATCTTCCAGCTCCTGATGGAGGGCACGCACCCCTTCGCCGGGGTCTATCGCGGCGCGGGCGAGCCGCCGCCGTTGCCGGCGCGCATCGCGGCGGGCCATTTCCCGCACGGGGGCGACCCCGCCGTGCCGTACACGGCCATGCCGGCGGCGCCGCGCTTCGAGTGGCTGCATCCGGTGCTGCAAAACCTGTTCTGCCGCTGCTTCCGCGACGGGCACCTCCAGCCGGCGTTGCGGCCCGATCCCCTGAGCTGGCAGTTCGGCCTGGAGGAGGCGGAGTTGAACCTGGTCTCCTGCCACGACAACCAGCAACACATCTTCAGCAACCACCTCACCGCCTGCCCCTGGTGCGAACGCGCCGCCATGCTGGGCGGACGCGACCCCTTCCCCAGCGTGGCCGCCGTCCAGGCCGGCGAACATCTCCGGCCCGCGCCCGCCCCGCGCACGCACCTCAAGCAGACCTCCGGCTGGAGCCTGCCCTATCCGGGCCGACCGGCGGCCGGCGGGCGGATGCCGCCGTTGCCCCGGCCCATTTCCTCGGCGCGCGGCTGGGCCCGGACCGGCCCGGCCGCGTCCCGCCGGGGTTGGCGGGGTCTGTTTCGGCGCGCATCAACCGGTTCGAGCGGCGGCCACACGGCGGCCGATTACTTGCGCCAGGCCTTCGGCGCAATCAACCGCAACGACACCGCTTGGTCCGGGCTGCTCCTGGCGGCTCTGAGCCTGGGCGTGCGGGGCGCGGTGGCCGGGGGTTGGATGCCCGGGGCGATGCGGGCGGTGGCGCAACTGCTGGGCCTGCTGGCGATTCTGCTCGGGCTGCTGGGACTGTACCAGGCGCAGAGCTGGCAACTGGCCGGCAAGGGCCGGCGGCCGGCCCTCGCGGCCCTCCTCCTGGGCGGGCTGATGGTGGCGCTGTGAC
>JBBIJZ010000184.1:0-2297 GCA_037445715.1 Verrucomicrobiales bacterium | reverse complement strand
CCGCCAACGCTCCGGCCAGCGCCGGCACGCCGGCGGCGGACCCGATGGCCCGCAACTGCGCACAGGCAAAACGCCGGGCCTCGGGCGCGGCCGGACCGGTCAGGACCGCGATCAACGCGCGCTCGGCCCCGGCACGAGCGGCGGGGTCGCTCGCGGCCCGGTGGACCGCGGCTTCGACGGCGGTGAGCACTTCGGCGGGCTGGCCGTAGCGGAAATTGGCCAGCGCGGCGAACGGGTCTTGGGCCGCGCGCAGCGACGCGTGGGGCGTCAGGACCAGCCCCAGCAACAGGGGCAACCAACCGGCCGGGCACCGCGAACGAGTGGTCTTCACGCCCCGGGCTTTAATGGGCGGGACGCAACCTGTCGAGCGGGAAGGGGCCCGGCGTTGTTTCGGGTGGCGACCCGGGTCCGGACCGGTAGTTCGGGCCGTGCGCCAAGGTCGGGCCGCGCTGAGGCAGGGCATGGACTTGGTCGGGCCGCGCGCGACGCGGCCGGGGGACGGCGCCGGCGCAGCGGCGCCCGACCTGTCCGCCGGTGCCGCGGGCCGACGAAGGCGCGCGAGGGCGTTTGCCTCCCGGCTTGCGCACGGCATGTTGCCGGCGTCATGCGATCCGGCGTGCATCGGGTGATCTACGACGACGGCTGCGCGTTTTGCGCGCGGCAGATGCGCCGGTTGCGGCGGTGGGACTGGCTGGGGCGGTTCCGGCTGGTACCGCGCAGCAGTCCCGAGGCGCGCGGGCCGGGGTTGAGTCCGGAGGCACTGGACCGGGCGATTCATTGCGTGACGGCCGACGGCCGCGTCCTGCGCGGGGCGCGGGCGTTGCGGTTTGTGGGGCTGCGTTTGCCGTTGACGGCGCCGCTGGCCGCGTGGTTGTGGCTGCCCGGGACGCTCGCGCTGGCCGAACGTGCCTACGCGTGGGTCAGCCGCCATCGCCACGCCCTGAGCGGGGGGGCGCGGACGCCGGGGAACTGCGGGGCGGACTGTGTACCGGGGCCGAACCGGACGGTTTGAGGGAAGGGCGGTTTGTCCGGCATGCGGGCGCCGCGACTTCCCGGTTTCCAGGCCGGGTGTTCCGGGCTAGGGTGGGCGCGCCGCTATGGTGCTCGTCATCGACAACTACGACTCGTTCACCTTCAACCTGGTCCAGTATCTGGGCGAGATGGGGGTGGCGATGGAGGTGCATCGCAACGACCAGATCACGCTGGAGCAGATCGAGGCGCTGCGGCCGGAGCGCATTCTCATCTCCCCCGGGCCGTGTTCCCCGCGCGAGTCCGGGCTGTCCAACGACATCATCCGCGGCTGGGCGGGGCGGGTGCCGATTTTGGGCGTGTGCCTCGGGCACCAGTGCATCGGGCATGTGTACGGCGCCGAGGTGGTGGTGAACTACCGGATGATGCACGGCAAGACCTCGCCCATCCACCACAACGGCCGGGACCTGTTTGCGGAGATGCCCGACCCGTTCGCGGCCACGCGCTACCACTCGCTGGTGATCCGGCGCGAGTCGCTGCCCGAGTGCCTGGAGGTGACCGCCTGGACGGACGAGGGCGAGATCATGGGCGTGCGGCACAAAACGCTCCCGGTTTGGGGCGTGCAGTTCCACCCCGAGAGCATCCTCACCGAGAACGGCCGGAAGATTCTGGCCAACTTCCTGAAGCTCGAAAAATAGCCGGCCCGCCGGGCCGCCCGCCGCCGGGCCTAAGCCGCCCGGGCCAGTCCCAGTTCGCCGGCCACGCCCTGCAGGGCGGTGATGACCTGGGTGATGTGCTCGTCCAGCGGCAACTCGAGCAGGGCGGCGCCGCGCTCGAGGTCCTCCCGTTTCACCGCGGCGGCAAAGGACTTTTGCTTCATCTTTTTGCGCACGCTGTCGGGGGTCATGCCGTGGAGTCGCTCCGGCCGCACGTAGGCCACCGCGAGGATGAAGCCGCACAGTTCGTCCACGGCGAAGAGCGCCTTGCGCAAGGGCCGGTCCAGCGGGTACGCGGGCCAGTTCCACTCGGCGTGGGCCAGGATGGCGCCCACGATCTCTTCGTCCACGCCGCGCTCGCGCAGGATGCGGGCGCCCTCCCGGGTGTGGTCCGGCGGGTTGGGCCAGCACTCGTAGTCGAAGTCGTGCAGCAGCCCGGTCAATCCCCACAGTTCCGGGTCGCCGCCGAACCGCGGCGCGTAGTGGCGCAGGGCGGCCTCGACGGCCAGGGCGTGCTTGCGCAGGGATTCCGAGCGGGTGAACTCGGTCAGCAGTTGCCAGGCTTCGGTGCGGGTCATGGGCGGGTGGGGCGGGCCGGGGGCACGGGGGCTC
>JBBIJZ010000183.1:0-2423 GCA_037445715.1 Verrucomicrobiales bacterium | reverse complement strand
GCCGGGCCGGCCGTCCATGCTGTTGCCCGCGTGAAGACAACAATCCTTTCGCCGCCTCGCGGGCGGAACCCCTGGCGGCTTCGGTTCGGGTGGGGGGCTCGGGTTGGGCTTTGCCCTGAGCGCCGCCGTGGCGCAGACGGCCACGCCATCGCCCTGGTTCCGCCGCGCGCTGGTCGGCATGGAGGTCGGCCCGACCGGCGCGCAGTTCGGCTACAGCGACACCAACGACACCCGGTATTGCGCGCGCTTCGACGGGCGCGAGATCGTGCGGCAGGCCGTGGCGGCGCAGGCCGAGTATCTGGTGATGTGGGCGCGCGACGGCGATTACGCCTACTACAACTCGAGGCTCCTGCCCAAAGCGCCCGGCCTGGGCGCGCGCGACCCGTTGGCCGAAGCGGTCCAGGAGGCGCGCCGGCACGACCTGCCGATCATCGCCTACTGCGTGGTGCAGCAGGGCGGCCATTTCCTGCGGGAGCATCCGGAGTGGGAAATGCGCGACCCGGAAGGGCGGCGCATCGGCCGGTTCTGCTACAACTCGGGCTATCTGGAGGCCATGAAAGCCATCGTGGCCGAGCAACTGGCCTACGGCATCGCCGGGTTCCACGTGGACATGCTGGATCAGGGCTTCGGCCCGCCCTACGGCTGCTGGTGCGAGGCCTGCCGCACGCAGTTCGAGCGGGAGTTGGGTCATCCCATGCCGAAAGGCCCGACCTGGGACGCGGCCTGGGACGACATGCTCGAGTTCCGCTACCGCTCCAGCGAACGGTTCATGAAGGCGCTCGCGGCCCACATCAAGGCCATCAACCCGGCCGCCACGGTGGACTTCAACTACCACGGCAACCCGCCCTTCAGTTTCGAGGTGGGCCAGCGCCCGGTGCAGCACGCCGGCCTGGGCGACTTCATCACCGGCGAGACGGGCGTGTGGGGGTTCAGCGCGCTGACGGTGGGGTTGAACGCCCAGTTTTATCGGGCCGCCGTGCCGCACCAGCGGGTGCAGGTGGCCATGCAACGGGGCGTGCGGATGTATCACGACCAGACCACCCGCCCGCTCAACGACCTGCGCTGGGAATTGTTAACTTTGCTGGCGCACGGGGCGTTTGTGACGGTGGTGGACAAGACGGGCTTTGACGGCTGGCTCGATCCGGTGGCCTACGAACGTATCGGCGCGGCGTTCCAAGAGGCGCGGGCCAAGCGCGAACATTTCGGCCACCAGCCGGTGGCCGAGGTGGGCCTGTGGTTCAGCAGCCGCACCCGCGACTGGCTGGGCCGGGAAAAGCCGGGCGACTATTTCCAGAGCTTCCAGGGCGCGCACAAGGCGCTGGTCTATGAACACATCCCTTACGGGGTGGTGCTGGAGGGAAACGTCACGCCGGACACGCTGAAGCACTTTCCGGTGGTGCTGTTGCCCAACGTCGGGATTCTGTCCGAGCGCGAAGTGGCCTTGCTGCGCCGCTACCTGCAGGAAGGCGGCAACCTCATCGTCACCGGCCAAACCGGCCAGTTTGACCGGCTGGGCCGGCCGCTGGCCGAGTCGGTGTTGAGCGAGCTGATGGGCGCCAAGGTCAAGGGCCGGCTCCAGTCCTTGGACAACTGGGTGCGGTTTGGCCCCGCCGAAACGGGTGTCCGCCCCGGGCCCTTTGCGCCAGCGGTGCGGCCGGACTGGCCCTTCCTGGTCAAAGGCCCGGCCACGGTTTACGAGCCGACTACCGGCCAACCCGTCGGTGAGTTGCTCAAACCTCACCGCACGACCCGCCAGCGTGAGGGCAAGGAAGGCACCGACTGGCCCATGAGCGCCGACGTGCCCGTTGGGCCGGCCGTGCTGGTGCACCCGGTCGGGCGGGGCAGGGTGCTGACGTTCGCCGGATCGCCCGACTTCGCCACCGCCAGCGAGCACCACATCGTCGAAGCGCGCAGGCTGCTGCGCCAAGCCGTGCGGTTCCTCAATCCCCGGCCCCGCGTCGAGATCAGCGCGCCGGCCCATGTCGAGGCGGTCGTCACGGACGATCCGGCCCACCGCATCTTGCGGGTGCATCTGATGGGCTACAACTCGCCGCCCCAGACGACTCCGAGCCAAAACCGACCTTACGTGCTTCCCGGCCTGATCGAGGACGAACCGATTTATGTCGCGGCCATCGAGGTCACCGGTTCCTTCCGCCGTGGCCGCGCGTTAAACCCGGCGACCCAGCTTCAGCGGCGCGGCGGGCGATTGGAATTGCGGGTGCACGGCCTGCACGAGGTGGTGCTGATCCGCTATTGACCGGCCGCTCACCCAACCGCGCGGCAGGTAGTGGTCGGCCGGCCGGCGGAGTTTCACCGCGCTCCCGGACCTTTTCAGCGGCGGGTCACCGCGGGGGCGGACGGTCAGGATCGGCGGAAACGCCCGGGCGCTTCACCCGCGCTGGTCAATGGGCACGTAAGGGCGC
>JBBIJZ010000182.1:0-2528 GCA_037445715.1 Verrucomicrobiales bacterium | reverse complement strand
CAATCGTCAATCGTCAATGCCCCGACCTTGTGGTGCCTCCGTCCCGGCTGCAGAACGCTCTGGCCCGCCGTCAGCTTGCCACGGAGGACGGCCCGGCCGGCCGTGCCACCCGCCGCCCTGCCGAGTGTGGCGGTTCAGATGTTGTTCGGGCGGACCGGTTCGCGCCAGAAGTAATTCGTGTCGCCGCAGATGCCGGAGAGGTCGAACGCCGAGCCGTGCCAGAACAGCTCGACGCCGTGCTGAGGCCCGTTCCAGAGCAGGCGGTCCCACACACTCCACCAGTTGACCGGCGTGACCTCGCGCAGTTCAAACGGCGTGGCGTTGTTGAAGCGCAGCAGGCGGGGCGGGCTGGTGTTGACGATGACGTTTTGCTGGGTGGGATCGCCCGCAAACCGCACCTGCCAGTGCGGGCGGCCATAGGTATCCACCCGGTAGAGCGTGTGGCAGGAGGCCGGTTCACCCAGGAACTGGGCGCTCAGCAGCCAGCCGTTGGTCAGCACGGTCGCGCCGGTGATCATTTGGTTGGCGGTGAGCCGGTGTTGGAACGCCACGTTGCCCGCGGCGTTGAGGTAGGTGAAGTAGGTCGTGGCGGTCTCCGGCCAGCTCAGGGTCGAGGCCAGGAACAGGCCGTTGGTGTTGGCGCCCAGGACGACATGTTCGAGGTAACCGCCGTCGCGGGCGTGCGAGAATTGCACTTCGGTGACCCCCAGCACGGACAGGTTCGGCCCCAGGCGGGCCGCCCGCAGGCGGCGGGTGGTGCGCTGGCTCAGGTCCACCATCCAGGTGCCGGCGTAGGCGCGCCAGAAGCCTTCGGGCCAGTTGAGCTGGACGGTTCCGAGGGACTCCATGTTGGTGGTGTACACGGAGGCGACGAGCTGGTTGTCGGGCTGGTAAATCACGTAGAGCAGGTCGTTCTGCGGCACCAGCCGGGTGGCGTCGAGGTAGGGCAACGTCCAGGTCCCGCTGCGGGTGACCGAGCCGTCCGTGAGGTTGAGGTAGTACCAGCGCAGCGAGCTGGCCCAGAGCAGGTGCGTGGGGCCGGCAATGACTGCACGTGTGGTTTCCTGGGGATCCGGCTTGGGCAGCGGCGGGCTCCAGGTCCAGGTTTGCACGCCGCCCATGTTGCTTCGTTCGACCAGCGCCGTGCCGTCCTCGAGGTCCCACACGGCCACGTACTCGCCGTTGTTTTCCGGGAGGAAGGCGTTGAGGCTGGCGTTGGCCGCCGGCGTGGATACGGCGCGGCTCCAACCGCCCAGGTCATAGGGTTGCAGGAGGGTCCACTGGTCGTATTCCTCGCCCCGGCCGGCCGGTGCGGCCAGCAGCAGGGCCCCCAGCACGCAGGCGCGGCCGGGGAAGGTGAGCGAGTTGAGTTTCATGGTGTTTGTGGGTTGGGGCCGCGGGCCGGGGCCTCCGGAGAAACGCCCGGCCCCACGGCCGGGGTTAATGGATCAAGCGTGGGGTCAGGAAGATGACGAGTTCCTTTTTCTTCTTGGCGTCGTAATGGCCGGTGAAGAGCGCGCCCAGGCCGGGAATATCGCTGACCACCGGGACCTTGCGCTTGTTGCGGGCCCGTTCGGTCTGGATGAGTCCCCCCAGGACCACGGTGGTGCCGCTGGGCACGCGGACCATGGTCGAGGCCTGCTTGGTGTCGAGGATCGGCGCCGTGGCCGTGCCGCTGGGGGACTTCTCGGTGCCCACCAGGCTGGTCAGCACCGGGGAGATGTCCAGGGCGATTTGACCGTCATCAGAAATTTGGGGCGTGATGGCCAGAATGGCGCCCACGGTGATCATCATGATCTGATCCCCCTGGGTTTGGGTGGTGCCACCGGCGCTTTGCAGGAAGGTGGATGTCTGGGCAAAGAATGGTGTTTCGGTGCCCACCTTGATGAGCGCGGTCTGGTTGTTCAGAGCGCGGATGCGTGGCTTGGAGATGATCTCCACCGCCCCCTGCTGGCGGAGCGCGTCCACCACCACGCGGGCCCCGTGCGGCTCGCTCAGGTAATTCAGGGTCAGGGCGGACGAGCCCGGGCTGCCTCCGCCAATGGCCTGGGGGAGGGTGGAACCGCCGTAGGTGAATCGCTGGCTGGCGGATTCCATGACCCGCGCCCAGTCAATGCCGAACTGGAAGTTGTCGTTGAGCGTCACGTCGTAGATGTTGGCCTCGATTTCCACCTGGCGCTGAACGGTCTGCCGCAGCCCTTGCAGGTAGCCTTCGACCCGCCGCAACGCCGAGGGACGGTCAGTGATCTGAATCAGGCCGGCGGTCATGTTGATGGCGATCGAGTTCTTGCCCTTGTCGGTGAGCAACACCCCCAGCTCGTCTTTGAGCTCTTTCCAGAAATCCACCGGGTTGTCCGCCGTGAGGCTGACGGACGAACCACCGCCACCTCCGCCACCCATGCCTCCGCCGGCGCCGCCCATGCCCCCGCCCATGCCCCCGCCCAGGCCCACGCCGCCCCCGCCCCCGCGGCGCCGCGCCGCCCGCAGGCGCCGGCGCGGCGGCGGGCGGCCCCGGAACACGCCGGCGG
>JBBIJZ010000181.1:0-2556 GCA_037445715.1 Verrucomicrobiales bacterium | reverse complement strand
TGGGCAGCCGCGGCATCACCGGCCTGGCCGAACTGGTCCGCGCCACCGTCCGCACCTTGCAAGCCGCGGGCGCGGTCCCCTTCATCCTCCCGGCGATGGGCAGTCACGGCGGTGCCACGGCGGCGGGCCAGACCGCCCTGCTGGCCGGCTACGGCATCACCGAAGCCGCCCTGGGCGTGCCGCTGCGCGCGGGCCTCGAGGTGGCCGAGGTCGGTCAGACGCCCGCGGACCGGCCGGTGGTGTGCAGCCGGGAGGCGTTGCGGGCGGAGGCCGTGGTGTTGATCAACCGGGTCAAGCCGCACACCGATTTTGGCGGGCCGCTGGGCAGCGGGCTGTTGAAAATGCTGGTGGTGGGCCTGGGCCAGCCCGCGGGCGCAGCGGCCTTTCACCGCGCGGCGGCCGTCCACGGCCACGAATCGGCCCTGCGCGCCGCGGCGGCGGTGCTGCTGGCCCGCGTGCCCCTGCTGGCCGGCGTGGCGGTGGTCGAAGACGCGCGGCACCGCCCCGCACGCGTCGAAGTGGTGGCGCCGGCCGAGTTTGTCACCCGCGACGAAGCGCTGTGTGCCGAAGCCCGGGACGAGATGCCGCGTTTGCCCGTGGAGGCGGTGGACCTGCTCGTCGTGGACCGTCTGGGCAAAAACATCAGCGGCACGGGCATGGACCCCGCGGTCATTGGCCGGATGATCCACGGCTACTCGCTAGCCACAGACCCGTCGCCGCCTCGGCCGCACGTGCGCCGGCTGTTCGTGCGCGAGCTCACCCCCGAAAGCCACGGCAACGCCATCGGCATCGGCCTGGCGGACTTCACCACCACCCGCCTGGTGCGGGCGATGGACCGCCGGGCCACCGCCACCAACGCGTTGACCGCGCTTTCCCTCCAGGGCGCGAAGGTGCCGATGTACTTCGACACCGACCGCGAGGCGCTCGCCGCCGCGCTGGCCTCCCTGCCGGACACGCCGCCGTCCCGCGCGCGCGTGGTCCGCATCCGCGACACGCTCTCGCTCGAATGGCTGGAGGTTTCCGAATCCCTGGCCGCCGAACTGGCCGGGCGCGACGATGTGGAACTTCACGGCCCGCCCGCGCCGTGGGCCTTCGACGCCGCGGGCAACCTGCCGCCCCTGGTTTTCCCCGAGTCCGCCCCCCCTGAAGCCCACGCCCCGTGCGCCCCATGAAAATCCTCCTTCCCCTCCTGCTTGCCGGTGCCGGCGGTCTGGCCGCGGCCGGCCTGGCCCAACCGACCCCCGAACGGTTTCCCAATCTCGCCGCGCAAAGCTCCCTGCCGCAGGGCCCCGGGCTGGCCGCCCGCTTCCCGGCCGACGCGGGCGTGGCCGCACACCCGGCCGTGATCTTTGCCGACGACTTCGAGCACGGCGAGCTCGGCGCGCGCTGGGACGCGAAGGGCGCGGGCCAGGGGCGGGCGCTGCGCCTGGTGGCCCCGGGCGACCCGGTGTGCGGGCAGCGCTGCCTGCGGGTCGAGGGGCGCCTGGGCGAAAACCAGGGCGACGGCCTGACCAAGTGGTTCGAGCCGGCGGACCCGGTCTTCATCCGCTTCTACGTGCGCTTTGACCCGGGCTGCGACTACGTGCACCACTTCGTAACCCTGCGGGCCAACCGGGGCCTGCACGGCAGCGACCGCTGGAGCGGCTTCGGCGGGGCGGGCGAGCGCCCGGCGGGCGACGAGCGCTTCTCCACCGCACTCGAGCCCTGGGGCAACTGGGGCCGCTGGCCCGCGCCGGGCCAGTGGAACTTTTACAGCTACTGGCACGAGATGAGCGCCGCGCCCGACGGCAAGTACTGGGGCAATTCTTTCCTGCCGGAGCCGCAGGAGGTCATCCCCAAGAACCGCTGGATTTGCGCCGAGTTCATGCTCAAGCACAACACGCCCGGCCGGCCCGACGGCGAGCAGGCGTTCTGGATTGACGGCCGGTTGCTGGGCCACTGGCGCGGCCTCAACTGGCGCAAGACCGCGACCCTCCGGGCCAACGCCCTCACCCTCGAGGCCTACATCACCGACCGCTGGACCAAGAACCCGACCAACATCGTGGATTTCGACAACGTGGTGATCGCCCGCGAGTACATCGGCCCGGCCGGACGGCCGTGAACCGGACGGCCATGAACCGGGTGGCGCGGACCGGGGGCGCGCGACCGGCCGCCCGCCGCGTCGTTCAACCCGCCGCCAGCGCCACCGGCACGGTCCGGTTCAGAGCCAGGAAGTGCAGCCAGGCCGCGGTGACCGGCCGCGCGTACACCCGGCCCAGCGCCAGCGCGTACAGGCGCAGTTGCGGCGCGTAGCCCGCCGCGCGCGCGGCCAGTTCCTCCGGCGTGGTCACCGCGTCGGTTTTGAAATCCGCCAGCCAAATCCGGTCCGGCGCCAGGACCGCCAGGTCCACCACGCCCTGCACGACCACGAACTCCTCCGGCCCGAGGTCCGGTTCGCACGGCAGGCCCAGCGCCGCAAAGTCCGCCGGCCGCAGGCGCGCGGTGAACTCGAGCTCGCGGCGCACCCAAGCGGCGTCCGCGCGCACGGCCCGGCCCAGTTCCGAGGCGCCCAGCGCG
>JBBIJZ010000180.1:0-2652 GCA_037445715.1 Verrucomicrobiales bacterium | reverse complement strand
GCACTCGGGGGGGACCCCGGCGGCGACCGGGCCGGGCGTGGCTTCCCGGGTCGGCGCGAGGCCCCGCGCGGCCAGCGCGCGGTCCACCGCGGCGAGGATCTCGGCGGTGAGTTCCGCGGCCGGGCGCGTGGCGTCCAACCGCAGCAGGTAGGGCTTTTGCAGCGCGAGGAAAATCGCCCGGACGCGCTCCAGCTCGGCGAGCTGCTCGAACTGGTTGGTCCGCCCATCCCGCTGCCCGATGCGCGCCCGGCCGGCCGCGGGGTCCAGGTCCAGCAGCACCAGCAGATGCGGCTCGGGGGCGAAGGCCTCGTTGCGGCGCAACAGCTCGGCGGGGTCCGGCCCCCGTGCGCCCTGGTAGGCCACGGTGGAAAAGTAGTAGCGGTCCGTGATGACCACCCGGCCCGCCGCCAGGCCGGGGCGGATCACCTCGCGCACGTGTTGCTCGCGGTCCTTGAGAAAGGCCTCGAGCTCGGCCGCCGGGGCGAGCCGGCCGCGGGTGGCGGACTCGCGCAGGAGCCGCCCCCACGGGCCGCGGGTCGGTTCGTGGGTGAGCACCACGCCCAGGCCGCGCGCCTCGAGGGCCGCACCCACCGCCCGCGCCTGGACACTTTTGCCCGCGCCGTCAATGCCCTCGAGGGCCAGCAGGAAACCGCCGGGAAGGGTCCGCGTCATCCGGTGCGCAGCGTCGCGAGGGTGGGCCCGGCCGTCAAGTCGGGGACCGCGGCGGGCCGCGGCCGCGAAACGGCTGTCTTTTCCCGGGCGCGCGTGGTTGGATGCGGCGGTCAACGTCATGGACTACGAAGCCGTCATCGGCCTGGAAACCCACGTCCAGCTCAAGACCCGCTCGAAGATGTGGTGCGGTTGCGCCAACGCCTACGGCGCGCCGCCCAACACCCTGGTGTGTCCGGTGTGCCTGGGGCTGCCCGGGGCGTTGCCCGTGCCCAACGAGGAGGCCCTGCGCCTGACCGCCCTGACCGGCCTGCTGCTCCACTGCACGCTGCCGGCCCGGGCCCGGTTCGACCGCAAGAGCTACTTCTACCCGGACATGCCCAAGAACTACCAGATCACCCAGTACGACCTGCCCTCCGCGGTCCACGGCTACGTCGAGTTCGAGTACGCCGGCCCCTGCCACCGGCGCGGGCCCCTGGGGTTGCCGATGGTCCGCATCACCCGCGCCCACCTCGAGGAGGACGTGGGCAAGAGCCTCCACTTCGAGCGCCACAGCGGCGTGGATTTCAACCGCGCCGGCGTGCCCCTGCTGGAAATCGTGTCCGAGCCGGACATCGCCAGCCCCGACATGGCCTACGCCTACCTCACCGCGCTGAAGGAAATCCTGGTCCGCGGCGGCGTCAGCGACTGCGACATGGAAAAGGGCATGGTCCGGTGCGACGTCAACGTGTCCGTGCGCCCGGCGGGCACCCCCGCGCTCGGGGCCAAGATCGAAATCAAGAACCTCAACTCCTTCTCCGGCGTCCGCCGCGCGCTCGAGTACGAAATCGCCCGTCAGATCGAGGTCCTGCGCGCCGGCGGCACGCTCCGCCAGTCCACCCGCCGGTGGGATGACGCCGCCGGCGTCACCGAGGAAATGCGCACCAAGGAAGAGGCCCACGACTACCGCTACTTCCCGGACCCGGACCTGATGCCGCTGGCGCCCGAGCCGGCCTGGCTGGAGGCCCTGCGCGCCCGCCAGGTCGAGTTGCCCCTGGACCGCAAACGCCGCTTCATGCGCGACTACGGCCTGCCCGCCGGCGACGCGGAAGTCTTCAAGCACGACGTGCCCCTGGGCGATTACTTCGAGCGGCTCGCCCCCCGTGCGCGCCACCCCAAGGCCCTCGCCAACTGGATTCTCAACAACCTCCGCGCCCGCCTGGCCGCCCCGGCGGCGACCGGCACCCCGGACACCCCGGCACCCGGCGACGCCGCCGAAACGGCCGCCCGGCCCGCGGACTCGGCGGCCGCGCTGGCGGCGCTCAAGTTCCCACCCGAACATCTGCTCGAACTGGTGGCGCTGGTCGAGGAGGGCACGCTCAGCAGCTCGGCGGCCCAGCGCGTCTTCCACGCCATGTTCGACACCGGCCAGCCCCCCCGGACCCTCGTCGAGCAGCTCGGCCTGGCGCAGGTCAGCGACACCGCCGCGCTCGAGGCGTTGTGCGACCAGGTCCTGGCCGCCCACCCCGGGCCGGCGGCGGACTACCGGGCCGGCAAGGCCGCCGCGTTGAACTTCCTCAAGGGCCAGGTGATGAAACTCAGCCGCGGCAAGGCCAACCCCGCCCTGGCCGGCGAAATCCTCGAACGCAAACTCCGCTCATGACACCGCCCGGCCCCCTCTCCCGCCGCCGCTTCCTGGGGCTGGCGGCGTCCGCCCTGGTGGCGACCGCGCCGCGGCCGGCGCGCGCCCTCGAGCCCCGCCGTACCCGCCTGAAAACCTGCCTCTCGCCCGGCAGCATCGGGGTCAATGCCGACCAGGACCGCGCCCTCGCGCTGGCGGCGCGGTTCGGCTTCGACGCGGTCGAGCCGTTCCCGCGCCCCCTGGCCGGCCTCGACACAAAAGAGGCTCATCCCTGTGTAACGGGGCTGCGCCCTGGGGTCGGTCATTGCCGCGACGACAACGAGATCGTTTATCATCCCATTGGTGATGAAGGTCTTCTGGCC
>JBBIJZ010000179.1:0-2732 GCA_037445715.1 Verrucomicrobiales bacterium | reverse complement strand
CCATGAACCACACCTCCTCCCTCCTCGTCGGGGCGGCCGCGCTGGCGGTCGCCGGTTTCGTGGCCCAGCCCGCCGCGCAGGCCCAGGCCTTCGTCCGCAATCCCAGTTTCGAAAGCAACTGGAACGAGGCCTGGCCGCATTACGGCGCGGTGGACGAATGGCCCGGCGCCAGCGGCGTCAACGACCTCTCGCTCGATCCCGGCGGGCCGTTCCACAACGCCGGCACGCCGGTCCCCGACCGGGTGCGGGTCGGCTTCAAGCAGGGCAACGGCGACGTGTCGCAGCTCATCTCCGGCCTCACCCCGGGCGCCACCTACTGGGTGCAGTTTTTCTATGACGGCCGCCGGGGTGGCGGGGCTTCCCAGGCCCTGAAGGTGAAGTTCGATGACGTGATCATCGCCGACATCCCCACCATCCGCCCCTCGGACGGGCCCTACTACTTCCACAGCGCGGCGTTCACGCCGGCCAACGACTTCGGCACGCTGACCTTCAGCCACACGGTCAACGGCGACCGCACGCTGCTGCTGGACGCCGTGACCATCGTCGAGCGCGGCCCCAACGACGTGGTCCTGCGCAACCCCGGCTTCGAGGCCAGCGGCACGCTGCCCGAGGTGGGCATTCTGGACAACCTGGCCGGCTGGACGCAGACCGGCCTCGTGGGTGTGGACAACGGCTTGGCCGGCTACGCCAACACCGGGACCATCCCCGAGCAGGAGCTGGTGGCCTTCATCACGGGCGAGGGCTCGCTGGCCCAGACCGTCGAGGGCCTGATCGTGGGCAACGACTACGAAATCCAGGTCCACGTCAACGCCAGCGCCGACACCGCGCCCCGGATCCAAATCCGCGTCGGCGACACCGTCGTCACCGACGAGGCGGTCGCCCCCGGCGACTACCGGCTGGTGAGCAAGAAATTCAAGGCCACCGCCACCACGGCGGAACTGGTCCTGGCCCAAACCAAGGCCGGTTCGGACACGCTGCTGCTGGACAACGTGCGCCTGCTGGGCACGGTCAAACCGCCCCTGCCACCCATGACCTTTGCCCCGCTGGCCAGCGAGACCGGCCCCGACCAGTTGCTCCCGCACACCCTCACCCTTCCGGCCGCTGCGTTGGACGAAGGCCCGGTCACCGTGCGCCTGGCCAGCTCGAACCCCAATGTCGCCCGCCTCGAAGGCGCCGCCGCGGACAACACGCTCAGCCTCACCTTCACCCCGGGGGACGCCACCACCCGCGAGTTCACCGTGCGCACCCTGCGGCGCGGCACGGCAGTGATCAACGTGGTCGAGGCCGCCGGCCTCCCCGTCCAGCTCACCCCGCTGATCAACGTCTCCTCCTCGCTGGTGAAGAACCCGTCCTTCGAGGCCAACGCCGCACCCGGTTTCCCCGGTTACGGCCCCCTCCTGGCCTGGGAAGGCACGGGCCAGACCGGCCTCAATGCCACCGACGCACCCAGCACGCCGGCCGGGCCGTTCGGGGACAACGGCTTTGTGCCCGACCGCCAGCAGGTCGCCTTCATCCAGGGCAACGGCACGCTGGCCCAGGAAATCCGCGACCTGGAGCCCGGCCGTTCCTACTGGCTCCAGTTCCGCTACAACGCCCGCGCCTGCTGCGGCGAGCGGGTGCACCACCTGCGGGTCCTGTTTGCCGGCACGCCACTGGCGGAGTTCCGCAACCTGACGCCGGTCGCCGACCGGGGCGAGACCGCCTACGACTACGCGCACGTGCTCTTCACGCCCGCCGCTGCCACCGGCCGGCTCGAATTCGTGCACGAGGTCGAGTCCGGCGACGCCTCGGTGGTGCTCGACGCCGTCCAGATCGTGCCCCGCGCGGCGGACGAAATCGTGATCCACAACCCCAGCTTCGAGGCCAGCGGCTCGCCGCCCGGCGTGGGCTACCTCAACCCCTTCAACCTGTCCGGCTGGACCGCCGGGCCCGGCGGCTACGGCATCAACGTCAACGGCGAAGGCCCCTTCACCGACAACGGCTGGGTGCCGGACCAGGACCGCGCCGGCTTTGTGCAGGCCGGCGGCACGGCCGTGGCGCAAAGCATCGCCGGCCTGACTCCCGGCACGCGCTACACGCTGGTGGTGGGCCTCAACGCCCGCAACTGCTGCGGCGGGATGCCCGTGGCCCGCGTCTCGTTCGCCGATGAGGTGCTCTTCGAGCAAGTGGTCGCTCCGGTGGGCGGGCTCAACCCCTACCCCGCGCTGTACCTGCCCTTCACCGCTTCGGCCAGCGAGGGGGTTCTGCGGATTGAAATCTCTGGCGCGGAACCGGCCGGCAGCGATGTCTCCCTCCTCTTTGACGACGTGCACATCGTCCCCGGCACGCGCACTCCGCCGGTGATCACCGATCAGCCCGACAGCCAGACGGTGGGCGCCGGCTCGACCGTGTCCTTGGAAGTGGCCGCCAGCGGCGCCAACCTGCGCTACCTCTGGCGGCGCGGCGACCAGGCCCTGCGCAACGGCGGCCGCATCAGCGGCGCCGACACCCCGCGGCTGACGCTCACCGGCGTCACCGCCGAAGACGCCGGCACCTACACGGTGCTGGTTTCGGATGGTCTGGGCGTGATCGGCAGCGACCCGGCCGACCTGACCGTGGAAGGCTCGCCGGCCACGGTCAGCCTGGCCGTCAGCCGGCTGGCCGACGGCCGGGTGCGCCTGAGCTGGCCCGCCAGCGCCGCCGGCTTCGTCCTGCAAACCACCCCCGCTTTGCCCGGCGGCTGGGCAGACAGT
>JBBIJZ010000178.1:0-2856 GCA_037445715.1 Verrucomicrobiales bacterium | reverse complement strand
CGTGGCCTTGAACGCGCTCGGCCCCGCCGCCGCGCCCGCCCTGCCCGCCCTGGCACGGGCGCTCGAAGACCCGGAGCCGCGCGTGGTCACCAACGCCGCCGAGGCCCTGTGGCAAATCGGCCCCCCCGCCTGGCCGGCGCTGACCCGCGCGTTGCACAGCACCAACGAGCATGCCTTCAACGCGGCCACCCACGCCCTGCGCCGAACCGGCGCGGCGGCCTCCAACGTGGCGCCGCAACTGGTCGCCGTGTTTCTCGAAACCTCCCCGCCGCGCCGCGAGCAACTCACCCCGTTGCTGGCCGCGCTGGGCGATACGGCAGTGCCGGCGCTGGGCGCTCATCTGGCCCACACCAACGCCGCACTGGCGGACCTGGCGGCCCGGACCCTGCGCGCGATGATCACCCGCGAGTTCGCCGCCCTGCGGGGCGTGGCTGCCCTGCTCAAGCATCCTGACCCGCAGGTGCGCGCCGGCACCGCCCGGGTGCTCGGCGGCCAGGCCCTCTGGCCGCGCACCAGCGTAAACGGACTGGTGGCCGCCCTCGAAGACCCCGTGCCCGCCGTGCGCCGGGCCGCGGCCGAGGCCCTGGCCGAGGCGGCCGAATGGACGGACCTGGTTACCAACGCCGTGCCGGCCCTGCGGCGACTGACCGAGTCGGCCGACCCGACAGAGCGGGAAACCTACCAGCGGGTTTTGTCGCGCCTCGCGGCGCCCGGGCCTTCGCCCGCGCGGTAGGGCGGGAGCCGGGCGGTTCAGGAATGAGCCGGCCCTCCGGGCGTGGCGCGGCGGCCATTTTTTGGGCCGGGGGCGGCGCCCTGCCGGACCCGGGCCGCGCTTGTATTCCCGCCGCCGGACTCCTAGATTGCGGGCATGAAAAACGACGTCGTCCCGGTCCAAATCCGCGGGATTTTGCCCTCACCCAATGGGGTGGCGGTTTTCCTGGGCAACGAGGACAAGACGTTCGTCATCCAAGTGGACAACAACATGGGCATGGTCATCAGCATGTTCCTGCGGGACACCCCGAAGGAACGGCCACTGACCCATGACCTCATCAACGCGATTTTCGACGGCCTGGGCGTCTCGGTCGAGCGGGTGGTCATCACCGAACTGCGCAACTCGACCTACTACGCCCGCCTGATCCTCAAGCAGGAAAACGAACTGGGCGTGAAGATCGTCGAGGTGGACGCCCGGCCCAGCGACGGCATCGCCCTGGCCACCGCCCGCAAGCGTCCCATTCTCGTGGCCCGCCGCCTCTTTGACGAAGTCGAGGACATGTCGGAGTTGCTCGCCAAGATGAACGAGGACTCCGACGAGTCCCAGCAGACCTGAGCCCCGCCCGCCCCGCCCGTGCCGACCGCCCGTCCCTCTCCCGCCCCGGTGGTGCTCCTCTGGGGCGAGGATGACTACGCCGTGCAAACCCGCGCGCGGCAGCTTTTTGACGAATGGCGCCGGGCCGCCCCGGACGCGGAGGTCGAAATCCTCGATGCCCGCGCCAACAACAGCGCCGAGGCCCTGCGCGCCCTGGGCCGGTTGCGCGAGGCCCTGCAAACCCTGCCCTTCTTCGGCTCCGAGAAACTGGTCTGGTTCCGCGACTGCAACTTTCTGGGCGACGACCGCACCGCCAGCGCCGCCGCGGTGACCGACTCCCTGAGCGCGCTGGCCCAGGAGCTCAAGCGCTTCGACTGGCGCGGCGTGCGCCTGCTCCTGAGCGCCCCCGGCAAGGTGGACAAGCGCCGCGTTTTCTTCAAAACCCTCGAGGCGCTCGGCCCGGTCGAGGAACGGCCCGGCCTCTCGGCCGCCGACCGCGACTGGGCCGAAAAGGCCGAGGACTTCGCGCGCCGCGAAATGACCGCCCGCGGCAAGCGGTTGAGCGACGCCGCGGCCGCCCGCCTGGTGGCCGCCGTCGGCCCGCACCTGCGCCTGCTGGCCAACGAGGTCGAAAAGCTCTCCCTCTACGTGGGCGACCGCGCCGAGATCACCCCCGAAGACGTGGCGGCCGTGGTCACCGCCGGCAAACAGGCCCGCGCGTTTGCCCTGGCCGAGGCGCTCGGCGACCGCCACCTGCCCGCCGCCCTGCGCGCGCTGGACGAGGAGTTGTGGGAAATCCGCCTCAAGGTGGACCGCGACAAATCCGCCATCGGCCTGCTCTACGGGCTCATTGCCAAGGTCCGCCTCCTGCTCCTGGTCAAGGAACTGGTCCGCCTGGGCCACCTCAAACCCGGGGCCGACACCGCCCGGGTGCGCGAGGCCCTGAGCCGGCTCCCCGCCGGGTTGCTGCCGGCCGACCGGCGTTACAACCCCGCGGCCCAGCATCCGTACGTGGTGTCCAAGGCCCTGGGCCAGGTGCAGAATTATTCGTCCGCCGAACTGGTACGGGCGATGGACCTGTTGCTGGAGTGCAATCAACGGCTGGTGACCAGCGGGCTGGACGAGGCCCTGGTGCTGCAACAGGCCCTGGTTCAGATTCTCGGCGCCCCCCGCCCGCGCGCGGGGGCGGGCCGTTGAGGGTGGCGGCGGCCGCGGTCCGCAGTTGTCGGCCCCGGCCCGACCGGCTTAAGCTGGCCGCGCCCGGGTCGGAAGCGGTCCGGCGGTTCACACCGTGCAGGGAATTCACACCAACTGGCGGCGCTACCTTCCGGCCGCGCTGGGCGGCGCGGGCGTGGCGTTGCTGGTGGTCTGGCTCGCGCGCCAACCCGGCGCGCCCCTCACCCCGCGCGTACCCGGTGCGGACCGTCCCGCCGGGGCCGGCGCCGCTGCCGCGGGCGGCAATCCCGTGTTGCTGGGCAAACTGCACCCGGGCGACGGCCAGCCCGCCACCGACCTGCCCGGCACCTGGCCGGGCTTCCGCGGGCCGGACC
>JBBIJZ010000177.1:0-2922 GCA_037445715.1 Verrucomicrobiales bacterium | reverse complement strand
CCCACCCACCCGCCCGGCGGACGCCCACGGCCGCCGGGGCCGGGCACCGGGTCTGCCGCCGGGCCGCGCGCCGCGTCCGGCCGGGGAATGCGGGTGGACGGGGCACCGCTCATGCGAGGTCCAACTGGCGGAGTTCCTCGAGCACACGCCGCAACCGTCCGGCCACCGCCCGCAGGTCCTGCGCCGAGCCGGTGGGCGCGTACCGCGCCTGGTTGCACTCCTGGAAGAGCTGGTGCAGCCCGGTCAGCAACGGCTCCGGCACGCCGCGCGGGCGCAGGCGCTCGTCCACCACCGCCTCGGTGATCGAGGCCGCCGGCTGGTCCAGCCGTTCGCCCAACTGCTCCTGCAACAACCGAAAGGCCAGCGCGAAAAACCCGGCCGCGTCCGCCGCCGCGGCGCGTTGCTCCAGTTCCTCCAGGCCCCGGCGAATCCGGCGGGAGACGGCGCGGCGCCGCACCAGGCGCGGGTTGGCGGCCAGCCGCTCCCGACGCTTGCGCCAGCCCAGCAGGGCCAACCAGCCCGCGGCGGGCGTCAGCACCGCGAGCCAATAACCCGGCCGCGCCACCCAGGGCGGCGTGATTACGGCCACGGGGCCGAGCCGGGGCTTCAAGTGCACAATCTCGCGGGCCGGCGGGGCGTGGTCCGTGGCGGCCAGCACGGGCGAGCGCCCGCCCACCGGGCGGACCAGGAGCGGCAGGGGCCGGTTGCTGAGCGTGACGTAGGCCTGGTTGACCGGGTCGAAGAAGCTGAACACCACCGGCGGCACGGCGCGGACCTCGGCGTTTTGCGGGATGAGGTCGTACTCGAGCACCTTCGTGCCCTCGGTGCCCAGGGTGTCGGTGTACTCGACCCGGTTCTGGGCCGGGTACACGCGGAAGTCCGTCCAACCGTCCAGCGGCGGCAGGGTCAGCCCGGCCAGCGCGCCGCGGCCGCTGATCTGCACGCGCAGGCGCACCGGCTCGCCCACGGCCACGTTGGTGGGCGCGGCGAGGGCCTCGAGTTTGAAGGCGCCCACCGCCCCGGTGAACGAGGGCGGCACGTTGGTGGCCGGCAGGGGCAGCGCCTGAATGGTCACGGCCTCTGCCGCCACCGACACCACCGCCGGCTCGCTCATCCGATTGAAAAACGGGTCGTTGAAAAACTCGTCGAACAGACCGCCGCGCGGGCGGTTGACCGGCACCAGCACTTCCACCCGGCCCTGGAGCGGCCCCAGCGTCAGGGGCCCGGCGCGCGTGGGCACCACGGTCGTGCGCGCGCCGGCCCGGGTGTAAAACACCCCGTTGACCAGCGCGCGGGCGGGCTCGAGGCGCTCTTGTTTGCCCACCGTGAAGCCCTCGGCCGGCAACTGGCCCAGCTCGTACTGCCGCGGGTTGAGGGCATACACCAGCAGGTCCACCGGCAGCACCTCGCCCACAAACACGTTGGTGCGTGGCACGGCGATTTCGAGAAAGGCCCGGGGCGTCTCCGCCGTCGCGCCGCCCCCGGGCGCGGCGCCCCGTCCGGGCGCGTTGGCGGCCAGCACCGTGAGCCGCAACGGGGCGGACTCGAACCGGCGTCCGCCGACCGAAACGGTGATCGCGGGGATGGTGTAGGTGCCGGGGGCCGCGGCCATGACCACGTAGCGGAACACGGTGGTGGTGCTCTGCCGGCCGTTGACGAAGTTGAAGCGCGATTCGCGGCCGATGGCGGCGAAGCTGAGGTTGGGCACTTCGGGCAGCGCGGGCACCTCGTCCGGCTGGGCGTCCTCGAAGACGAGCAACAGGTTGGCCGCCTCACCCAGGCGAATGGTGGCCGGCTCGAGCGTGGCGCGGAACCCGGCGGCCTGCGCCACGCCCAGCAGGCACACCAGCCAGGCCAACGTCAGGGCGCGCGCCAGCCTCCGGGACTCCCGTGGTCCCGGCCCACCGCAGGGCAGGGAGTGTGGCTTACCAATCACGGCGGGAACGATTCAACCGGCGCGGGTCGCGCGGCGGCAAGGGTTGCCAGGCCTTTTCATCCAGACGCGCCGCCTCGAGGAGCTGCCGCGCCTGTTCCGGGGTCATTTGTCCCGACACCGCCCCGCTTGCTGCCCCGGCGCCGGGGTCATTGCCCGGCGCATCGGATTTGGCCGGGGCAGCTCCGGCCGCCGGCGGCTCGCCCGCTTTGTCGTCTTGCGGTTGGGGACGCGGTTCGGCGCCGGCCGGTCCGGGTTGTGGTTCTGGCGGCGCCTGGGGCTGCGGTGCAGGCGTGTCCCGGGGCGCGAACGGGGGCTTCGCAGACTGTGGGGTTGGTTCGCGCGGTTGAGCCGACTCGGGCGGCTTGTCCGGCTGCGGTTGTGCTGCGGCTTGGTCCTGTGTCCGGGATTGATCGGAGCCGGACCGGGCTCCGGACCGGGACGGGTCGGATTGGGGCTGATCTTGCGGTGTCGAGGAGGGCGACGGCTGATTTTGCGGCGGCGGCGGCGCCAACTGGCGCTGCAACTCCTCGAGGCGGGTCTGGACGAACTCGCGGTTGAACCGGGCGTCGGCGTCGTCGGGGTTGAGTTGGAGCGCGCTGTCGTAGTGTTGCAGCGCCTGTTGCCAGTTGGTGAGGGTCAGTGGCGGGGCGGGGGCCTGTTCGCCCAGGCGATAAAGGGCGTTGCCGAGGTTGTAGTACACGCGCTGGAGCAGTTCGGGGTCGGTGGTCCGCGTGGCGGCCTCGAGGTGGTTGGTGGCGCGGGCGTACTCTCCCGCGGCGTAGGCGGCGGTGCCGGCGTTGTAGTGGAGGCGCGCGTCGTCGGGCCGTTCCTTGAGCCGGCGCTGGTATTCCTGCTCGGCCGCGCGATACAACCCGCGCTCGTAGTCGCGCAGGGCGCGGTCGGCGCGGGCCGACGCCGGCAACAGCGCCAGGAGCAGCAGCGCGGCAACCGTGGGGGAGGGTCGGGCGCTGGCCGCGGCGGCCCCC
>JBBIJZ010000176.1:0-3005 GCA_037445715.1 Verrucomicrobiales bacterium | reverse complement strand
GGGCTCGCGCCGCGGTCCGGGCCGGGGCCCGCGCGGACCTTCGTCCCGGGCGCGGTCACGCCGGAACGGTCGTTCACCCCGGCGCCGCTCGCGCGCTTCCTCGTCCCCGCCGGCGTAATTGGCGTAGCGGTTCACCGAAGCCGGCAGGCGCGCCCAGGCCGGCAGCAGTTGCAGGTCTTGATCGAGTTCGAACTCGGACGGTTTGTTCATGCGCTTGCGTCCCGAAACCCACCTCGCGGTCGGCGGGAATCAACACCAGCGAGCATGGGCGCCGACCCGCGATAATGCAAGCCCCGCCGGCGGATACGTTGCCGGCTCGACAGGGCGGCGCGCCCTTTGCCACAGTGACGGCATGGGCATTTCGCCCCGCCAGTTCGAGACGCTCCGCCAACGGCTCGCCGCCCCGCGGCGTCCAAACGCCGCCGCCGAGTCCGCCCCCCCGACAGCCGGGCCCGTCCGCCACAGCGTGATTCTGGGCATTGACCCGTCGTTGCGGGGGACCGGCCTGGGGGTCATCCGCGCCGCGCGCGGCTCCGTGGTCGCGCTCGAGTTTGCCGTCCTTCATTGTCCCCCGGCCTGGGCGCGTTCCCGCTGTCTGGGGCACATCGCCGGCACGGTGCGGGCGATGATCCAGCGGCACCAGCCCACGGTGGGCGTGGTGGAAGGCCTTTTCCATGCCCGCAACTACCAGACGGCACTGGTCCTGGGCGAGGCCCGCGGCGCCAGCCTCGCCGTCGCGGCCGAGGCGGGCCTCGAGCTCTACGAACTGGCCCCGCGCCGCGTCAAACAGGCCATCGTCGGCTACGGGGCCGCGAGCAAGACCGCCGTCGCCAAAATGGTCCAACGCCTCTTGCATCTGGCGGAAGAACCGCCGCCGGACGCCGCCGACGCCCTGGCGCTGGCCCTGGCCTTCGTCCAGGAACAGGGCCGCGCGCCGCTGAGCCCGCTCAAGCGCCTCTGACCATGATCGCCTTTCTCGAAGGCCGCCTCGTCGAAGCCCTCCCCACCCAGGTCGTGGTCGAGGTCCACGGCGTCGGCTACGAAGTGTTCATCCCGCTCTCCTCCTTCGACAAGCTGCCCGCCCCCGGCCAGCCCGTGCGCCTGCTCACCCACCTGGCGGTGCGCGAAGACGCCCACGTGCTCTACGGCTTTGCCACCGCCGCCGAGCGCGACCTGTTTCGCCTGCTGGTCAACCACGTCAGCGGCATCGGCCCCAAGCTCGCCCTGAACATCCTCAGCGGCATGTCGCCCGCCACCTTCCGCGGCGCCGTGGCCGCCGGGGACGTCAAGGCCCTCTCGCGCATCTCCGGCGTGGGCCGCAAGACCGCCGAACGCCTGGTGGTCGAACTCCGCGACAGGGTCGGCGCCGCTGGCACCTGGGAGGCGGCCAGCGAGCAGCGGGCGCTTTCCCCCACCGAGCAGCGCCTCAACGACGCCGTGCTGGCCCTCATCGCGCTGGACTTCAAACCGCCCGAGGCCCACGAGGCCGTCCGCGCCGCCCAGGCCCTACTGGGTCCCGACGCCACCGTCGAGGAACTGGTCCGCGCCGCGCTCAAGCGCTGATTGCCGATGCCCGCCGCCCCGCCCGCTCCGGAAAATGCCCCGCCGCCGCGCCGTTCGGGCGTGGTGGTGCCCCACCGGGCCGGCCCCGGCGCCCGGCTCGCCGCACGCCTGATCTGGCTGACCGTGCACGCCGTGGACGCCACGCTCCGGTATGACTTGGAGACCGACCCGGCGGCCTGGAACGCGATGCAACGCGGCCGGGCCATCTTTGCCGTGTGGCACAACCGGTTGGCCCTGAGCCTGCGCCTGTACGCCCGGTTCATCCAAAAGCACCACCCGCCCCGCCGCCTGGCGGCGATGGTCAGTGCCAGTCGCGATGGCGGCCTGCTGGCGCAGGTGTTGAGGCTTTTCGGCGTGCAACCGGTGCGCGGCTCCAGCAGCCGCCGCGGCGCGCAGGCCCTGCGGGAAATGGCCTCCCGGGCCGTGCAGGGCTATGACCTGGCCCTCACGCCCGACGGCCCGCGCGGCCCCCGTTACCACGTGCAATCCGGCGCGGTGGACCTGGCGGCACTGTGCGGCCTGCCGCTCATTCCCGTCAGTTACGACCTGGACTGGTGCCGGCGGCTGCGAAGCTGGGACGGGTTCCTGGTGCCGCTGCCCTTCTCGGTCTGCCGCGTCCGCTTCGGCGAACCACTGGTGGTGCCCCGCTCGCTCGGGGACACCGCGCGGGAGCAATACCGGGCCGAGTTCGAGCGCCGCCTGCGGGCCATCTCGGACCAGCCCTCGCCGGCCGGAGCGCGGCCGTCCTCAAACCCGGAACGCCCGGATGGTTTGTAACCGAACCGCCGGCCGCGGCTCGGCATCTTGACCGGGCCGGAAGCCGCGCCGCCCGATCCCGTCCCGTGGGGGAGATTGCGGGGCGCGCGCGGCCGCCCGGAATCATGCGCATGACAACCCTGATCTTGAGTGTCGGTGTGGGCGCCGCCCTGGGCGCGGCGCTGGGCCGGCTGGGCTCGTGCAGCTCCGGTGCGTGCCCGCTCACGGCCACGTGGGGGCGCGGAGCGCTCTTCGGCGGCCTGCTGGGACTGGCCTTTTACGCCTCAGCGGCCCGCGACCTCGCAGGCGGCCGCGAACTCCGTCGCACCGACGGCCCGGTCCAGCCGGTGCGCGAGGCGGACTTTGACGCCGCGGTCTTGCAAGCGCCCGGGCCAGTGTTGGTGGACTTTTACGCCACCTGGTGCGGTCCGTGCAAACGCCTCGCCCCGGTGCTGGCCGAGGTGGCGGGCGAGTACGCCGGACGCGTGAAGTTCGTGAAGGTGGACGTGGACCGCGACCCGGCCCTGGCCGCGCGCTACCAAATCGCCGGCGTGCCCACGCTGCTCTGGTTTCACCAGGGCCGGGCCGTGGCCCGCCTGACCGGCGCGCCGGGCGCGCGTGCGTTGCGCGAGCGGCTGGACGCCTGGCTGGCGTCGGCCGGTTCGCCCGCAGGGGCGGACGCAGCC
>JBBIJZ010000175.1:0-3125 GCA_037445715.1 Verrucomicrobiales bacterium | reverse complement strand
ACCAGCAACGGGCCGTCATTTCCCACCCTGCACTTTGGCCGCCACTTTGAGGCGGTGGGCGTTGAGGCGGATGAAGCCGGTGGCGTCGTCCGGGTTACAGGCCCTGCTCGGATCGGGGTTCACCAGCGTTCAGGTGGTTGATTCAACCGGGCGGAATCGCACGCGCCAGGTTTCCACGATTGCGAGCCTTCCGGGTAACCGGGCCAGCCAGTCCGGTTTGCTGATGAAGCTTTGCAAGACCCGGGTGACTTGCGCCGCCACGGCATCATCCGGCAGCTCCAGGACGATGATCCCCGCGTAATCCTGGGGTGGATAATTCCGGATGTCGGCAAAATCAAAATCGCGCGTGACCAGGACCATCCGACCCGCTCGAGCGGGCGCGGCCACCGCGGCATCTTCCGCGCCGCCGGGCAGCACTTCGCGGACCACCTCGACCTCATGACCCAGTTCGCGCAGGAGGGTCACCGCGGAGCGCGGCAGGTTGGCATCGAGCAGGAATCTCATCCCGCCGCGGTGTCGAGGGGATGGTGTTCCTCCTGCTCGACCAGTTCCCCGGCGAACTTGAGGGCGGCGCAAATCTGGGCGCGGCTCAGACCGTACTCCCGCTCCACCTCCTCAAAGCCCATGCCACCGGCCAGGCTCCCCACCACCAGCGACACCGGCACGCGCGTTCCCCGCAGCACCGGCTTCCCGTGACAAATCCGCGGGTCAATGACGATCAGGTCGTTCACGGCTGCATGGTAGCACAAGGCCGCCGCCGGCAGGCAGGTTACCGCGGCGCCGCGTGCACCCGGGCCGCCACTTTGAGGCGGAGGGCGTTGAGGCGGATGAAGCCGGTGGCGTCGCTCTGGTTGTAGGCCCGGGTGGGGTCGGCCTCCATCGTGGCCAGGTGGGGGTTGTAGAGGCTGACCGGGCTCTTGCGGCCGGCCACCATGAGGTTGCCCTTGTAGAGCTTCACCCGGACGGTCCCGGTGACGTTTTTCTGGCTTTCCTCGACGAAGGCCTGCAGGGCCAGCCGTTCCGGGCTGAACCAGTAGCCGTAGTACACCAGCTCGGCGTAGCGCGGGATGAGCGCGTCGCGCAGGTGCATCACCTCGCGGTCCATCGTGAGGCTCTCCATGTGGCGGTGGGCGAAGTGCAGGATGGCGCCGCCGGGGGTTTCGTACACGCCGCGGCTTTTCATGCCCACGTAGCGGTTCTCGACCATGTCCACCCGGCCCACGCCGTGTTTGCCGCCCAGTTTGTTGAGGGTCTTCATGACCTGGAGCGGAGTCAGACGCTTGCCGTTGACGGCCACGCAGTCGCCCCGCTCGAAGTCGAGGGTCACAAACTCCGGCCGGTCCGGCGCGTCCTCGGGGAAGACCGAGAGGGTGGTGAAATACTCGCGGTTTTTGGGGGCGTGGGCGTCGAACCACGGGTCCTCGAGGATGCCCGCCTCGTAGGAGATGTGCAGGAGGTTACGGTCCATCGAAAACGGCTTTTTGGCGCTGGCCTGGACCGGGATGCCCTTGGCCGCGCAGTAGGCGATCATCTCGGCCCGGCCGGGGAACTGGGCGCGGAAGCGTTCGTCGCGCCAGGGGGCGATGACCTCCAGCTCGGGCGCCAGCGCGGCGGCGGTCAGCTCGAAGCGCACCTGGTCGTTGCCCTTGCCGGTGGCGCCGTGGGCGATGGCGTCGGCCTTTTCCGCCCGGGCGATTTCGATCATGCGCTTGGCGATGAGCGGGCGGGCAATGCTCGTGCCCAGGTAGTACTGGCCCTCGTAGATGGCCGCGGCCCGGATCATGGGGAAGATGAAGTCGCGGGCGAACTCCTCCTGGAGGTCGTCAATGTACACCTGGCTGGCGCCGGTGCGGCGGGCCTTTTGCTCCAGCCCCTTGAGTTCCTCCTCCTGACCGATGTTGGCGCAGAACGCGATCATCTCGGCGTTGTACGTCTCCTTGATCCAGGAAAGGAGCACCGAGGTGTCGAGGCCGCCGGAGTACGCGAGGACAATTTTCACGGCGGCGAATTAACGGCGAACGCCCGAAGACCGCCAAGAGCAAAATGGCCCGCCCGGCCGTGCCGGGCGCATCTCGCCACGGGTGGGACGCCACGTCCTGGCGTCGCGCATTGGGGCGGGGGCGAAGTCCCGGGGGAAAGCGGCTCCCGTACGTCGCGGCCTGCCCTCCACCGGGCCGGCCAGCCCCGGCCGGCGGCGGGGCGGGGCGGGCGATTTTACGGTCACGGGGCCTGACCGGATGCCTGCATCGCCAGATGGTGTTCGAGCGCCGCGGCCATGGTGGTTACCGAGGCCAGCACGGTGCGTGCGGCCTGGGGATCGGCGATTTTCAGGCCGTAGTTCTTGTCCAGGGCCACGACAATTTGGAGCGCGTCCACCGAATCCAGACCCAGCCCGCCCGGGCCAAACAGGGGGGCGTCATCCGCAATCTCGTCCGGGCTCTTTGGCAGCATGAGGTTTTCGATCAACAGCCTTTTGACTTCTGCGATCCGGCCGCTCGTTCCGTGGGTCATAACCATTCGCCGTCAATGTTGATGGCCGAGCCTGGGAGGCGGCCGGCCCCCGGGCAAGCCTGAAACCGGGATCGCCGCCGCCACCACAACCGCGATGTTTGTGGCCGGCCCCCCAGGGTGGAACGGGCAACTAGCCCGTTCCGCCGGGCTACCAGCCCGACAGTCGAGGGCAAGGGACAGCCCTCCCGGCTTGCCGGGCTGGCAGGCCGGAAGCCCGTACCCCAAGGAAAAGGTCGAAGTCCGAAGTCCGAAATCCGAAGGGGGAGCAATTGGGAAATCAGGAAGGCAGGTAAGGTGCCGGGGCAGATGCCGGATGGCGTGGCCCAAGGTGACAGCCTGGGTGCTGCCGATTGGCAATAGGCCAACGCTTCCTGCCCCAGCCCCCGCCCCGCGGGCCGCCCGCCCGCGAAAAACGGCAAACGCTCAGTTTGCGCTGCGGGGACTCCCCTTGCCGGCGCGCCGGTCAGGCGCCGCCCGGACCTCACCCGCGTCCGCCGCCACAAACCGGGCGCCGAGGGCCTGTTGGTGGGTGCCGACCACCGACACCGTCGCGGCGGGGGCCAGGCCGCGCCGGAGGGCGTCGCACGCGGCCACAACCTGCCAGGCGGCGCCGG
>JBBIJZ010000174.1:0-3153 GCA_037445715.1 Verrucomicrobiales bacterium | reverse complement strand
GCCGCCCCGCTCGCGGCGGTCGCGCCGGTGCCGCTGAAGCCCGGCCCCGCGCGCGAACTGGCGCGGTTTCTCCGCGACTGCCTGACCGACCTGCTGGGCCGTCTCCCGCACGGCCGCTTCGGCGTGGCGGACGCCGCGGATGGATTCACGGGGGGCGCCAGCGCTTCACCCCCTCAACCCGGAGCCGTGGCGGAGTAGCCCCCACCGGCAGGCGCCGACCGGCCGTGAGCGCCCCGAAGGACAAGCGGCCGAGACGCAAGCACCACCGGACGCGTCCCGCGCGCACCCTAACCATCGTGGCCTGCAAAACGCCGGCACCACCGCCGGCACGAGGGAGGCACTGCCCGCAGGTTTCCGGGCTGGACTTCCCTGCAGCCGGGAGAGAAGGTGGCGACCGGTTCGCCATGGGTCGGGGTCTAGAGAGCACCGTTCCCGGGGGGCGGACCGGGTGAGTTCAACGCCTCTTTCCCGTCATGAAAAACCGTTTCTCCCGCCGCCGTTTTCTCCGGACTTCCACCCTCGTGGCCGGGTCGGGACTGATCCTGCCGCGGGCCCGGCTGGTGTTTGGCGCCGAGGCCAACACCCGGCTCCGGGTGGCCGCCATCGGCGCCGCTGGTCAGGGCCGGAGCAATGTGGACAACGTGGCCGCGCTGGGCGCCGCCATCGTGGCGTTGTGCGATGTGGACCACCGCCACGCCGCGGACACGTTCAAGAAATACCCGCAGGCGCGCGTCTTCACCGACTTCCGCCGCATGTTTGACGCGCTGGGCGACGGCGTGGACGCGGTCATGGTTTCCACGCCCGATCACACCCACGCCGTGGCCGCCGTGGCCGCCCTCGAGCGCGGCAAGCACGTCTATTGCGAGAAACCGCTCACCCGCACCGTGCACGAGGCCCGCGTCCTGCGCGAAGCGGCGCGCCGGCACAACGTGGTGACCCAGATGGGCAACCAGGGCTCGGCCAGTGCCGCCCTGCGGCGCGCGGTCGAGCTGGCCTGGGGCGGCGTGCTGGGCGAAATCCGCGAGGCCCACGTCTGGTTCGACGGGGGCAACGGCCCCTTGGAACGCCCCAGGGACACGCCGCCGGTGCCCCCGACCCTCGATTGGGACCTGTGGCTGGGCCCGGCCGAATACCGCCCCTATCACCCCGCCTACCTGCCGGGCGCCTGGCGCGGCTGGCGCGCCTTCGGCAGCGGCATCATCGGCGACTTCGGCTGTCACACGGCCAACATCACCTTCCGCGCGCTGCGGTTGGACCTGTTGTGGGAACCCGACCCGGCCGCGGCTCCCGGCCCGCGGCGCATCCGCGTGCAGACCTGGCCCTCCGAGGTCAACGACGAAGGCTACCCCCGGGCGTCGCGCACCCTGCTGGAATTCCCCGCCCGCGGCAGCTTCCCGCCCGCCCGGCTGACCCTGTACGCGAAGGAAAAGCCCGCCGAGGACCTCTTGCTGGGCTGGCCCCGGGGCGGCTGGGGCGACCTGTTGGTGGGCAGCAAGGGCTCGCTGTACTCGGAATGCCCGTGGAACACCCGCTTCGTGCTCCTGCCCGAGGCCCGGTTCGCCGACTTCAAGGGCGGTCCGCCCGAGACCCTGCCGCGCACGGACAACCACCACCGCGAGTGGATCGAGGCCTGCCAGGGCCGGGGCCAAACTTTTTCGCCCTTCAGCCTGGGCGGCCCGCTCACCGAGCTCCTCCAACTGGCCAACCTCGCCGGCCTGGTCGAAGGCCCGCTCGAGTACGACCCGCTCACCGGCCGCGTGGTCAACCACCCCAAAGCCGAGGCCCTGCTCCACCGCGAGTACCGGCCCGGCTGGCGGCTTTGAACCGGTCCGCCGCCCGGGTGCGGTCGGGGCGATCACCGCCTCTCCGCACCGGCCCGGACCAGCCCATGAAACGCCCGCGTACCAGGTGGGCCGCCCAGGCGGCTGGCCAGCGAGGCGCCGGAACAGGATGGCCGGCCCCCGCGTCGGCCCGGTGCGCTTGTCCGCCGCTCAGTAACCGAGCCGGCGCGCCGCGGCGAGCGGGTTGGTGGCGCTGACCACGTAACTGTCCAGTTGCCGGTAGCCTTTGTGGATGCACTCGAAGACGCCGTGGGTCTGGAAATCGGCGATCAACGCACGCCACACTTCCCAGCCCAGCTCGGGTGCACGTTGGGCGAGGGCCCACATCACCCAGCCCGAGGCCGTGGCCCAGTACGCCCCGTTTTGGTAGCGCTCCGGCGCCACCGGCACCAGCAACCGCTGCCAGTGCTCGCCCTGGAGCAGGTGCCGCACCTGCCCCTTGAACAGGAACTGCTCGCGGTGGCGCACCAGAAAATCGAGGACCCGCCCGCGGCGTTCGCCCAGGGGAAAGTCCAGCCAGAGGGCGTAGGCGTTGCCCCAGATGTCGAGCTGGCGGCAGTCCTGGCTGGCGGCCCAAAACGCGCCCGCTTCGTCGTTCCACAGGCGGACGAGGTGGGTCTCGATCCGCCCGGCCCGAGACCGCAGGTCGGTTGCCGCGGCCATTGCTCCGAACCGTTCGCTCCAGTCCGCCAACCGTCGGCAGGCGGTCCAGTACAGGAGGGACTCGAAGAACAACTCGCCGGTCTTGCCCACGGTATCGGTGAAACCGTACGGCGAATGCGGCCGGGCGGGGGCGTTGAAGACCAGGCCGGCCGGACTGCGGGGCACGTAGTCCAGCGCCCGCCGCAACGGCGGGGCCCATTCGCCGAACAACCGCCGCCGCGCGGCGGGGGTGGCCCGTTGCCAGTGCGCATCTGCGGCGATCACCAGGAAGGCGGCGTTGTCCAGGTTCGGTTCGCCCAGCGGGCGGTCTTCCGGACCGGCCACGTACACGGCCACGCCGTCCGGGCGCACGCGGTCCGGCGCGGCGCCATCGGCCCGGATGCAGCGGATGAGGTACCGCAGGCCGGCCTCGACGTGCTCGGGCGGAAGGAGGTCGCCGGCGTTTTCGACCATGTAGGCAAAGTCGCGGGTCCAGAGCGCGCGGTAATTGCCCTTGCCATCGGGGGTGTACAGCACGGTGCCGTCCCGGGCCGTGACCCGGCAGCCGGCGAGCAACTCCCGGGTCTTGGCCGTCAGCCAGGCCAGTTCCGGGCTGGTCGCGGGATCAGCAACCGTCGCGGCACCGGTCGGAGACTGGAGTCCTGAAAGG
>JBBIJZ010000173.1:0-3195 GCA_037445715.1 Verrucomicrobiales bacterium | reverse complement strand
CCCGGGGGCCGGGGGCGGGGGCCGGGGGGGGGGGGGGGCGGCCCGGGGCGGGGGGGGGGGTGGGTTGTCCGGGCTGGGGCGCCAGGCGCGGGGCCGGTCGGACCAGCCGCGGCGAGGGCGTGGGCGCCGGGGGCGCGGGCAACGTGGGTACTGCGCCCGTGTTGGTCCGGCCGCGCAGCGCGGGCGGCACGCTCGGCACCGGCGGGGGGACTTGCAGGTCGGGCACCGGTTCGGGCTCGACCGTGGGCGGGGTCACCTCGGCGGGTTGGGGCGGTGATTCGGCCTCGGGCGGCGACTCGGCTTCCGGCGGCGCGGGCTCGGCGGCAAAGGTCGCGACGGGGCGGCCGGCCAGGCACAACAGGCCGGTCAGGAGGAGCGGGAGGGTTTTCACGGCTTGCGGGGAAGGAGGGAGTTGGTCGGCGCGGGCGCGCTGGCCACGGCGGGGAGCGCGACGGCGGCCGGACGGGGGGTCCTGGGTTTTTTCTGGTAACTGGCGACGAGGGTGACGGTGCCGTTGAGGCGGTAGCGGGGCGGGTCCGGACGCAGGTCCATGTCGCGGACGCGGATGAGGGAACCGCCGCTGCCCAGGGCGTGGAGGAACTGGACCAGTTCCTTCTCGCCGGTGTTGACGCCGATCTGGACGGTTTGCTCGTCGAAAAAGGCGTTGGTGCTGGTGGTTTGGCCCGGGAGGCCGGCGCGGGTGCTGGTGATGGCCACGTTGTGTTGCTGGGCCTGGAGCTGGACGGTGCGGAGCAACTGCAGCGCCTGTTCCTCCTGCAAGACGGCCGAGCCCTGCCCCTCGAGCTCGGCCAGGCGGGCCTCGTAGGTGGGGATGCGGGCGATCTCGGCCTCGTAGCTTTGCAGGGTCTGGCGGGATTTTTCGAGCGCCGCGCGGGCCTGGCGCCACTCGCCCAGCCGCGGCCAGACAAACAGGGCGCTCAGGACCACCACCGCCAGGGTCAGGCCGATCACCAGCAGGCGTTTCTCCTGGGGGCGCAGGGAGAGGGAATCCAGGAAGCTCATGGCAGGTCGCGGCGGTTCAGTTCGCACTCGAGGCTCCAGGCCGCCGGCAAATCGGCCCGCCCGGCGGCCGGGCCCTGGATGGATTTGGTGGTGACCTGGCTGAAGAGGGGGCGCTCGCCGACCTTCACCGCGGCGAGGGCCTGGTTGAACTCGGTGACCTTGCCCTGCTGGTCGGTCGGCACGCTGCCGGTCAGGCTCAGGCGCTTGCCGCGCTGGAAGCTGAGCGAGTTGAGGGTGAGTCCCTCGGGCAGGGTCTCGGCCACGGCCTTCCAGCAGTCCAGGGCGGCGAAGCGGAGGTTGACCTGTTCCTGGAGGATTTCGAGCCGGGCCTTGAGCTGGAGGGCCTGGTGGTACCGCGCCTGGCGCAGGGCAACCTGCTGGTCCACGCGCATTTTCTGGTAATCGAGCACGCTCAGCCAGGCCAGGTAGCCGAGCACGGCCAAGACGTACACCAGGGCCACCCCGCCCAGGGCGCGCATCCAGAGCCGGTCCACAAATTCCTGCCGGTAGCGCGCCAGGACCTCGGCGGGCACCAGGTTGGCGGGGGCGGGGGCCGTGGCGCAGACCGCCGCCAGTTCGGCCGGGGCGAGCCGCTCGCGCACCGTGAGCGCGCCGCCGGTGAAGTCGCGCAGGGCCGGCTCGAGAGCGGCGGCCACCTCGGCCGGCGCCCAGAGGGTCAGGGACGGCGGTGGCGACGGCAGCCAGCCCTCGATTTCCGCCGCCCAGGCGGTGCGACGCAGGGCGTCGGCCAGGGCGTCCCCGGCCCGGAGTTCGTCCGCAAACCGGGCCAGACTGAGGTGGCGCAGGCGACCCTCGGTCCACCATGCGGTCAGGCAGGTGAAACCGGGGCCGCCTTCGCGGCCGGCCAGCACGTAAACGCCGTCGCGCGGGGCGGGCAGGGCCAGCAGTTCCCGCAGCAGCGGGAGCTCCAGCCGGTCGGGACGGTAACCGGCGGCTTCGAGTTGCTCGAGCCGGGTCTCGACGGCCGTGCGCTCGACCACGACCAGCACGGCCGTGAGCGGTTCGCCGGGGGCCGCGGGCAGGGGCTCGCAGGTCCAGAGCGTCTGGGCGAGGGGCAGGGGAGAGAGTTTTTCGAGTTGGAACTCGATGAGGGCGGGGATTTCCACCGGATCGCCGGGCGGCAGTTCGACCACGCGCAGGAAGACCTTGTCGGCGGGCAACCAGGCGATGTTGAGCCGGGGCTGCCAGGTGTGGCGGAAGGTCTTTTGGACACGGTCGGCGGGCGGGCGCTCGTCCGGGCCCAGGCGGAGGTCGGCGGCGAGCTGGGCCTTGTCGCCCCGGCGGGTGAATTGCCACAGGCGCCGGCCCTCGCCCTCGGGGGCGAGCACGTTGCAGGTGGTCCAGCGTTGGGCTTTGGCGGCCATGTCAGTTCTTTTCGTCGCCCAGGAGGGCGGCGAGGTGTTCCTCGACCTGGGTGACGCGCAGGACCTCCTCGATGGTGGTGGGGCGCTCGGGATGGAGCACGCGTTCCCAGCCGGCCATGCGGAGGGTTTTCATGCCCTCGGCGATGGCGTGGGCGGCGATGTTCGAGGCGGGCGCGCGGTTCATGATCAGCGGGCGCATGCTCTCGGTGACCACCAGCAGTTCGTAGATGCCGGTGCGGCCCTGGTAGCCGAGGAAGCGGCAGGCGTCACAGCCGGCGCCCTTGAAGAAGCGGGCGGTCTCGATGCGTTCGCGGGGAAAGCCGATCTTGAGCAGGTAGCGGGGTTCGACCGCCTGGGGGGCGCAACACTCGGGGCAGATCAGGCGCACCAGGCGCTGGGCCATGACCGCCTCGACCGAGGAGGCGACCAGGAACGGCTCGATGCCCATGTCAATGAGCCGGGTGAAGGCACTGGGGGCGTCGTTGGTGTGGAGGGTGCTGAAGACCAGGTGGCCGGTGAGGGAGGCGCGGATGGCGATCTCGGCGGTCTCCAGGTCGCGAATTTCGCCCACCATGACGACGTTGGGGTCCTGGCGCAGGATGTGGCGCAGGCCCACGGCGAAGGTCAGGCCGATCTCGGGCCGGACGGCGATCTGGTTGATGCCGGGGATTTCGTACTCGACCGGTTCCTCGACGGTGATGATGCGTTTGGTGGGGACGTTGATCTCGCTCAGGAAGGTGTAGAGCGAGGTGGACTTGCCGAGCCGGTGGGGCCGGTGACCAGGAAG
>JBBIJZ010000172.1:0-3500 GCA_037445715.1 Verrucomicrobiales bacterium | reverse complement strand
ATTCACTCCGATCCTGGCACTGGTTGGAACGGCCACGGCAGTGTTGGCGGCATGTCTGGTTCAAGGGCGGGACAAGGAATGCCCTGAAACTGTAGTAGCCGACGGTGGGACCTGCTATTACCGCGCCGGCAGTATTCTATGGACCGCTCAAGCCCCACCCGGTGTCAGCGGCAGGACTCAGGCATGTTCTACGGACCCGCAGTGCACGTACTTCTGTCCTCACTCTGGCAAGTTCCACACGTTCTACACTGGTGCAATTGTTGGTAGTTGTGGTGTATCCTGCGTCGGCACCGGCACGGGTGGTGGCGGTGGTCATCCGTAGCGAGAGATTCATAGCTGTTGGTATGAGGCTCACGCAGGGGTTCCCCAATATCCCATGACCGGTACCGTTTCGGTAAGCTGGAACGCTCCCGCGAGGGCTGCCGGTACACTACTGCTGCTGTTGGGCAGCCTCAAATGGTTGAGCGCCGCCCTGGCGTGGGGTACGCTGGGGCGGCGCTCCGATCCGGTGTTGGGCCTGCCGGAGAATTGGGTGATGCTGGTGACCGGGCTGATCGAATGGGCGGGGCTTGGCTCTTGCTCTGGTCGGGGGGTAAGATCTGGAACAAGGCCTGGGTCATGGTCTTGTTGGGCCTGAGCTGGTTGGGATATCAGTGGTTGCACGCAACCCGCACGGTTGGCGGCAACTGTCCCTGCTTGGGGCAGGCCACGCTCTGGTTTCCCTGGTTTGCTCGGTTTGAACGGGAGTTGCTGACCAGCTTGGCCCTGTGGTTTTACCTGGTCGGACTGGCCCTGATCGTCGTCCACGGCAGATGCAAACCGGCGCGGGAAATTTCTTGAGATATCTTCCGGTGGCTGCGGGTTGGGGCGTGCTCATTCCGTTCGGCCTCTTTTTGCTGTGGGCGCTGGGCCCCCGGCTGGACAGTGTGCTGTCTTTTGGGGGAGACGATGGATTTGAACTGTGTAAGGCAGCGCTGCTGGCGCGCCGTCCGGATCTGGCGCCGCTGATGTGGAATGACCAGCCGTGGCTCCACACTCTCCTCAACGCGACGCTGTTTCGTCTGTTGGGGGAGCACGCGGCCCTGCCGCGGATGTTCAGCCTGATATCCGTGGGGGCTCTTCTGGGGGCCATGGTCTATCTGTTGCGTGGCAGCCTGAATTTCGCCGGGGGACTGGCCCTGGGCTGTTTTCTGCTGGCCGGTGAGGGAATGCCCCACTGGTCGGTGGCCGCCATGTTGGAACTGCCTGCAATTTCTTGGGCGATGGTGGCGGCCGCACTGGCCGCCACTGCGCCCGGGATGGTGGTTCGCTGGCGGCTGGTGAGCGCCGGCGCCGTGCTGGCCCTGGCCTGTCATGTCAAGTTCACGGCCCTGCTGGTGCTGCCGGCGTTGCTGGCAATGGTGTGGGCACAAACCGGCAGAAGACATTTCGTATCGGCTGTGATGTGGGCCGCCCTGGCCTTCGTGGCCATATTCAGCTTGCTGGTCAGGCTTTCTCCAAGCTTTGACTTGGAACAACTGGTGGCGCCTCACCTCCCGGCGGACTCGGCGCTTGTGGCGGCCGAGCAGGCACAGTTCCGCCCCAATTGGGAATGGGTCCTCGGCGATCCTGGCCCGCTGATGGCGGCGCTGTTTGCCGTGGCTCTGCCGGACTTCAAGCGATGCAGGGCGGGCCGGGTATTCACTTTTGTCCTGTTGGGCTCCGCTGTTGGCGTCGCCTTGTGCTACCGGCCTTGGTGGCGCTATTACCTCATTCACCTGCAAGTGCCGATCGCCATGCTGGCCGCCGTGGGGGTGACCTGGTTGAGCCGACAACTCGGCGAAATCTGGCGGACGAGATCGTCGGCCTCCTGCCCGCCGGCTTCGGGACAATCAACGACTCCGGCGAATCGCCCTCCTGTTCCGGCAGCGATCATGGGTACGGCAGCAGTGCTGGCTCTGTGGTGCGGCTTTGCCCTGCCCCGGCTGACGGCGGCACTAGAGGAAATGAGCAGCTACCCCACAAGACAGAGCAGCCCGTTGGTCTCAATACTGCGACGCCACCAGGATCGCATCCGGTGGTGTTACACCGAATTGCGGGACGTTGCCTTTCATGGCGGAGTGCTCATACCACCGGAATTGATCGTGCTGTCGCGCAAACGCTTCTGGCGGGGGGAACTCGATGAAACACGCTTGTGGAACTGGGTCCGGCTTTATGCGCCAGAAGCCATCGTCATTTCGGAAATGTCCCGCGAGCGTCATCCCGCATGGGGTACCTGGCTGAAAAAAGGCTATGTGCTTAGCGCCCGGGAGCACGGCCGGGAATGCTGGCTGGCGAGTTCTTTGAACCCGGACCCGCTGCAGGACACCGAAGCCAGACTGGAGCGTTTGGGGCTCTAACCTCAGACGGTTGTCGTGCCCCAAGTGCCAAATCGACTGAGCCGAACTCCGATCATGTTTGCGACTGGGTCACCAGGCGTAACAGCGACTTGGCCCCGCGTGAACGTCACCCTGCCGGCGTACAACGCGGCCGCGCACCTGGCGACGAGCGTGCGGCGGGTGGTGGAATTCCTGGCCGGGCTGGCGCCCGCGCACTGGGAGGTGGTCCTGGCCGAGAACGGCTCGACCGACCGGACGCGGGAGCTCGCCGAACGGCTGGCGGGGGAGTTCGCCCAGCCGAAACCCGAAACCCGAAATCCGAAGAGCGAAGACCCGGGACGACCGGCCGAGGCCGAGTGCCCGGCCCCGAAGGACGGATGCCGGTTGCCGGGGAGCGAAAATCAGTCAGCGGCGACGACCGTCGTGGTCCGGGTCCTGCACCGGGCAGCAGCCGGCCGGGGCGGGGCGTTGCGGGCGGCGTGGCTGGCGAGCGACGCGGACCTGGTGAGCTACATGGACGTGGACCTGAGCACGGACCTGGCCGGCCTGCCGGCCCTGCTGGCGCCGTTGCGGGCCGGGACGGCGGACCTGGCCGTCGGCTCGCGCCTGCTGCCCGGCGCGCAAACCACCCGGGGTTGGAAGCGCGAACTGCTCAGCCGGGGCTACAACCGGCTCTTGCACACGGTGCTGGGCCTGCGAGTGGCGGACGCCCAATGCGGCTTCAAGGCCCTGACGCGCGCGGCGGCCCGGGCGCTGGTGCCCCGCGTCCGGGACGAGGGCTGGTTCTTCGACACCGAACTGCTCTGGCTGGCACAGCGGGAAGGCTGGCGGGTGGCGGAAATCCCCGTGCGCTGGGTGGACCATCCCCGGAGCACGGTCCGCCTGGCGGCCACCGTGGTGCATGACTTGTGCGGCGTCATGCGTTTGTGGTGTGCGGGCCGGCGGCGTCCCCTTCGCCCCCGCGCGGCACCGCCACCGAAAGTTCGGCCGGCTCGACGCCTCCCGTGAGCTTTGGCCGGGTCACCTGTCCAACACCTCGGCAGAACATGAACCTTCACGACCAACCCCAACACGGTCCCCGGCCAGGGGCCGCCTTCACCCTGATCGAGCTGCTGGTGGTCGTGGCGGTCATCAGCATTCTGG
>JBBIJZ010000171.1:0-3511 GCA_037445715.1 Verrucomicrobiales bacterium | reverse complement strand
CCGCCGCTGGCCACAGAATGCGTCACGGCGCAGACGGTGTGCCCGCCCCTGGAAACCCGCTGCCCGATGGTTGAAACCCGGTGCCCTGTGCTGCCGACCGTTTGTCCCGCCCTGCCCACCGAATGCCTCGTCGGTGCCACCCTCTGCCCGCCGGTGGAGACGCAATGCCCTGCGATCGAGACGCGCTGCCCTCCGGACCCGGTCAACTGCGCTCCGGCCAATCTGGCGCGCGCCCTCCACCCACCGGTCCATGACGGGACGCCGGCTCAACTCACGCAGGTGACGCGCGTGCCCGACACGGTGCCGAGGGCGGCGTGGGCTTTGAACTCCCGCCCCGCGCTGTCCCACTGTCCGTGCGGCGAGGAACTCCAATCGCCAGCGCCTTCGGTATGGGCCCAAAGGGCCGGCGAACTGGCAAGACACCCCGGCCTGAGCCCGCCGAAAGAACTGCTCCCCGCCGCGAAGCCGCTCCTGCTGGCTGAAGTCCCGGACACAGGAGCCGGCCCGGACGCGTGGAGCACAGGAACCGATCCCGGCCCCGGCCGTGGTGCAAGTCCGGCAGCCGAAGGTGCCGTCTCCTCCGTTCATCGGCCGGTGGCCCGGAGCGGTTGGGCCCTCGGCCCGCCTGCGCCCGCCGGTCCCGCTGCCCCCGGGGTTAAGATGGCCGGGCTGACGCCGGAACACATAAATCGTGGCGTCGCGGCCGGCTTCCCCCTTAGAGTCTGAGCCGTTCCTCGAACTTGAGGGCAGCCAGGCGTGGGAGATTCCGGCCAGTCCAGGCTTGAACCTCCTGCGGGACGGAGCGCCCCGGCAGCGCTCTCCGCAGGAGGCTTTGTCCTTCCCCTTTTGTTGATCCTGAGCGCGGCGTGGATCGCCACCGGTTCGGTCGGGCTGATGGCACATCCGCTGCGGCGCATCCTGACCGGGCTCTTGTTGCTGGCAGGGGTCGTTCTTGCCCGACCGCCCGGGGCCGTGTTCACGACCGGTCGGGGGCTTTTTTGGTGGGGGCTGTTGACGGCGCTCGTCTTCCTGGCAGCTCCGCAACCGGGGGTCAACGTCCTGGCGCCCGCCGTGGTCCTCGCCGCGCTGGCGGCCACGCGCAGCGGGGCGCAACGCGCCGTGTGGGCGGCGGGCGCGCAGGCCGTGTTGCTCTACGCGGTTTACCAGTTCTGGGTCACGCTGGTGCCCTGGGGCTGGATGGCGGCCGACCGCATGGCCCGGGGGCTCGGGCGCGCCGTGAGCTGGGTGAGTCCCTGGCCGCTCGAGGTGGGGCGCACCTATGCCGGGCTGGACTTCCTGGTGCTCACGCTGGCGTTGGGCTTGTTGCTGGGTCGTTCGGCGGGGGCGCGCGGGCGCCGAGAGTGGGGCGCGTGGGTTCTGATGGTGGGGTTGGGGCATCTGGCTTACCTCGGCGCCGTGGCCAGCTTTCCGCGCTGGCGGGAGTGGCTGCCCGTGCTCACCGTGCCCCCGCGCATTCCCGGTCTGCCGCCCACCACCCACGCCCTTGCCGACCTCGCCCTCTGGCAACTGCCCTGGCTGGGGTTGGCGCTCCATCTGCCGTTGCTGGCCTTCTGGACCTGGCGCCAGGGCCGGGCGGGGAACGCGCCTTCCCCCGGCCCCGGCGCTTCCCCCTTGCCGGTGGCCGACCCTCCCCTCGCACGCCGTTGGGCCTGGCTGGCGCTGCTGCTGGCGGTGGCGGTGCCGGCGGTGATGCTGCTCAATCCCCGCCCGCTCAGCCTCAAGGGGCGGAAGATCGTCGTGTACGAAAAGGGCTTCCTGAACTGGCTCAAACCCCGGCATGGCGAGTATGGGCGGTTGAGCGTGGGCATGTACGGAATGTGGCCCGCGTTTTGCGCCAGCTACGGCGCCCGGTGCGTGATTTCGCCGGACCTCTCGGAGTCGGACCTGGCCGGGGCGGACCTGCTGGTGCTGATCTTTCCCAACCGCCCGTGGGAGCCGGGCCAGTTGGAGCGCATCCAGCGGTTTGTGACCGGCGGCGGATCGTTGCTGGTCCTGGGCGAGCACACGGTGCGTGAAAAGGACGGCGGCAGCCGGTTCAACGAGGTCCTCGGCCCCACGGCCCTGCAGGTGGCCTTCGACTCGGCGATGTTCGCCGTGGGGGGCTGGTTGCATTCGTATCAGGCCCTGGCCCACCCGGCCGCCCTGGGCATCCCGGATGACCGCAACCAGTTCGGCGTGGTCATCGGCGCCTCGGTCGAGGCGGAATGGCCCGCGCGGCCGCTGCTGGTGGGGCGCTGGGGGTGGAACGACCCGGGCGACGCCAGCAACGACGAAAGCCGCGGCGGCTCGATGATGGGCAACCAGAAGTACGACCCCGGCGAGCGGCTCGGCGACGTGCTCCTGGCCGCCGAACAACGCTGGGGCCGCGGCCGCGTGACCGTTTTCGGCGACACCTCCGGCTTCACCAACGGCATCCTCTTTGGATCGCATCCGTACGTGGCGGCGTTGCTCGCCGCGCTGTGTCAGAAGATCGAGTTCGGCGCCACACGGATGGCGCTGGCCACGGCGGGATGTCTGGGGTTGGTCGTTTGGCTCGGGCGCGGGCGCCGGCCCGGCTGGCTGTTTTGGACGGGAGTTCTCTTTGGCGCGGGGGTCTGGGGCGCTTCCGCCTGGACGGCCGCGCGGGCGAACCTGGTGCCGGACGGCCGGGGCACGCAGCCCAACGCGCTGGCCTACATAGACCACACGCACGCGGAGCGGGTCAGCGGCGAGTCCTGGCGTCCCAACGGCCTGGGGGGCCTGCAGCTCACCCTCATGCGCAACGGGTACCTGGTGATGAGCCTGCCGGAATTCACCTGGCGGCGGTTGCAGGGCGCCGGGTTGCTGGTGTGCGCCGCGCCGGGCCGGCCGTTTACCGCGCGGGAGCGGGAGACCGCCCGCCGCTTTGTCGAGCAGGGCGGTATTCTCATTTTTACCGTGGGCTGGCCGGAAGCCGGCGCCAGCCGCCGGGTGCTGGCGGAGTTGGGCTTTTACGTGGGCGGTCGCGGCGCGGCCGAGGGCCGGGGGCCGGAACCCCGGCCGTTCGGGCATTTCAAGGCCCCGTACTACAACGGCGGGGACTACCTGGCCTACGTGCGGTTCCACGCGGCCTGGGCGGTCGAGTCCACCGACCCCAACGCCCAGCCGCTGGCCTACGGGCCGCGCGACCCGCTCACCGGGCGCGATCCCACCGTGATCCTGATGCGGCGGCTGGGCCGGGGCAAGGTGGTGGTGGTGGCCGACAGCGAGTTTGCCACCAACCAAAACCTCGAAAACGAGGGCGGCCAGCCGTTCGAGGGCTTGCGCGAAAACGCGGACTTCTGGCGCTGGCTGCTCAGCTACCTCAACGATCAACCGATTTGGGTGCCGCCCCGGCCGGTGCCCGAAACGCCCGCGGCCGTGCCCGGCGCGGCAGCGCCCGGGGCCAACCCGCCCGGCGCCGCGCCCAACGCGGAACCGCCCCCGCCGGATCAAGCCCCATGAAACGGCTCTGGCTGGGATTGTTTTTGCT
>JBBIJZ010000170.1:0-3594 GCA_037445715.1 Verrucomicrobiales bacterium | reverse complement strand
GCCCTGCGCCTGCGCCCCCACCCCTACGAGTTCTTCCTCTACTACGACGTCTGAGAGGCGCCCGGGCGCCGTTTGGCCGCGCCGCCGGAGTGCCCCAAAACCCGCGGGATCATTGATCCCAAAGCCCCCGGGAGGGGTTGTGAACAACCCGCGAACAACTGCCAACAGGTTGTTCTGGTCACGCCGGGACTCCGGGCTTAAAAGGCCCGCCGGCTTGATCAACCTCGAACGGCATTCCACCCCGCCGAGGCGGCGTTTGTGCTCGAGGGATACTTTTTTCGCAACCTCTTGATCTTGCAGATGCTATGAAGAATCCGGAGGCCGTTGACGGCACCCTCATCCGGGGCGAGAGTTGAACAAGCAAGCTCCGCCATCGCCCCTGCAAGCCGCTGCTCGGCCGGCGGTTACAACGGGGTGACGGGCCGTGGTGAACAACTTTGCGAAATCCAGCCGTGATCCAGTGACAGCCATGCAATCTGCGGTGGGAAAGGTTTGGTCCTCGGCGCAAGGCATTCTCCGGGAGAAGCTCAGTCCGGACATTTTTCGACTCTGGTTCGCCGGGCTCAAGGCCCGCACCCTGGAAGAAGATCGGCTCACGCTCGAAGTCCCCAACGACTTTGCCGAGCTGTGGCTGCGAAACAATTACCTGGGCCTGCTCCAGGATGTCCTCGGCCAGATCACCGGACGGCGTCTGACGGTGCAATTCGCCGTGAACAGCAATCCCCAGCCGCCGGCCGCCCCCAAAGACCCCGCCGTCGAGCCGGCCCCGAAGGCCCGGACCGAGCCGGCCGCGCCCGCCCCGCGCGACTTTCCGTTCAACCCGAAGAACACCTTCGAGACCTTCGTGGTGGGCAGCAACAACAGCTTCGCCCACGCCGCCGCACTGGCCGTGGCCCAAAACCCCGGCAAGGCCTACAACCCGCTGTTCCTCTACGGCGGCGTCGGCCTGGGCAAGACCCACCTCCTGCACGCCATCGGCCAGTACGTCGTCCGCCAGCGCCGCAACGCCCGCGTGGCCTACGTATCCTCCGAGAAATTCACCAACGAGTACATCGAGGCCATCCAGAGCAACGACCTGGGCCGCTTCCGCAAAAAGTACCGCGGCATGGACGTGCTGCTCATTGACGACATCCAGTTCCTCGAAAACAAGGAACGCATCCAGGAGGAGTTCTTCCACACGTTCAACACCCTCCACGACAATCACCGCCAGATCGTGATGACGTGCGACCGCCCGGCAGGCGAACTCAAAAGCCTCGAGGCCCGCCTGGTCTCCCGCTTCGAGTGGGGCCTGGTGACCGACCTCCAGCCGCCGGACGTCGAAACCCGCCTGGCCATCCTGCGCAAAAAACAGGAGCTCATGGGCTTCACCCTGCCCGAGCCGCTCCTCGAGTTCATCGCCACCAAGATCCGCTCGAACATCCGCCGTCTGGAGGGCGCCCTGGCCCGGGTCGGCTCCTATTGCGCCCTGAGCAAAAAGGCCCCCTCGCTCGAACTGGTGGAAAGCCTCCTGCGCGAAGTGCTCCAGGAAGAAAGCCGCGACGCCCTCACCATCGAGGCCATCCAGCGGCGCGTGGCCGAGCACTTCGACCTCCGGCTGGCGGACATGACCAGCAAACGCCGGCCCGAGTACATCGCCTTTCCCCGCCAGATCGCCATGTACCTGGCGCGCAACCTCACCGGCAGCTCCCTCAACACCATCGGCGACGCCTTCGGCGGCCGCGACCACGGCACCGTCCTGCACGCCTGCCGCCTGGTGAAAGACCGCATGGAGGTGGACGAAAACGTCCGCCAGACGGTCGAATTCCTCGAACGCCAGCTCATGCGCTAGCCCCGCGGCCCGCCCCGCTTGTGACCGCCGCGGACCCCATCCCCGCCGTTGACGCCCGCGGCCTGACCCGGGTCTTCCGCACCCGCCGCAAGCAGCCCGGCCTGCGCGGCGCGCTGCGGGACCTCTTCGCCGCGCGCACCGAGACCGTCACCGCCGTGCGCGACGTGAGCTTCCGCATCGCGCCCGGCGAGCTGGTCGGCTTTCTGGGCCCCAACGGCGCGGGCAAGACCACCACCCTCAAGATGCTCGCCGGGCTCCTGCACCCCACCGCCGGCACCGCCCGCGTCCTGGGCTACGTGCCCTGGGAACGGGCCGACGCCTTCCGCCGGCAGTTCGCCCTCCTGCTCGGGCAGAAAAACCAGTTGTGGTGGGACCTGCCCGCGCGCGAATCGCTCGAACTCAACGCCCGCATCTACGCCGTACCCCGCGACGAATGGCTCCGCCGCGTGGACGAACTGACCGGCCTGCTCGAGGTCCGGGACCGGCTCCACGTCATGGTGCGCGAACTCTCCCTGGGCGAGCGCATGAAGTTCGAGTTGATCGCCGCGCTGCTCCACCGCCCCCGCCTGCTGCTGCTGGACGAACCCACCATCGGCCTGGACGTCGTCTCCCAAAAGGTCATCCGCGATTTCCTTCGCGACCACAACGCCCGCCACGGCACCACCCTCCTGCTCACCAGCCACTACCTGGCCGACATCGAGGCCCTGTGCCGGCGCGTGCTCATCATAGACCACGGCGCGCTGTTCTTCGACGGCCCGCTGGCCGACATCCTCGGCCGTTTCGCGGACCACAAACTGCTCACCGTACACAGCGCGGCCGCCCCCTGGCCGGCCGAGCGCCTGCACGGCCTGGGCGAAGTGCTCGAAAACACCGCCGGCCGCGTGCGCCTGCGCCTCAAACGCGACCAGGTCGTGCCCGTCTGCAAACGGCTCCTGGACCAGTTCCCCGTGCAGGACCTCGACATCGAGGAAGTGCCCATCGAAGACGTGATCCGCCGGCTCTTCACCCGCGCCCCCGGCGCCCCCCCGCCCGCCCGGTGAACAACCGGTCCGCACTTCCGCCCCGCCGCGCATTGCCGCGCCGCGCCGTACGGCGTAACTTGACCGCCATGCAAGACCCGCAACGGTGGCCGGCGCTCGCGCTGGCGGCCACGCTGGCCGGGCTGTTGACGGCCTGCTTGCCCTGGCCGGACCGCTCCCGCGAAGACGACCACCCGCTCATCAACGAAGCGGTCGCCCGCAAGGCCAGCAGCCCCCGCGAGGCCGAGCGATTGCTGGAAAAGGCCCTCGAGGCCAACCCCCGCCTGGCGCGCGCCCACTGGGAACTGGCCCTGCTGCACCTCGACCACACCAGCAACTACGCCGCCGCCGTGTACCACTTCCAACGGGTGCTCGCCCTGCGCCCGGACTGGCCCCAGGCCAACACCACCACCCAGCTCATCGCCCGCGCCAAGCTCGAACTCATCAAAGAGGGCTTCGACCTCCCCGTGCTCCCCTCCGTGCAGCGGCAGTTGGACCGTTACGTGGCCGAGATTCACCGGCTCAACACCACCCTGACCAACCTCCAAAACCACGTGCGCTTCCTCACCGTGGTCACCCAGCAACTGGTCGCCCAAAACCTCCAGCTCCGCCAGCAACTCCTGGCCCTGTCCACCGCCCCCGCGCCGCCCACCGCCACGCTCAATCCCGCGCCGCTCCCCGCCGCGTCACCGGTCGCGGCGACCGCGGATCCCGGACGCGCGGAACCGGCGCCTCCCGCCGGCCCGC
>JBBIJZ010000169.1:0-3615 GCA_037445715.1 Verrucomicrobiales bacterium | reverse complement strand
TATGCTCAAATGCTACGAACTGCTCGGCTTCATGCCGGCCGAGTTGTCCCGGGAAATCCTGGAAACCACCTACCGGGACGACAAACCCCTCTACAAAAGCGTGCTGGCCGCCGTGGCCCAGGCGCTGCGCGTGCGCCCGGTGTTCCTCGAGAAAAAACCGCGCGCCCAGCGCCACGTCGAGATGATCCACGTGCTGGGCCGCCCCCGCCTGGAGGAGACCGCCGCCACGCTCCTGCGCGGCTGGTTGCTCAAAAGCCAGACCGCCATGCTGGCGGATTTCCTCGACGCCCTCGGCATCCCCCACCAGCAGGGCGTGGTCGAGGAATTCCCGGCCACGGTGCCCGACGACAAGCTCAACGCCGCCGTGGAGACCCTCCTGTCCAGGTACCCCCGCGAAAAAGTCGCGCTCTACCTCAACGCCATCCAGGTCACCAGCGGTGTGCAGTGGGCCAACCTGGAACGGTTGCTCCAGACGGATCCCCGCCTGCAAATCGCCTGAGCCCGCGTCGCCCGGGCGGGCGCCGCTTCCCCGGCTCATCTGGCCGCGCCAGACGCCCCGAGCCTTCGCAACACAAGGAGCCGCCGTTTATTTCGACTCCCCGGGGGCTTCGGCACCGGACCCGGTCTTTTTGCCGGCCGGCTCCGGCGCGGGCCCGGGCTCGAACTTGAGCGCCGCCGAGTTGATGCAGTAGCGCAGGCCGGTCGGCTGCGGACCGTCGTCGAACACATGCCCCAGATGCGCGCCGCAACGGGCGCAAAGCACCTCGGTGCGGACCATGAACCAACTGCGGTCCTCCTCGGTGGCGATGTGTTCCTTCTTGAGCGGCTGCCAGTAGCTGGGCCAGCCGGTGCCCGAGTCGTACTTGTGCTCGGAGGAGAACAGCTCCAGCCCGCAGCCCACGCAGCGGTACACGCCGGGGTCCTTGGTGTTCCAGTAGGCGCCGGTGAAGGCGCGCTCGGTGCCTTTGCGGCGGGTGACGCGGTATTGCTCGGGCGTGAGCTGAGCGCGCCATTCGGCGTCGGTTTTCACGATTTTGTCTTTCATGTTCCAGGTCGTGGCGGGGGGCGATTTCGCCCCGCCGGGCGCGGCGGCTTGGGCGTCTTCGGCGCGCAAGGACCCGCCCGCCGCCAGCCCCGCCAGCAGCACGAGCACGAACCGGCCGGTGACTTTCATGGCGCCAAGTTGTCCTGCGGCGGGGCGGCGTCAAATGCCGTCTCCCCGGCCGTCGCGAGGAAGGTCATGACCGAGTCGCCGTGCCGGAGGGATTTCACCTCCTGCCAGGGCGGCGGCACGGTGAGCACGTCGCGCCGCGCGTGGCCCAGCACCAGCAGGGCCCCCGCCGCGAGCAGCCGCGGCAGGTCGGGATCGTCGAGCAACTGCTGGGAGAGCGACTCGGAGCGGCGGCCCAGGTTTTTCGCGCCAAAGGGCGGATCGGCCAGCACCAGATCGAACCGCGCGCCCGCGGCCGCCAGTTGGCGGAGGGCGGCAAAGGCGTCCTGCGTGCGCAGTTCGAACCGCTCCGCCGGCAGCGCCGCCGCCCGCAGGTTGGCGCGGATGTACAGGGCGTGCCGCGAGGACTTCTCCACACTCACCACCCGCGCCGCGCCGCGGCTCAGGCACTCGAAGCCCAACGCCCCCGAGCCGGCGAACAGCTCGAGCACCCGCGCGCCGTGCACCCGTCCGCCCAGACTGTTGAAGACCGCCTGCTTGACCAGGTCCGGCGTGGGCCGCACGGCCAGGCCGTGGGGGACTTTCAGGACGCGCCGACCGGAACTGCCGCCGATGATGCGCATGGCTCAATGAAGCACGCCGCCCGCCCGCTGAAAAGCCCCGCGGCCCGGCCGCCGCGGGCGCGTCCCGAACCGCCGCCCGCGCCGCCCCGAGGGCCCGCCTCACACCAACCCCACCACCCGGCCCATCGAGACGAAGGTGATCTGGGTCATGAACCCCAGCAGCCAGCGCACCGGGGGCACTTGCAGGGCCAGGATCACCAGGATGAACCCGAACTGGCAGAGCCGCAGGTAGGTGGTCTCCGGCATCCCGATGAGGTTCTTGAGCACGTGCGAACCGTCCAGCGGCGGGATGGGCAGCAGGTTGAAGAAGCACAGCACCAGACTGATGATCGCCAGGCGAACGGCCACCTCGACCCCGCCCTCCAGGTCCACGGCGGTGAAGCCGCGCGCCAGCACCAGCGCCGCAAAGGCCAGCAGCAGATTCATCGCCGGCCCCGCCAGCGCGATGAGGGTGTCGTCGGTGCGGCGGTTGCGGAGATGGTAGGGGTTGACCGGGACCGGCTTGCCCCAGCCGATGATGAAGTTGGCCAGTTGCGAGTCGGCCGCGCTCAAAAAGACCACCAGCAGCGGCAGCACCACCGTGCCCACCACCTCCATGTGCACCAGCGGATTCAACGACACCCGCCCCAGCAGCCGCGCCGTGTCGTCGCCGCACTTGGACGCCGTCCACGCATGGGCGAACTCGTGGAACGTGAGCAAAATGATCAGGCACACATAGCTCAGCAGCCCGTCGAAGATCGCGGACGGCGCGATGGCGGCGAACAGATTCATCGGCCCGCCAAGCTAGCACAGCCCGGCGGCCGGCAAAGGCAAAAGCCGGTCGCCCCCTTCAACGCCGTGGCGACCGCGGCGCGGCGCGCAACAACAGCCCCAACAGCCAGAGGGTCCCCGCGAAAAACAACGCCGCCACGCCCCAGGCCAGCAGCTTCCAGACGGCCGCCCGCCGGCGCACGCGTTCGGCCTGCTCCTGGCGATGCTCCAGCAATGCCGCGAACTCCTTTTCCCAAGCCCGCGCGGCGACTTCTTCGTCCACCAGGGCCCGCGTGTGCCAGGCGGCGCGCGGCGAACCGAACGCGGGCGGCAACCGCTTGAGCTGGGCCGGGGTGGCGGGGCCAAAGGCCGCGTCGGGCCAGCGGGCGGTCGCGCCTTCCGCCCAGAGCCGCGCCACGCCCTGGGACCGGGCCAGCGCCACCAAGTGCTCCCACAACGGCGCCCGCCCCTCGGCCGCCAGGGCCGGCGAGGCAAAGGCCAGACTGTGCACCAGCGCCTGCGCGCCCTGCGCCCGAAAGCCCGCCGCGCCGATCACCAGCCCGTCCGGCCGCACCACGACGTGGAACTCGGTCAGCCGCTTCTCCAACTCGTGCCCGGGCAGGCACTCCAGTTGCCACAAGCCCCGCAGGGCCGGGAGGTCGTCCAGGGTGGCGCGGCGCACGGCAAGTCGCGGCGGGTTCACGGCCCGGGATTTTGCCCGCCAGGGCCGCGCCGGCCAAGCCGGCAGCGGGGCGTCGCCAACGACTGACTCACCACGGGTTCAGCCACCCCCGTTGGGCGCCGCAACGCCCCCGACAGCGCCGGCAAGCCGGCGCACTCCGGACGCTTCGCGCGGCATCGGACGCCCGCCTCGCGCCAGCGTTTGGCGTGCGGCCGCTGGCGGCCGCATTCCGGCCCGGGTGGAACGGGCAACCTGCCCGTTCCGCCGGGCTACCAGCCCGGCGGAGAGTGGTGTGTGGTCAGCCGTCCCGGCTGCCGGGCTCGGCCGCAGGGCTTGCAGGCGAGACGCCTGCATCACAACCTCGGCAGGCCAGAGGCCGGCACCACACG
>JBBIJZ010000168.1:0-3629 GCA_037445715.1 Verrucomicrobiales bacterium | reverse complement strand
CCGCCCCCGCTGGAAATCTCCCCGGCGGGCGGCTTCTTCCGGGGCTCCGTCGAAGTCGCATTGACCTCCCGGGTCGAGGGCGGCGAGGTGCGCTTCACGCTCGACGGCTCCGAGCCGACCCCCGGCGCGACGCTCTACGTCCAGCCCTTCACGCTCGACACCTCCGCCCGCGTACGGGCCCGCGTTTTCAAAGACGGCGAGCCGGCGTCGGAGGTCGTGGACGCGTTGTTCCTGGAAAACCGCTGGAATGACGGCATCCCCGGGGCCTGGCGCGAGCAGCATTTCGGCGCCGCTTGGTTTACCCGCGCCGAGGCCGCCGCCCTGGCGGATGCCGACGACGACGGCGCCAACAACCTGCAAGAATGGCTGGCCGGCACCGGGCCGGCCGACCCCGCCTCCCGTCCCGCAAATCTGCCGGCGTTGCTGACTCTGAGCCCGGCCGGCGGCGCATTCGAGTTGAGCGTCAACGTCCGGGCGGCGTCCCCGCTGCCCAACGCGCGCATTCACTACACGCTGGGCGGCGCGGAGCCCGATCCTTCCGCCCCCGTTTTGCCCGAGGCCGGGGTGGACCTGACCGCATCCGCCACGCTCCGGGCGCGGGCCTTTTTCGAGGGCAATCCGGTTTCGCCGGTCGTCGAGGGGGTGTTCACCGTCCGGCCGGTCGCCCCGCGAATCACCCGGCAACCGGTCAACCGGTCCGTGCTGGCCGGAAGTAACGTGTCTTTTGAAGTCGAGGCGGTGGGCACCCCGCCCCTGGCGTTCCAATGGACGTTCAACGGCGAGGACCTTCCCGGGGCCAACGAGCCGGTGTTGCGGCTCACCGCGGTGCAACCCGCCCAGGCCGGCCTCTACCGGGTGCGCGTGAGCAACGCCCTGGGCTCGGTGACCAGCGAGCCCGCGCTGCTCACCGTCAACCAGCGTCCGCAAATCGTGCGGCATCCCGAGTCGCAAACCGTGCTGGTGGGCACGCCGGTCACCTTCACGGTCGAGGTCATCGGCACCGAGCCGCTCGCCTTTGAGTGGTATCGCAACGGTGTTCGCCTCCCCGATGCCCCCAACGCGCCCAGCTTCACGCTGGCCGCGGTGCAACCGACCGACGCCGGCAATTACCACGTCCGTGTGCGCAACGCGTATGGTGCGGTCAACAGCCTCATGGCCACGCTCGTCGTAACCGAACAACCCCAGTTGCCGCTCATCACCGTCCACCCGGTCGGCCAGACCCGCCTGGAAAACCAGAGCGTGGCACTGGGCGTGGTGGCCGGGGGCACGCCGCCGCTGAGCTACCAATGGTTCCGCAACGGCCAGCCACTGCCCGGCGCCACCGGCGCGAGCCTCGAGTTCGCCAGCCTGCGTCTGGCCGATGCCGGCACCTACTGGGTCGAGGTCCGCAACGCCGCGGGGGCGGTCGTTTCCCAGCCCGCCGTGCTTCAGGTGCTCCCGCTGCAGCCCGGCGGCACGATCAATTTCAACAACCGGGTCCTGGCGGCCGGTGTGGACGCCCCGGTCTTTGACGAAGACGGCGTCACGCGCCTGGCCGGCCCCGCCTACCTCGCCCAACTCTACGCCGGCCCGGCGGCCGGGGCCCTGGCGCCCGTGGGCTGGGCCGTGCCCTTCCGCACCGGAGACAACGCCGGCTACGTGGCCGGCGGCAGCGTGATCGTGATCCCCTCCGTGGCCCCCGGCGCGACGGCCTTTGTGCAGGTGCGCGTCTGGGAATCGGCGCGCGGGGCCGACTTCGAGTCCGCCCTGCGGACCGGCAGCCGCGTGGGGGTCTCGGCCGTGCTGCAAATCTCCACCGGCGGCGCCGGCGACCCGCCCTCGTTCCCGGCCGACCTGGTGGGGCTGACCAGCTTTACGCTCAGCCGCGAGACCGAGCCGCCGGTGATTGCGATCACCTCCCCCGCGGCCGGTACGACCCACGATGACCGCTTCACCCTGGCCGGCACGATCACGGACAACGTGGCCGTGACGGCCGCTGCCTGGGAATGGAACGGCCGGGCGATGGGTGAATTGGTGCTCCGTGAAGGACGTTTCGAGGTCGCCGGCCAACGGTTGGCGCCGGGCGAAAACCGCCTGCGCGTCACGGCCCGTGACGCCGCCGGCAACGCCGCCGCCGCCGAGGTGCTGGTGGTGTACGAGCCGGCCCGCCTGCTCACGGTAAGCCCGCCGCCCGCCACCCGCGAAGGCCGTCGGGTGAGCACCGATCTGGTGTTGACCAGCCCCGGCGGCGTGGGCGGGTTGACCCTGGTGGTGCGCTACGACCCGGAGTGGTTCCGCGACCCCGAACTGACCTGGGCCGACCAGCCCGCCCTGGCGGACGCCCTGACCCAGGTGAACATCCAGACCGCCGGCGAAGTGCGGGCGACGCTCTCGCTGCTGGGCGGCGCGCTCCCCGCCGGCACCCTGCCCCTGGCCACACTTTCCCTGCGCGCCCGCAGCGTGCCGGGGGTCACCACCACCACGCTGGTTCCCCTGCTGGCCGACGTGGCCGACGCCACCGGTGCCCCGCTCGATTACGGCAACGGCGCCGTGCCGGCCAGCGTCGAAATCACCCCGCGCCGACTGGTGGGCGACCACAATGGCAACGACACGCTCGACGTGGGAGACGCCGCGCTGATCCAGCGCCTGATCGTCCAGCTCGACCCGCCGCGCACCTGGGACATCCCCGCCAATGACCTCAACGCCAGCCTGAGCCTGGACTCGGGCGACGTGGTCAAGGTTCTCCGCGTGGTCACCGGCCTGGAGGCCGCCCCGGCACCGCGCGGCCCGGGTTTGGCCGGCCCGTCGCGGCATTCCCCCGTGCGACTGGCGGCGGCCCCGGTGGGGGAAGCCCAACTCGCCGCCGAGCCCGCCCGGCTCTGGCCCGGGGATACCGCGCGGGTGCGGGTGCGGCTGAACCAGCGTCCGTCCGACCTCACCGGCGTGAGCCTCACGGTGAATTACCCGGCCACCGCCCTGCGGTTGCCCGACGCGGAGAGCGTGCGGGTCGGCGCCGCCGTCCCGGCCGGCGTGGCCACGGTGCTGGCCGTGGACGAAGCCGCCGGGCAAATCCGCTTCGCCGCCTCCGGGGCCGACGTCTGGCCCGCGACCGACGAGCCGGTGCTGGAAATCGCCTTCCAACTTCGCAACGCTCCCGCAGCCGGACCGTGGACCATCACGCTGAGCGCGGGGCAGGTCGCGTGGGACAAGGGCTACGAAGTTGCGCCCCTGGCGGCGACGCCCCTCGTGCTGGTGGGCTACGAACTGCACCTGCCCGTTCCGGACCTCACCAGCCAGGACGGGCCGCAACTCGAGTTCGCGACCGAGCCCGGCCTGCGTTACCGCATCGAAGTCTCCGAGGACCTCCAGACCTGGACGCCGTTGGACGAAGTCCTCGGCACCGGGCAGGCGCAGCGCATCCTGGACCCCACGCCGCCGGTGCGGCCGGCCCGGTTTTACCGGGTGCTGGTCCTGCGCTGAGCGGGCCGCGGCCGCGGTGGTCCACCCGCCGGCGTGCGCCAGGTGCGAAACCCGTTGAACGCGGCGGCCGGTCGCGGTTCTCCGGGCGCGGGTGCACGGGAAGGGCGGGGCGGAAGTGCGCGAAGCGTTTGGAGTGCGCCGGCTCGCCGGCGCGGTCGGTGGGGCGCGGG
>JBBIJZ010000167.1:0-3875 GCA_037445715.1 Verrucomicrobiales bacterium | reverse complement strand
GGCGCCACTCGCCCTCGCCCAGGTGCGGCTTGGAAAGGTGGATGCGGTGGGGGAAGGCGGTCATCATGGAGACGCCATCCGGTATGCGTGATCAAACGGAAGCAGAGGCCACGGCCGAATCCGAATCAGCCTGGGAAACCGGCAGCCGGTAGGCCGGGAAGAAGCCGTCCAGCGGGTCGGCGGTGCTGCCGCTGTGCGCCTCCCAGGCCCGCACACACGCGGCGTACAGCTCCTCATCCACCACCAGACGCCAGGTTTGGAACAGGCTCGAGTGGCGGGTGAATCCGCGCTTGAACTGGCTGAGCGCATCGTCGGCTCCCCCCACCCCGCCCCCCAGGTGCAGCACGCGGTGGCCGGCCTCCTTCGCCCAGTCCCGCACGAAAGTCATCATCAGCTTGGTCGCGTGAGGCTGGCCCAACCGTTCGTCCACCCCCGAAAGCAGGTACTGCACGACACCGTTGCTGTCGGCAAACAGCCCCGCCGCGAGCACCTGCTCCTCCAGCGTCACCACGCAGAGCCGGAGGTTCTCGCCCAGCAACGCCCCCAGTTCCTCGAAATACCCCCGCTCAAAGTAATACCATCGCGCCGCCCCCACCCGGTCCATGGTCCGGTAGTACAGCCCCAGAAACACGTCCAAACCTTCCCGGAAGGGCACAAAACCCGCCGTTACGCCCTCCCGCTTCAAGGCATTGAGGTAGCTGCGATACCGCGACCGCAACTGGCTCTGGAGCGCCTCGGCTGACTCGGTCAGGTCCAGCCAGTAACACGGCCCATGCTCGACCACACGACCGTAACGCCCATACGCCGCGGCCAGGGATTGCAGCGGACTGCATCGCACAAAGACCGTGAGAATCCGCTCGCATCGCAGACACTCCCGCACCTGGCCCAGGGCGCGGTCCAGAAAAGCCTCCGCCTCCACGCCGCTCGCGGTCGTGACCGGATGTGGATAACCATACGGCGAAACAGCGTCCCGCCAGGAGGCCACCTGCTCGGCTACGCCCGGCAAGGGTGGAACCGGCCGCAGCACCAACGGCAGCAGCCACTCCTGCTCGTTTTCGGCGGCCCAGACCGCCGCGGGCACGCCTCCGATTCGCCGGGCCTCAAGCCAGGTGTAGCCCGGGGTTTGATAAAACTCATGCGGAGCCCGCGCCAAGACCCGTTCCCAACGAGGGTCGGTTGGTTCCAACAACTGGCATTCCATTTTGAACGAATCCCTGTTTCCACACGGCTGAGGTCAGCCGGGAAAAGCGTCCAGCCCGCATCATCAACCCGCCGCCAACCGCCGGCGCCAGGCCTGTTTGACGCGGCCCAGCACGCCCAGGCGTGCCGCCAGCCGATGGGCCCAGCGACCCAGCGCGTCGCCCACGGCCTTGTAGCGGCGCAGGCATCGGCTGCGGCGTGTCCGCCCGAAAAGTTCCACCCGCGCCTCGCGCCAGGCCCGGGTGCCGAAGCGCTGCTTGTAGTCCACGTCCCCCGGTCCCCAGTCGAGCCGGGCCACGCCCTCGCGCACCAGTTCAGCCGTCAACCGCAGGACCAGGGCCGTGCCCACCTCGAACTTCCGCAACGCCGGCAGGTAACCGGTGGCGTGCGCGTGGAACGTGTCCCGGAGCCGCGACCCCAGCCAGAACCCGCCGGGCCGGCCCGCCACTTCCAGGAGCATGACACGCAGGCGGTCGCGCCGGGCCAGCCAAGCGAGTTGTTCCCGCGATTCCGGGCTGTCCCGGAAGCCCACCCCCAGCCCGCGCTGGTAGGTCTGGTGCGCCACTTCCTCCAGTTGCCGGCCCAACCCCTCGGTATCCTCGCAGGCCGCCAGCCAGCGCCAGTTCACCCCGCCCGGGTGGGCCGCTTCCAGGTCCCGTTCCTTGCGGTGATGCCAGGTGCGGTGCTTGGCCCGCATCCGGCGCAGAAGAAAGTCCGGTTCCGGACCCAGTTCGAGCACCCAGCGGCGCGTCCACGCCGGCCGGCGCACGCTCAGGGCTTGTCCGGCGCGAGCGGCCAGCGCCGTCCACAATCCGCTCTCCTCCCGCAGCGCGGCAAACGAGCAGTAATCCGCCCCCCACTCCTCCAGCAGGGCCGAAAGCCGCTCCACCACCGACCCGGCCACCGCCGGCTCGATGCGCCCCAGCACCCCCTCGTAAGGCACCGCCAGCCGCACCGCCGCGACCCCCGGCAGACGCGCATAGCCCAGCGACGGCCGGACGTGCGCCCGCTCCAGTCGCCCGAAGAGAATCGCTTCGCACCGGTCCTTTCGCCACACACTCAACGCCCAGGGCGCCAGCACGTGCGGCCGGTGCCGGCAACTGATCAGGAGCAACTCCAGTTCGGCGTCGGTAGCCTCCACCAGCCGGCCCCACACCTCGGCCAGTTCCCGGAGCTGCTCCGCCCCGCGATGGACGCGAAGGCTGGTGGTCGCCGGTTCGGGCACGGAGGCGGTCACGGCTCGGAAAGGTGTGGATCAAACTCGCCGCTGGGGAGATTCCCTGTTTCCGCCGCTGACCCGGACGCCGGCCGGCGGCTTCACCGGACGAAAATCATCACGCCCGGTAGGCGGGAAAGTAACGAGGCCGCGGCTGCCAAGTGCCTCCCCGGCTGGCCTCCCACGCCCGGCGGGCCTGCAGCAAGGCCTCGCAGGCGGCGGCGTCGAAGACCCGCTGGCCGATCCGGAACGGCACCATCCCGCGCGGGGCAAATTGCTGCTTGAAGGTGAAAATGTTGTCCGCTTCGCCATGGCCACCGCCCAGGATGTAGCGCTGTTTGCCGGTACGGAGACCCCATTCGGCAATCTCGTGCATGAGCAGGCTGTTGGCATCCAGTTGACGCCCCAGCTCGTTTTGGCCGCCCAAAAACGAGTACAGTTGGCCGGCGGAAATCAGGGTCAGTTCGTTGGCCAGCGGCTGCCCGTCCAGCACGGCGTGGAAAAACATAAACTGGCCTGGCAACTCGGTGATGATCTGCTCGAAGAAGCTCCGGGGAAACCGGTAAAAAGCCGTGGCCCCGCACCGCTCCATTGTGGCCAGGTAAAGCTCCCAAAAATCGTCGAGCCGCGCGCCGTGCGGGTCCATCTCCACCTCCACCCCGGCTCGTCGCGCGCGGCGGATGCAGCGGCGCAGCCCGTGCTTGTAGTCGGACCACATCGCCTCGGGCGTCAGGTCCAGGGACCGGACCACGTTGGGCATGATCTCGACCACCTCCCCGTCAAAAGCCGCCAATTGCTCAGGAAACAACGACAACCGCGCGATAAGGCTGACCACCCGCTGTTCCCGGGCCCAGTCCCGCAGTCCTGTCCAGAAGACTCCGGCCTCCGCCGGGCCGCATCGCCATTGAAACGGGCCGCCGTAACCGTAGGGCGAGGTTGCGTCCCACCACGAACACCCGGCCGGCGCCCACGGCTCGCGTGCCAGCGGGCGCAGCAACAGCGGAAACAAAATGCCCCCCTCTCCTGCGTCCCGGGTCGCGCACACCACCCGGTCCCCCGGCACGGCGAACAACTCGGCGTACACCGGATGCGCGACCACTTCGCGGTCCGGCCATCGCTCCCACAGCTCGAGCCAGGCCCGACGCTGGGTCGGATCGCTTGCTTCCAGCACCGCAAACCGGCCCGCCGGAGTGACCGGGGCCGAAAACGAGGCCGGCGGCCCGGCCTCGGTCCGGGCCGTGTCGCCGCCACCTGCCACAGCGGCGTGAACTTCAGGCGTCATGGGTTGAGGCGATTGGGCCAACGTCTTTTCCCCCGGACGTATCCTTTCCCGCCCGATCGAGTCCCGCGGCCGCCGCGGCCCGACGTTCCTCGTCCAGGCACGTCTCGACCTCGTCGGCGTTGGCGGCGGCACCTTCCCGTTTCCACACGGCCCGGAGGGTTCGCCCCAAAATGCCCA
>JBBIJZ010000166.1:0-3909 GCA_037445715.1 Verrucomicrobiales bacterium | reverse complement strand
GGGCGCCCCTCGCCGCCGCGGCGCTCTGCAGCGTGGTGCCCGCGGCCACGGGCCGGGCGGTGGCCGCCCTCCGGCGGCTCTGGCGCCTCGAGCCGTTCGTGCTCACACACCGCACCGTGCGCGGCGTGGGCCTGGATTACCCCCGCCCGGCCACGATCGGCCCGGACCGGCTGGCCAACGCCGTGGCGGCCCGCCAGCGGTTTGGCGCGCCGGTCGTGGTGGTGGACTTCGGCACCGCGGTCACCTTCGACGTGGTCAACGCCCGCGGCGACTACATCGGCGGCATCATCGCCCCCGGCCTGGCGGCCATGACCGATTACCTGCACGAAAAGACCGCCCTGCTGCCGCGCATTCGCATCCGCCCCCCGCGCTCGGTCATCGGGCGGAGCACGCGCGAGGCCATGCTGGCCGGGGCGGTGATCGGCTATCGCGGGTTGATCCGGGAACTGCTGCGCGAGGTGCGGCGGGCGCTGGGGGTCCGGCGGCTGCCGGTGGTGGCCACGGGCGGTTACGCCGCGCTGCTGGCCCGGCAGATCCCGGAGATTACGACCGTGGCGCCGGAACTGACCCTGGACGGGCTGCGCCGGGTTTGGGCCGCGCAGCACGCACCCGCCGCCGCCGCGCCCGCACCCGCATGAACCCGCCGCCGCGCCAGCTTCGGAACGTCGCGCTCATCGGCTTCATGGGCTGCGGCAAGTCCACCGTCGGCCAGGCCCTGGCCCGGCGACTGGACTTCGAGTTTGTGGACACCGACCGGCTCGTCGAGGCGCAGGCCGGCCGGAGCATCCCCGAGCTGTTTGCCCGCGAAGGCGAGGCGGCCTTTCGCGCGCGGGAGCGGGCGGTGGTCGAGTCTCTGGCCGCGCGGGAGCGGCTGGTCATTGCCACCGGCGGGGGCGTGGGCGCGCAGCCGGACTTGTTGGACAGCCTCAAGCGCCACGCGCTGGTGGTCTGGCTGTGGGCCTCGCCGGAGACGCTCTGGGAGCGCTGCCGCCCGCAGACCCACCGCCCCCTGCTCCAGGTGCCCGACCCCCTGGCGCGCATCCGCGAATTGCTCGCCGCCCGCGAGCCGGTGTACCGGCGGGCCGACCTGCTCATCAACGTCGAGGGCCGGGCCCAGTGGCAGTTGGTGGGCCAGATCGCGGCCGAGTTCCAACGGCTCACCGCTGCGACCCCGTTCCATGAAAGCGGTCATCCGGGCCCGAGCGATTGAACTGGGCTTCGACGCCTGCCGCTTCACGGCCGCCACGCCGCCGGCCGGCGCGGCGCACCTGGAGGCCTGGCTGGCGGCCGGACATCACGGCGAAATGGCCTGGATGGCGCGCACCGCCGCCCGGCGCGCCGACCCCCGGCAGGTCCTGCCCGACGCGCGCAGCGTAATCTGCCTGGCGGCCAGCTACCACCTGTCGCCCGCGGCCGGGGACGCCCCGCCGGCACAGCCGCCGGTGGAAGACTGGCGCCCCTTCCGCCCGGTCGGGGAAGGCGGCGGACTGCCCGCGGCCGCGTCGGCCCGGGGCCGCGGGGTGGTGGCGCGGTACGCGCGCTTTGCCGATTACCACGAGGTGCTGGCCGCGCCGTTGCGGGCGTTGACGGAGTTCGTCAACCACCTCGGGGGGCCGGGCACGCGCTCGCTGGGGTACGTGGACACCGGCCCGGTGCTCGAGCGCGAGCTGGCCCAGCGCGCCGGGTTGGGGTTCATCGGCAAACACACCAACCTGATCCACCGCGGGCTGGGCAACTGGTTTTTCCTGGCCGAAATCCTCACCACGCTCGAACTGGACCCGGACCCGCCCGAACCGAACCGTTGCGGCACCTGCACCCGCTGCCTGACGGCCTGTCCCACCGGCGCCCTCCCCGCGCCGTTCGTGCTGGATGCCCGCCGGTGCATTTCCTACCTCACCATCGAGCTCAAAGGGCCCATCCCGGTCGAGCTGCGGCCGGCCCTCGGCACGCGCATCTTCGGCTGCGACGACTGCCTGGAGGTGTGCCCTTGGAACCGGTTTGCCCGCGCCGGCCGGTTGATGCGCGCCCACGCGCGGCCGGACCTGACCGCGCCGGAACTGATGGTGCTGCTGGACCTGGACGAGGCCGGTTTCAGGGCCCGGTTCGCCGGCACGCCGCTGGCCCGCGCCAAACGCCGCGGCCTGCTCCGCAATGTCTGCGTGGCCCTGGGCAACGCCGGGGACCCCCGGGCCCTGCCGGCCCTCGAACGCGCCGCCGCCGCCCCCGAGCCGCTCATTGCCGAGCACGCCCGCTGGGCCATCCACCGGCTGACCCGCGCCCCGGCTGAACAAACGCCTGCCTGAAACCGGCCGCCGCCCCGCACGTCCGTTCGGAGACCCGGGACGGCCACGCCGGCGCAGCGGCGCCCTGTCCCGCCCGGCATCCGCCGTCTGCGGACTCCGGACCGCGGACCGCAGAGGGCTTTTCCGGCGGTTCAGGCAAAGCGGCCGGCCAGCGCATCGCACCGGCGGGCCAGGGCAAAGTCCAGCGCCGTCAGGCCGCCCGCGTCGTGGGTAGTGAGGGTGAGCGTCACGCGGTTCCACCGGATGTCCAGATCCGGATGGTGCCCCGCCTTTTCGGCCGCGCGGGCGACCGCGTTGACGAATCGGATGGCGGTGACGAAGTCGCGGAACTCGAAGGTGCGCCGGAGCGCGTTGCGGCGGCGGCTCCAGGCCGGCACGGTGGCCAGGGCCGATTGGATTTCGCGGGGCGAGAGTCGGTTCATGGTCGGGGCGCGGAAGCCGGGGCGGACCGTTTCCGCGGCGGAGCAAGGTGCCGCGGTTCAGGGCGCGGTCAACTCGTCGAGCTTGCGGGCCACGGCGCCGGAGTCCAACAGGGCCTCGGCGGCCACCCAGCCGTCGTACCACGAGGCCGCACGGCCGGCCACGTAGAGCGCGCCGGCGGCGTTGAGCAACACGGCGTCCCGCCGGGGGCCGCGGTCGGCACCGCTGAAGATGGCGCGCAGGGCGGCGGCGTTGGTGACGGCGTCGCCGCCCTGGAGGTCCTCCACGCGGGCGGTCTGGAGGGGGAACTCCCGCGGGTCCAGCCGGCTGACCTGCACCGGGCCGCCGGGCAGGAAGCTGGCGAGGGTGGTTTCGCCCAGGGGCGAAATTTCGTCGAGGTAGGCCGGTGTGCCGTCCGCGCGCCGGCCGGCCGCGCCGCAGACCACCAGGCCGCGCCGCACGCCCAGTTGCTGGAGCGCGCGGGCGAAGGGGTCACACCAGCGGGGCGCGGGCACGCCCAGGAGCTGGAAGTCGGGCCGGGCGGGATTGAGCAGCGGGCCCAGGAGGTTGAAGAGCGTGTGCTGGCCGCGCGCGGCGCAGAGCTGGCGGGCCGGGGCCACGGCGCGGAAGGCGGGGTGGTAGCGCGGGGCCAGCAGGAAGACGAACCCGCGCTGTTGCAGGGCTTGTGCGGCCCGGGCGGGCGGCAGTTCGGTGGGCACGCCCAGGGCGGACAACACGTCCGCACTGCCGGCGCGGGAGGTCACCGCGCGGTTGCCGTGCTTGGCCACGGACACGCCGGCGGCCGCGGCCACCAGCGCGGCGGCGGTGGAGAGGTTGAGGGTGCCCAGGCGGTCGCCGCCCGTGCCCACCACGTCCAGCACGCCGCGGGCGCGGACCTCGGCCGGTACCTCGAGCGGCACGGCGCGCGCGCGCAGGCCGGCGGCAAACCCGTGAATTTCCCCGGGGGTCTCGCCCTTGGTCGCCAGCGCGGTGAGGAAGTCCGCCTTGAGCTCGGCGGGAACGGCCTCGTCGGTAAGCGCGGCCAGGGCGCCGGCGATGTCCTCCGGCGCGAGGGCGGCCCCGGCGCGCAGGTGCGGGATGAGCCTTTCGAGCATGGTGCGGACAGGGTGGCCGAGCGGGCTCGCCGGGACAAGCGCAACCGACCGTTCGCCGGCCGGGAGTGCCG
>JBBIJZ010000165.1:2471-4192 GCA_037445715.1 Verrucomicrobiales bacterium | reverse complement strand
GCCTCGGCCCGGTGCACCCGCGGGTAGGCCGGTTCATCGGCGATGCGCTCGAACTCGACGCGGGCCGCGCGCAAATCGCCCTCGGCCTGGTAACTGCGGGCCACGCGCAGATGCGCCAGGCTGCGGACCGCCGGGGGCGCGGTGCGGTCGGACACCACCTCGGCCAGCCGCCGGCGCACCGCCCCGAACTGGCGCGCCGCCCAGAGCGGCCCGGTGGTGTCCAGCGCGTCGGCGGCGGCCTGGCGTTGCAGGGCCAGCTCCTGTTCGGGCGGGAGCGGAGGGTTGAAAGCGGCGCGGAGCCGTTGGAACTCCCGGCGCACTTCCGCGCCCGGGAGCGCGTGGCGGAACAGTTTCACCTCGTCCACCGCGCCGAAGAAGTTCTGCCAGGCGCTGCCCAGGGTGAGGTTGCCGCCCACCGAGAAATCCGGCGCGAACCCGGCCGGCAACTCGGCCACGCGGTCCTCGACGCCGTTGAGGTAGCTCGCCAGCCGCCCGGCCGCGCGGTCGCACACCACGGCCACGTGGGTCCAGACCCCGGTGCGCACGGTTTGGAAGCCGGTCAGCCCCGCGGCGCGGACGCGGCCCGCGGCATCCTTGTACGTGAGGTGCGGCGCCAGCGTGCCGTTCCCCAGCACATCAATCACCACCGAACCGTCCGGATAGGTGCCGTAGGAGAGCAACCGGCGCTGATTCATCGCCCCGGGGTGGGCCAGCTCGACCGGCCGCACCCACGCCGTGAAGCTCCAGGAATTGGTGCCCAACCGCAGCGCGGGGGGCAGGGTCACCGCAATCAGCCGACCCGGGGTGCCGTCCAGGAACACCGCCCGGCCGGAAGGCGAGTTGGTCCGCTCCGCGCGCAACTGGCCGTGCAGGCCCTGGCCCGAGCGGTCCCGAACCTGCGCCCCGCGGCCCTCATCCAGGCGCCAGTGCAGGAGCAGGTCCGGCTCGGCGGCCTGCCCCCCGAGGGCCACCACGCTGGCGGCCAAGACCGCGCGGCCTGCGCGGCGCATCCAGCCGACGATCCGGAACCGGTGGGGGACAGGCTTCGCGTTCATGCAGGCACTTTAGCGGCCCGCCGGCGCAGCGACAACGGCGAGTGCGAAAGCCCGCACGACAGTGCCGATGTTTTTTTGATGCAGGCTTGGGAACGCCGGAGTCCCGCCAGATAACGGAGGCCGGATGCCGGATGTTGGATGCCGGAGGCCAGATGCCGGTGGGCGCGCGGCATCTCGGCTGCCCCGCTCGTCTTCCCGCTGACTGGTCCGGGTGGAACGGGCAACTTGCCCGTTCCGCCCTGCCGACTTGCCGAACTCCGGCATCTGGCCTCCGGCATCTGGCATCTGGGCTCGGGGAGCGCGGGCGTCTCGCCCGCCGGCTTCGGCGTCCCGCCGGAGCCAGGGTGCGCTTTGGAAGACAAGCCCAAACTCAAAACTCAGAAATGAGGATGACTGCAGGCGGAAGTCATCCCCGGCCCGGCCGTTGTTCCCAACTTCACCGGCAACCGCTCCGGCTTTTCGGACTTCGGACTTCGGACTTCGGCTTTGTGTGCGGCTCGGGCTGGCTGGAAGCCGGCGGTACAGCAGGCTGGGAAGCCTGCGCTACGCCGCCGGGCTGGTAGCCCGGTGGTACGGGCAAGGTTGCCCGTTCCACCCTCCCGACTGCCGAACTCCGGCATCCGGCATCTGGCCTCCGGCATCTGGACAGGGGAGTCCCGGCGCTCC
>JBBIJZ010000165.1:0-2371 GCA_037445715.1 Verrucomicrobiales bacterium | reverse complement strand
CTCCGGCATCCGGCATCTGGCCTCCGGCATCTGGACAGGGGAGTCCCGGCGCTCCTCGGCCGGGTTTGGCCGCCTGTTGTTGCGCCGAGGACGGCGCCGGCTACCGGAACGGTTCCCATTCCGGCTCGTTCTCGAAGATCCAGCGGTAGTACTCGCGGCAGCGCAAGCCGCCGGCGGCGGCTTCGTCCACCACCACCGTGCACCGCGGGTGCAGTTGCAGGGCCGTGGCGGAGATCATGGCGGTGATGGGGCCCTCGACGGCGCGGGCCACGATGTCCGCCTTTTCTGCGCCGGTGGCCAGGAGCAGGCAGCGGCGGCTTTCGAGGATGGTGCCCACGCCCATCGTGATGGCCCGGCGCGGCACCTGGTCCGCGCCGCCGAACAGGGGCGCGTTTTGGGCAAGGGTCACCGGGCTGAGGGCCTTGACACGGGTGCGGGACTGGAGGGCGGAGAGGGGCTCGTTGAAGCCGATGTGGCCGGAGCGGCCGATGCCCAGGAGCTGGAGGTCAATGCCGTTGAAGCGCCGGATGAGCTCCTCGTAGTGGCGGCACTCGGCGTCCAGGTCCGGCGCCAGGCCGTCGGGCAGGTGCGTGTTGCGCGGGTCAATGTTCACCTGGTGAAAGAGGTGGTGGTTCATGTAGTGCCGGTAGGAGTGGCGGTCGGTGGGCGGCAGGCCCACGTACTCGTCCAGGTTGAAGGTCGAGCACAGCGAGAAATCCAGCCCCTCCTCGCGGTGAAACCGCACCAGCCGGGCATAGACCGCCTCCATCGTGCGGCCGGTGGCCAGGCCCAGGACCAGGTGCGGGTTGGCGCGCAGTTCCCGGGCGATAACCCGCGCCACCAGGTCGGTCGCCGCTTCGGCCGTGGGTCGGATGATCACTTCCACGGGGGCGAATGAAAGCACGTCGGCCCCCGGCCGGCCATGCCAAAGCCCCGTTGAGCCGCCGGCCGCCGGGCCCTAAATTGCGCCGCCGGTGTTGATCGCCTTCCACAAACCTTACGGCGTGCTCTCGCGCTTCACGCCCGATGGCTCGCCGCACCGAACGCTGGCCGAATTTGGCCTGCCGCCGGGGGTTTATCCCATCGGCCGGCTGGATGCGGACAGCGAGGGGCTCTTGTTGCTCAGCGACGAGCCGGAATGGAACGCCCGCCTGCTGCATCCGCGCCGGGGGCATCCGCGCGAGTACTGGGTGCAGGTCGAGCGCATCCCCGATGCCGCCGCGCTGGCCGCGCTGGCCCGCGGCTTGGTCCTCCAGGGCGAACGCACCCGCCCCTGCCGCGTCTGGCGGCTGGACCCGCCGCCGGAGGTGCCGCCGCGCGACCCGCCCATCCGGTTCCGCAAAAACGTGCCCGACTGCTGGCTGGCGATGGAGTTGACCGAGGGCCGCAACCGCCAGGTCCGCCGCATGACCGCCGCCGTTGGCCATCCGACGCTGCGGCTGATTCGCGTGCGCATCGGCGGCTTCCGGCTGGATGACCTGCCGCCGGCCCACTGGCGGGTGTTGAGCGCCGCCGAACGCGCGCGGGTGGCCGCCGGGGCCCCGGAGCGGCCCGGCCATTCCGGGCTTTTGTTCCGGCCCGCGCCGGCTTAGACACGGCCCGTGCCGCGCCCGATTTCGCCCGACACCGTGCCCGAGACGATGACCGCCGTGGTGTACCGCGGCCCCGGCGACCTGCGGGTCGAAACCGTGCCCGTGCCGCGCATCCGCGCCGGGGAACTGCTCGTGCGCGTGGCCGTGTGCGGCGTCTGCCCCACCGACATCAAGAAAATCCAGCACGGCACCGTGCCGCCGCCGCGCATCTTCGGGCACGAGACCGCCGGCACCATCGTCCGGGTGGGCGCGCGCGTGCGGGGCTTCCGCGCGGGCGAGCGCGTGGCGTTGCACCACCACGTGCCCTGCCGGGACTGCCACTTCTGCCGGCACGGCGCCTTTGCCCAGTGCGCCACGTACAAACGCACGGGCATCACGGCGGGGTTCGAGCCCGCCGGCGGCGGCTACGCCGAGTACGTGCGCGTGATGGCGTGGGTGTTGCCCGGGGTGGTGAAAATCCCCGCCCGCAACACCTTCCTCGAAGGCGCCCTGCTCGAGCCGGTCAACACCGTGCTCAAGGCCGTCCACCGCCTGCGCCTGGCGCCCGGTGACACCGTGCTCGTGGCCGGGCAGGGGCCCATCGGTCTGATGTTCACCCGCCTGTTGACGCTGCGCGGGGCGCGCGTGCTGGCCACGGACCTGATGCCGGAACGACTGGCATGGGCGCGGCGGCTGGGCGCGTGCCAGACCGTGCGCGGCGAGGCCCCGGACCTGCCCGAGCGGGTGGCTCGCTGGACGCGCGGGCGCGGGCTGGACGCCGCGGTGGTGGCCGTGCCGGC
>JBBIJZ010000164.1:0-4251 GCA_037445715.1 Verrucomicrobiales bacterium | reverse complement strand
CGGCCTGCCGGCCGGGCGCCGAATCCGGTGCCGGCGCGGACAAACTGCCCCCGGCCCTGGAAACGGCCGCCCTCGAGCGCGGCCGCGCCATCGCGGGCCAGGCCTTCGCCCTGCTCAGCACCAATCTCGCCCGGGCCCTCGCCGCCGGCGGCATCACCCACGCCCTGCCGTACTGCTCCGAACGCGCCCACCCGCTGACCGAACTGGTCGCGACCACAAACCAGGTCCGGCTGCGCCGCATCAGCCACAAGCCGCGCAACCCGACCCACGCCCCCGCCGCCGGGGAACTGGCCGTGCTGCGCGGCTTCCAACTCGCGCTGGGCCGGGGCGAAACGCCCGCGCCGGTGGTCCGGGCCACGGCCAGCAACACGGTGGTGTTTTACGCGCCCATCGTGATCACCAACCCGCTCTGCCTCCAATGCCACGGCGTCGAGGGCCGGGACATCCAGCCGGCCACGCTCGCGCTGCTGCAAACGCTGTACCCGCAGGACCAGGCCACGGGGTTCCAGCTCGGCGAGTTGCGCGGCGCCTGGCGGGTCGAGTTCGACCGCGCCGACCTCGAGTCGCCCGGCCGGTAAACCGCGGACCTTCGGCGCCCCGGGGCGGGCCGCCGCGCGCGCCCCGCGCCGCCCCGCAATTGGTCTTCCGCCGCCCGGCGGCCCGCCCTTAACTTGGGCGCATGGCTGCGGACGCCCCGCTCACCCCCATGATGGCGCAGTACCGCCGGATCAAGGCGGAACTGCCGCGGGACGCGCTGCTCTTGTTTCGGCTGGGGGATTTCTACGAACTGTTTTTCGAGGACGCGCAGGAAGGGGCGCGCCTGCTCAACCTCACCCTCACCGCCCGCCAGGGCGTGCCGATGTGCGGCCTGCCCTACCACGCCGCCTCCGGCTACATCGCCCGCCTGCTCCGCGCCGGCCGCAAGGTGGCCTTGTGCGACCAGCTCGAGGACGCCCGCCCGGGCAAACTGGTCCACCGCCAGGTCACGCAGATTCTTTCCCCCGGCGCGCACTTCGACGAGCGGATGCTCGCCGCCGAGCGCAACAACTTCCTGGCCGCGGTCGCCCCCGGCGGCGCCCGCTACGGCCTGGCCCTGCTCGACCTGACCACGGCCGACTTCCGCGCCACCGAGCTCGACTCGGACCAGGCCCTGCTGGCCGAGTTGGAGCGGGTGCGCCCGGCGGAGCTGGTCCTCCCCGCCGAGGCCGGCACGTTGCGCCAGTTGCTCCAAGGCACCGGCGCCGCGCTCAGCGCCTACGACGACTGGACCTTCGCCCCGGAGACGGCGCAGTTCACCGTGCGGGAGCATTTCCAGGTGAGCACGCTGGACGGGTTCGGCCTCCAGGGGCGGCTCCTGGCCATCGGCGCGGCGGGGGCGGTGCTGCATTACGTGGTCCACCACCTGCGCCGTGACGCGCGCCACGTGACCGGCCTGCGGTTTTACCAGCCCGGCGAATACCTGGTGCTGGACGCCACCACGCTGCGGAACCTCGAGGTGCTCGAGCCCCTCCAGCGCGGCGGCCCGCGCACGGCCACGCTGTACGCCGCGCTCAACCGCACCGTCACCCCCATGGGCGCGCGCCGCCTGCGCGACTGGCTTTCCCAGCCGCTGGCCTCGGTGCCCGCCATTCGCCGCCGGCAGGACGCCGTGGCCACCTTGCTGGCCGAGCCCGCCCGGCTCGAGGCCCTGCGCGACGCGCTCACCCCGGTGCGCGACCTCGAACGCACCCTCGCCCGGTTGAGCGTGGGCACCGGCAACGCCCGCGACCTGGTGGCCCTGCGCACGGCCTTGCTCCAGGTGCCCCGGGTCCGCGCCGCGCTGGCCCCTTTGGCGAACACCGCCCCCGCCGGGGAGGCGCGTCCGGCGGAACTGCCGTGCCTGGCCGAGACCGCCGCGCCCGCACCGCCTGCCTCCCCGCCGGACCCACCTGCGCTGCTGGTTGAACTGGCCGGCCGCCTGAGCGATTGCCCGGACCTGGCGGACCTCATCGGCCGCGCCATCGTGGACGACCCGCCGCTGGCCCTCAAGGAAGGCGGCCTCATCCGCGACGGCTACGACCCCGCCCTGGACGAATTGCGCACGGCCATGCGCGGCGGCAAGGACTGGATCGCCCGCCTCCAGCGCGACGAGATCGCCCGCACCGGCATCCAGTCCCTCAAGGTCGGGTTCAACTCCGTCTTCGGCTACTACATCGAGGTCACCCGGGCCAACCTCGACAAGGTGCCGCCGGACTACGTGCGCAAGCAAACCATCGCCAACGGCGAACGTTTCATCACCCCCGCCCTCAAGGAAATGGAGGCCCGCATCCTGGGCGCGGAGGAGCGCGCCGCCCGGCTCGAATACGACCTGTTCCTGCGCGTGCGCGAAGCCGCGCTGGCCCGGCTGCGGGACCTCCAGCAAACCGCCGGGGCCCTGGGCGAACTGGACGTGCTGGCCGCCTTCGCCGAACAGGCCCGCCTGCACAACTACTGCCGGCCGGAGGTGGGCGACGCCGGCCGCGTGTGCATCCGCGACGGCCGGCATCCGGTGCTCGAACTGGCCCTCGCCGAGGAACGTTTCGTGCCCAACGACACCGACCTGGCCGGCGCCCTGAACGGGACGGTGGCCGATGCCGCAACCGCACCGCCCGCCCCGGCGCCCCCTTCGTCTCCCACCGCGGGCGCTCCCCGCAATCCCCCGGCCGAAACGCCCGCCGCGCCGCAGATCATGCTGATCACCGGCCCGAACATGGCGGGCAAGAGCACCTACCTGCGGCAGGTGGCGTTGCTGGTGTTGCTGGCCCACACCGGCTCGTTCATCCCGGCCCGGGCAGCGCGCGTGGACCTGGTGGACCGCATCTTCACCCGCATCGGCGCCAGCGACGACCTGGCCCGCGGCCAGAGCACCTTCATGGTCGAAATGGCCGAGACGGCCAACATCCTGCACCACGCCACCCCCCGCAGCCTGGTCATCCTGGACGAGATCGGCCGGGGCACCAGCACCTTCGACGGCCTGAGCCTGGCCTGGAGCATCGTCGAACACCTCCACCACCAGATCGGCGCCAAGACGCTGTTCGCCACGCACTACCACGAGCTGACCGAGCTGGCCGCGCGGCTGCCGCGCCTGCGCAATTTCAACGTGGCCGTGCGCGAGTGGAACGACCAGATCATCTTCCTGCGCCGCATCGTGCCCGGCGGCACGGACAAAAGCTACGGCATCCAGGTGGCCCGGCTGGCCGGCGTGCCCCGCGCGGTAATCGAGCGGGCCAAGGTGATCCTGCGCAACCTCGAGGCCTCCGAGCTGACCCCGGAAGGCAACGTGCGCCGCGCCGCGCGCCACCGCGCCGAGCGGGAGACCCTCCAGGCCCTCGAACCACCGGCGCAACTGGACCTCTTCGGCTGAACGCACGGGGCCTTCCAATCCGGGGCCGAACCCACCACGCCGTCTGAAGTGCCGGTCTTTTGGGGGCACGAATCGGGTTGGAGCGCCCATCTCAGGGGCTTGCAGTTGCCGGGTTGACCGTAGCGGCGGAGCTCCCGGCCTGCCGTAACGCGGATTTTCCAAATCCGCCGACCCGCCGGGTCCCCCCCGCGCCGCCGATCGGGAAATCGGCGATACCCTCGGTGGGGAAACCCGGGCTGCTATGTCGGCACTCAGTTTGTCCTTGGATTGGCGCGCGCGGTGAGGACACGGTGCCGCCGGCCGGCCTCTGGTTCAGAAGCTCACCACCGACCCGGCTCGTACGTGTAATCCGCCCCGGCATTTCCAACGCGTTTTACCCGCCCGCTCAGCCGCTTCGCGCCGAGCCCGACTGTGCCTGCGCGGGCGCGCCGGGACACCGCGCCCAAACCGCGCCGGCTGAAACGAACGGTACTCTTCGATGACTCCGGCCGGCCGGGGCTCGGCGCGGGCCTGTGCATGGTGCCCCCGTTCGCCGGCGAAATGGGCCACGGCCTGCACGTGGAGACCGCCCCCGGCCGGGGCAGCACCTTCAGCCTGATCCTGCCGGTGGCGGAAAAAAGTGCGGCGGACTCCCCGCGCCGGAAGTCCGCCGCCCCGTAGTGACCCACCCCAATGGCGCGGCAAGCTCAGTCGCCCACCACCCGGTAAAATCGCGCGGCCCGGCCGGCCGCCTCGGGATCGCGGAACTCGAACCGCCCCTCGGCATCGGCCCGCACCTCGACCAGCGGCGTCCAGTCCACCAGGTTCTCACTGGCCTCGATGCGGTAGGTGCGCTCGGGCTCGCCGGCGAGGACCGCGCGGAAGCCCTG
>JBBIJZ010000163.1:0-4329 GCA_037445715.1 Verrucomicrobiales bacterium | reverse complement strand
ACCACCTCGAGTTCCGCTGGTTTGTGAACGGCGAGGAACGGGACCGGGTGCGGCTGGCCAGCGTGCGTGGCGACGGCACGCTGGTGCCGGACACCGCCGCGCTGGCCCGGGCGCAGCACCTGCTCGAGGAATTCCTGAGCCGGGAGCCGCTCCGCTTGACCGACGCGGATGAACTGGCCCGGCGCCTGGCCCGCCTGACCCATCTCATCCGCGAGGCCATCACCGTCGCCTTCCAGAATGGACACGCCTCGGAACTGTTGCGGGACTGGCGCGAAACCTTTGCCCGTACCCTGCTGCCGGAACTGGCCGATCCCGGCCGCGAAGGCGAGTTTGCCGACATGTTCGCCCAGACGCTGGCTTACGGCCTGTTTTCCGCCCGCGTCATGTCCGGGGTCAGCGCCCCGTTCACCGTGGCGGAGGCGGCCAAGCTGATCCCGCGCACCAACCCGTTCCTGCGCGACTTCTTCGACCTGATCACCGGTCCCCGGCTCGAGGAAGAGCCGTTTGCCGGCTACGTGCGTGATCTGGTCACCCTGCTCGCGACGGCGGACTTGGCAGCCATCCTGGAAGATTTCGGGAAGGGCCGCGGCGCCGGGCGCCGGCACGATCCCGTGGTGCATTTCTACGAGACCTTTCTCGCGGCGTACGATCCGCGACTGCGCGAACTGCGCGGCGTCTATTACACGCCCGAGCCGGTGGTGTCCTACATCGTCGAAAGCGTGGACTGGCTGCTCCGCGAGCGCTTCGGACTCAAGGACGGGCTGGCGGACAAGTCGCGCCTGCCGGCCGCGCCCAACGTCGCGCCGGGGGCGGGCGGTGAGCCGCCCCACCGGGTCCTGATCCTCGACCCGGCACGGGCACGGGCACGTTTCTCTTTGAGGTGATCGAGCACATCCGGGAACGCTTCGAGCGCCGGCACCAGGCCGGGCTCTGGCCGGCGTACGTGCATGAGCACCTGTTGCCGCGGCTTTTCGGGTTCGAGCTGATGATGGCGCCGTACGCGGTGGCCCACTTCAAGCTCGGCCTCGAGCTGGGCCAGGCGCGGCACCTGATGGAATTGCAGCGGGCGCGCTGGAGTTACACCTTCCAGCCCGGGGAACGCCTGCACATCTACCTCACCAACACCCTGGAAGACATCGAGCACGTGACCCCCCAGCTTGGCCCGCTGGCCATCCTGAGCCGGGAGGCCAACGAGGCCACCGCCATCAAGAAACACCGCCCCGTCCTCGTGGTCCTGGGCAATCCCCCCTACTCGAACTTCGGCCGGCAAAACCGCAATCCCTTCATCCTGGGCCTGCTGGCCGACTACAAGCGCGGCCTGGGCGAGAAGAAACTCAACCTCGACGACGACTTCATCAAATTCATCCGCTGGGCGCAGTGGCGCATCGAACGCACCGGCCAGGGCATCATCGGCTTCATCACCAACAACGTCTATCTCGACGGCCTCACCCACCGCCGCATGCGGCAAAGCCTGCTGGAAAGTTTCGACGAGATCTACGTGCTCAACCTCCACGGCTCGGCCAAGAAGCAGGAAACGGCGCCCGACGGCTCCAAGGACGAAAACGTCTTCGACATCACGGTGGGCGTGGCCATTGTGCTGATGGTCAAGCTGCCGGCTCCGGCGCCCGGCCCCCGGGCTGCCGGCCGGAGCCGGAAGCCGCTGGCCACCGTACACCGTGCCGACCTCTGGGGCCTGCGCCAGCACAAGTACGACTGGCTCAACCGCCACAACGCCACCAACACCGAGTGGACCGTCTTCACCCCCGACCCCCCGGACTTCTTCTTCCACCCCCGCAACGCCCAGCACGAACAGGAGTGGAACGAGGCGTGGTCACTTAAAGATGCCTTCCCGGTCAGCAACAACGGCCTGAAAACGGACCGGGATGACCTGTTCTTTGACTGCGATCGTAAAGCGCTGGAACGGCGGATGCAGACCTTCTTTGGTCCCCAACCTCCGCCGGCGTTCCTGCGGCAGTATCGCGTGGAGGACACCAGCAGCTACGACATCGAGAGCCGCCGCCAGAAATGTCGCTGGAACAGCAAGGCGATCCAACGCTGCCTCTACCGCCCGTTTGACTTCCGCTGGCTGTATTACGATCCGGGCCTGACCAGCCGTCCGGCTGAGAAGGTGATGCGGCACCTTCTGGCCGGCGAGAACCTCGGGCTGGTCACCACGCGGCAGACGAAGGAGGAGTTCGGCGTGTTGGCCACCACCGTCATCGCGGGGCACAAATCCTGCGCGGCCTACGACATCAACACCGTCTTCCCCCTTTACCTCTACCCGAACGGCGAGGAGGCGGCGCAGGCCGAGCTGGTGCCGGTGGAGAACGGACGCCGGCCGAACCTGGCCGCCGCGTTCATCGCCACCTTCGAGGCCCGGCTGAAGCTGACGTTCGTGGCCGACGGCCGGGGCGATCTCAAAAAAATCTTCGGGCCGGAAGACGTGTTTCATTACATCTACGCGGTCCTTCACGCCCCCGGCTACCGCGCGCGCTACGCGGAGTTTCTGAAGCTGGACTTCCCGCGGGTGCCGATCACCCGCCACCTGGCGCTGTTCCGGAAGTTGTGCGCGCGGGGCGAGCGGCTGGTGGGCCTGCATACGCTCAAGCTGACGGTGGAAGAAGACGTCGCCTTTGACGTGCCCGGCTCAAACGTGGTCGAGCAGGTCGTGTACGTCCCGCCCTGCGCGGCGACGGCGACGCGTCGGCGCGGCCGGAAGCCGGCCGCCCCGGAAACCTCGCCACTCCCCGCGCCCAAGGGGTACGAAGCCGGCCCCGCCGGCGCGGGTGTACATCAACCGCGCGCAGTATTTCGACGGCGTGGCGCCGGTGGTGTGGCAGTTCCGTATCGGCGGCTACCAGGTGGCCGAGAAATGGCTCAAGGACCGGCGCGGGCGCACGCTGACCCACGACGACATCGTGCATTACCAGCGGACCCTGGCCGCGCTGGCCGAGACGCGTGTGGAGATGGCGCACATTGAAGTGCTCATCAACGACCAAGGGGGCTGGCCGTTGGAGTGAGGCCGGTAGGCGGCGTTTGCAGCAGGCTTGGCGCGACGGGGCCGGGTGCGTACCAGCTTCAGGCGGTTATTTCGCCGCCACGTCCAGGCAGACCAGGCGGGTGAGGTCGCGGGCCAGCAGGCGGCCGCCGACCAGCGCCATGGGCCCCCACGCCTCGCGGCCCTGGAGAATCTGCGCGCGGGCCAGCGGGGTGTATTGCGTGGGCGAGGCTTCCATGAGCACCAGCCGGCCGCCGTCGGTCAGGACGTAGGCCAGGCCGTCGGCGATCAGGAAAGCGCCCAGGCCGAAGTTCAGGCCCGGCTCGCTGGTCCAGACCACCCGCCCGTCCGCCGGGTCCAGGCAGGTGAAGCGGCCGTCGGGCCGCACGCCGTAGAGGCGGCCCAGGTGATAGACCGGGGTCTGCTGCGTGGCGCCGAAGGTGTCGGCCTTGAGGCGGTAAAGCGGTCGGGGCACGAAGCGGTCGCCTTCGCGGACGATCTGCAGCATCAGGGCGCCGGCGTCGTAGCCGCCGGCCAGAAACACGCGGTCGCCCTCGAGCAACACCGGCGTGGGGATGGTGGCGATGCTGATTTTCCAGTCGGGCGTTTCCCAGAGCAGGCGGCCGTCGGCGGCGTCCACCCCCACCACACCGTGGCTGGCGGGGTACACGTACTGGCGGCGGCCGGCCAGCTCGCCGACGGCGATCGAGGCGTGGGTCATTTTCCAGCCGTTGGGATTGGGCGTTTTCCACAACACCCGGCCGGTGGCGAGGTCCACGGCTATCAGCAGCGCGTCCGGCCCGCCGGGGGCGAGGATAACCCGGTCGCCGTCAATCAACGGGCACTGTCCCGCGTACCACGGCGGGACGGTGGCGCCGAAGTCGCGCACCAGGTCAAGGCCCCAGTACAATTTGCCGGTCTCCGGATGGAGGCAGGCCACGTGGCATTTGGGACCGAGGGTGACCACGTAGCGGTCGGTCACCGCCGGCACGGTGCGGGAGAGGCCGTGGTTGCGCTTGAGGGGCATGGGGTAGGCGAAGCGCCAGATTTCCCGGCCATCGGCCAGCGACAGGCAGCGCAAGGTGTCTTCCCGGGTCGGCTGGTGGTAGTCCAGGAGGTACACCCTGCCGTTCCACACCGCCGGACCGGCGTAGCCCTCCCCCAGTTCCACGGACCACAACGGGCGCGGCGCGCCGCCTTCCCAGGCGCGGGCCAGCGGCACGGTCACGGGCGCCGGGCCGTGGTTGCGGTCCGGCCCGCGGAAGCCCGGCCAGGTACCGGGCAGGTCGGTGGCGGGCTGGCCGTCGCCCGGGTGCAGTTTGCCCAGCAAC
>JBBIJZ010000162.1:0-4406 GCA_037445715.1 Verrucomicrobiales bacterium | reverse complement strand
GGTCGGACGCCTCGCGGGCGCCGGCCATGCCGATGCCCACCGCGGCCGGCGCGGGCAACTGCGCCGCGAGCGCCGCGAAATGCCGGCGCAGCGCGGCGTCGTCGAGCAGGCGCAGGTTGGCGGGGCCGGCCTCGACCCGGGCCAACACGCGGTCGGCGGCGTCCACGGCCAGGGCCACGGTGCGGGTGCCGCCGGCCTCGAGGCCGAGGACCGGGGCGGCAGCGGGGAAACGAGGTTGCGGGGCGGCCATCGGTGCGGCGTTGAAGCTGCGGGGTGGGGTGCGGGCCGTCAATGCCGCGGCGGACCGCGCCGGCCGGGCGATTCGGGCGGCGGGGGCTTGACGCGTCCGGGGCCTTTGCCAACCGTCCCGGCATGTTCTGCGCTCGCTTCTTCGCGGCCGGGTTGGGCCGGTGCGCCCTGCTGGCCGCTCTGCTCACGGCGGGTTTGGTCCCCCCGGTTTGGACAGCCGCGCCGCCCGCGGCCGGGGCCTTGACGCTTTGGTACACCCGGCCGGCCACCAACTGGGAGCGCGAGGCGTTGCCCCTGGGCAACGGCCGACTCGGCGCGATGGTCTTCGGGGGCACGGCCCGCGAGCGGCTCCAGCTCAACGAGGACTCGCTCTGGGCCGGCGGCCCGCGGGATTGCAACAACACCGAGGCCCGCGCCGCCCTGCCGGAAGTCCGTCGTCTACTCTTCGCCGGCCGGCCCGTCGAGGCCATGAAACTGGCCGGCGAAAAAATGATGGGCCGCCCGATGACCCTGCGGCCGTACCAGTCCCTGGGCGACCTGCGCCTGGAATTCCCCGGCCACGAAGCCGCGCAGGATTACCGCCGCGAGCTGGACCTGGACACCGCCACCGCGCGGGTGCGCTACCGCGTGGGCGAGGTGACCTACACCCGGGAGTTGTTCGTCAGTCACCCCGACCAGGTGCTGGTGGTGCGGCTGACGGCGTCCGCCCCGGGCCGGCTGACTTTTTTCGTCACGCTCGACCGCGAGCAGGAGTTTGCGGTTTCCACCCGCCCGCCGGACCTGTTGCACATGCGCGGCACGCTCGACGGCGGCAAGGGCCTGGACTATTTCGTCGCCGTCCGCGTCGTGGCCGACCGCGGCCAGGTCTTCGCGCCGGGGCCACGGCTCGAGGTGCGGGACGCCACCACGGCCACGCTGATCCTGGGCGCGGCGACCAGTTTCGGCGGGCGCGATGCCGAGGCGTCCGTGCTCGAACAACTCCGCCGGGCCGCGCGGAAGGCCCACCCGGAACTGCTCCGGGCGCACGTGAACGATTACCAGCGGCTGTTCCGCCGGGTGCGGCTGGACCTGGGCGGCGGGGCCGCGGCGGCGGAACCCACCGACGTGCGGCTGGCCCGCTTCCGGGCCGGCGCGGCGGACCCCCACCTGCTGACCCTGTTTTTCCAGTACGGCCGTTACCTGCTCCTGGCCAGCTCGCGGCCGGGCGACCTGCCGGCCAACCTGCAGGGCCTCTGGGCCGAGGGCATGAGCCCGCCCTGGAACAGCGACTACCACCTCAACATCAACCTGCAGATGAATTACTGGCCCGCCGAGCCGGCCCACCTCGGCGAGTGTCACCGGCCGCTCTTCGAGTTGATCGAAAGCCTGCGCGAACCGGGCCGCCGCACCGCGCAGGTGCACTACGGTGCCCGCGGCTGGGTGGCGCATCACATCACCGACATCTGGGGCTTCACCGCCCCGGGCGACGGCCCGCAGTGGGGGCTCTGGCCGATGGGCGCGGCCTGGCTCTGCCAGCATTTGTGGGAACACTACGCCTTCCACGGCGACCGCGACTTCCTGGCCCGGCGCGCCTACCCGGCCATGAAGGAAGCCGCCGAGTTCTTCCTCGATTACCTGGTCGAGGACCCCAAGGGCCGCTTGGTGAGCGGACCGTCCCTCTCGCCCGAAAACGCCTACCGCCTGCCCGACGGCACCGTGGGCCACCTGTGCATGGGCGCTTCGATGGACACGCAGATCATCACCGACCTGTTCCAAAACTGCCTCGCCGCCGCCGCGGTGCTGGGCCGGGACGCCGAGTTTTGCGACCGGCTCGAGGCCACCCTGCGCCGCCTGCCCCCGCCCGGCATCGGCCGGCACGGGCAACTGATGGAGTGGAGCGAGGACTACGACGAGCCGGAGCCGGGCCACCGGCACATCTCGCACCTCTTTGCCCTGCACCCGGGCCGGCAAATCACCCGCCACGGCACGCCCGAGCTGGCGCGCGCGGCGCGCGTGACCCTCGAGCGCCGCCTGGCCCACGGCGGCGGCCACACCGGCTGGAGCCGCGCCTGGATCATCAACTTCTGGGCGCGGCTGGGCGACGGCGAACAGGCCTGGCGCAACCTCGTGGCGTTGCTCCAAAAAAGCGTGGCCCCGAATCTGTTTGACCTCCACCCGCCCTTCCAGATTGACGGCAACTTCGGCGGCACGGCCGGCCTGTGCGAGATGTTGCTCCAGAGCCACGAAACCCTGCCGGCCGCTCCGCACACCGCGCCGGCCTATGTCCTGGAACTGCTGCCCGCCCTGCCCGGCGCCTGGCCGCAGGGGCGCGTGGAGGGCCTGCGCGCGCGCGGGGGCTTCGCGGTGGACCTGGCGTGGCAAAACGGCCGCCTGACCGGGGCGCGAATTCGCTCGCTGCTGGGCAACCCCTGTCGGGTCCGCGCCGCCTCACCGCCCGAGGTCCGCCGCGGCTCGGCGCGGGGCCGCATCGTGCCCGTCACCCGGGCGGCCCCCGGGGTGTGGGAATTCGCCACCCGCGCCAACACTTCCTACTGGCTGGCGCCCGTGCCGGAGTGAACCCCGGGAACGCCGGCGACGCCGCTCACCCCCGGGGGAACACCGCGAGCACCGGCCCCAGGACCAGGTTCACGTAGCCCGCGGCCAGCACGTCGTCCGCGGTGATGCCCCAACCGCCGGGCCAGGCCTGGCTTTGCCGCACCGGCCAGGGCTTGAGCACGTCGAACAACCGGAACGCCAGCACCCCGGTCAGGGTGACCAGCCAGGCGCCGTCGCGCAGCAGGTCGGCGGGGTGCAGCGCCCGGCCGGTCTGGACGAGCTGAACGACCTGCCAGCCCGCAAAACACAGCGGCACGGCGGCGATCTCGTCCAGCACCACCGAGGGCGGGTCGGGCCGGCCCAGATGCTGCTCCGCCGCGCCGCAAAACCCCACCGCCGCCATCAGGCCCAGGACGCCACCGCCGGCGAAGACCCACCCGGAGCCCGCGGCCAGCAAGAGCATCGTCCAGCCCAGGCCCACGAGCGTGCCCCACGTGCCCGGCGCCACCGGCAGGCGCCCCGCGCCGAAGCCCTCCGCCACCCAGCACATCCAGGCCCGCGGGCTCACAGGTGGTCGAGGTAAAGTCGGCGGTTGCGCCAGAGGTACAGCCCGCCGGAGACGGCCGTCAGCGCCACGGCCCACCACTGGGCGGCCACGGTCAACCACTCCACCCACGGCCGGCCCAGCACCGGCCCGCCAAACACCGTCGCGCCCACCGTGCCCCAGTCGCGATACGCCGCGCCCACGAGGATGGCGATGATGGCCACGATCTGCGACACGGTCTTGTGCTTGCCGAAGCCCTCGGCCGCCAGCACCACGTTCTGCGAGGCGGCCAACAGCCGCAGCCCGGTGATGGCCAGCTCCCGTGCCACGATGATCACCACCATCCAGCCGGGCATCAGGTCGCGGTCCACAAAGGCGATGAAGGCCGAGCAGATCAGCACCTTGTCCGCCAGCGGGTCCATGAGGATGCCGAAGTTGGTGATCTGCCGCCGCTGCCGGGCAATCCGCCCGTCGAACAGGTCCGTGAGGCTGGCGGCGATGAAGACCCCCAGGGCCAGCGCGTCGCCCGCGCCGGTGCGCGAAAACACCGCCAGCAAAAAGGCCAGCGTCAGCGCCAGGCGGGAGACGGTCAGCTTGTTGGGCAGGTTCATCGGCGGCCGCCGTTGTACCCGGTTCCCCGCGGCCCGCCAAGGTCGCGCCAAGCACCGACCCCGGCCGGGGAACCCGCGGTGGGGGCGGACCGCACGGACGGCCTCACCCCACCGGCTCGGCCAGCAGATCGTAATCGGTGTGGCCGATCACGCGCACGCGCCGGAACTCCCCCGCCGGCCACCGCCCGCGCACGTACACCCGGCCGTCAATGTCCGGCGCATCGCCCTCGCCGCGGGCCACCGTCCAGTCCCGGCCGCGGGGCGGTTCGGCCGCGGCGGGGGTGTCGCGCAACAGGCCGTGTTCCCAACTGAAGAGCCGGGCGGCGCGGAGCTGCGCGGCGCTGGCCGGGCCTTCGGTCAACACCACCCGCTCGCGGCCCACCTGCGCGGCGGCGTGCGCCCGGGCGATTTCCCGCTGCACCTGCATGGCCCGCGCGCGGCGCTGCTCGCGCACCCGGCGCGGCACC
>JBBIJZ010000161.1:0-4645 GCA_037445715.1 Verrucomicrobiales bacterium | reverse complement strand
GCCTAACAGTGGTATTGGGACAAAGCGGTCAAGCCAAAGACAAAGGTTTGACCGGCCGACTTCATGGCAAAGGCTTACCGCTCGGGGGCAGCGCCGTCAACCCATCCATCCCTGCTTTTTCTGGTTGTCCTGGTTGACCGGGCGGATGCCACAGGTGGCGCTTTTGGGGTTGCGCCCGGCGGACAAGGACAAACCGGCTTTGTCCTCCGCGGACAGCAAGGCCGGTGTTTCCGGGGACAGGTCGTTCCCGGGAACGGCGTAAAGTCCGGCCCTGACCCGGGCCGGGGCTGGCCGAGCGGCCGGCAACGCCCGCGGGCGGGCGGGCTCTCCGACTTCGGCGGTCGGGTTCACAGCATCCGGGGGACGGTGCCGTCCGCGGGCGGCGGGGCGCGGAAGACGTTGCCCAGGCGCGGCGTCTCCGGTGGCCGGCTCACGGCCCAGAGGTGCACCCCCAGCCCGGCCAGCACCACCAGGTTCATCACCTGCGAGAAGGCGTGCCAGCGGTGGAAAGACACCTCCGCCGCTGCGCGCCGGGCCGGGGGCGAGTCCGGCGCGTACCGCACGCGCTGCAGTTCGTGCAGGTGCGGGGCGAGCCAACCGCCCGCCAGCAGGCTCACCGCCAGCAGTCCGCCCGCCAGCCCCAGATGCCAGCGTTGAACGATTTTTCCCACCCGCACGCATTCCATCAGCAGCAGCGTCAACGCGATGCCGCCACAGACCTGTTGCAGGGTGAACAGCCGGGCAATCACCAGCTCCGCCGCGCGCGCGCGATGGGGCCGGGGCAGGAAGGCGGCCATTTCCGGGCTGAAAAAGGCCGGGCCGGCGCCGAGCGTGAAAAACACCGTGGCCCCCAGCCAGACGGCGGCGTTGAGCAGGGCCAGGAAACGCAGTGCGGCTTGCACGGGAGGGGAAACTAGGTCGGGCCGGGCCCACCGCCAAGCAGGATTGGCCGGTACGGGCAGGGAGGCGCATCGCAATTGATTGCCGCGGTCGTAACGCCGGCTTCCCAACCTGCTGCCGCAACGCCGATTTCCCTGTCGCCGGGGCAGGTCAACGCGGAGGGTCCGCGGATTTGGAAATCCGCGACACGGCAGACGGAGAAGTCTGCGCGGCGGCCAACCCGGCAATGGCCGGAGGCGAGATGGCCCCGGCACAGAGCCGCCTTTCCCGGCCGCCGCCGGCTTTTCACGCCGCCGGGGACAAGGCCGCCGCCAGCGCCTCGCCCACGCCGACCGGGTCCTTCAGATCCCCGCGCACCTCGCCCCGGCGTGGCGGTCCGCTGCGGAAGGAAATGCCGCGCAGCCACAGCCGGCCGTTCTCCGCCACGGCGTAGGCGGCCACGGGGCTCTGGCAACCGCCGCCCAACGCCCGCAGGAACGCCCGCTCCGAGCGCACGCACTGGTAGGTGTCGTGGTGATTGAGCCGCGCGCAGATCGCCTCGATCCGCTCGTCCCCGGCACGGATTTCCACCCCGATGGCCGCCTGGCCGACCGCGGGAAGGATTTCCTCGACCGGCAGCGGCACGGCCAGCAGCCCCTCCGGCACGGCGGGCGGCGCGGAGATGCTGGCGGCGTCCAGCACCGGGCAGGTGAGCGCGCCGTTTGCGTCCGGGCGGATGCCCAGGCGCTCGAGCCCGGCGGCCGCCAACAGCGTGGCGTCCAGCTCCGCCTTGTCGGCGAGCTTTTGCAGGCGGGTGCCGACGTTGCCGCGGATTTCCACCACGCGCAGGTCCGGGCGCGCGGCCAGGATTTGTTCGCGGCGACGGGGGCTGCTGGTGGCGAGGACCGCCCCGGCGGGCAGGTCGGCCAGGCGCAGGCCGGGCGGAAAACCGCGCCGCGGGGCCGAAGACGGTTCCCAATCCGTCGCCTGGGCCCCGGGCACCACGTGGGTTTGGCGCGCCAGCGCCTCGCTGCGGTACACGAGCACGTCGCGCGGGTCGGCCCGTTTGAGCACGGCGCCCAGGACCAGGCCGGCCGGCAGTTCGGTGGGCAGGTCTTTGAGGCTGTGCACCGCCAGCTCGGCCTGGCCGCGCAACAGCGCCACTTCGAGTTCCTTGGTGAAAAGGCCCTTGGGCAACGTCTCGCCGGGTCGGGGCGGCGCGGCGTGTTGCAGCCGGTCGCCGGTGGTGCGGACAATTTTGAGCTCGAACCGCAGCCGCGGAAACGCCGCGCGGCACAGCGCGGCCACGGTTTCGGCCTGGGCCAGCGCCAGCGGACTGCCGCGCGTGGCGATGCGAATGGGGCGTTCAGCGGGCATGAGGGGAACCGGCGGAGGCCGGGTCGGGCGGGGCCGTCACGGGGGCGGTCGGCGCGGCGCCGGGCACGAGCGTGGCGACCGGGCCGGGGGCGGTTTCCAGCAGGTCGTGCACGCGGGCGCGGATGATTTGTTCGCAGCGGGCGATTTCCTCCTGGCGCTGGCGCAGGGCCTCGTCGGCAATGGCCTGGAGGTCGTCAATGTCGTAGAGGAAGACGCCGTCGAGCTGGTTGACCGCGGGGTCAATGTCGCGGGGCACGGCAAGGTCAATGAGCAGCAGCGGCCGGCCGCGGCGGGCCGGCAGCAGCGAAGCCAGCCGGGCGCGGTCCAGGACGTACCCCGGGGCGGCGGTGCTGCTGATGAGGATGTCCACCCGGGTGAACTCGGCCGACCAGTCGTCGAAGGGCACGGCGCGGCCGCCCAGTTCGGCGGCCAGGGCGGCGGCGCGTTCGAAGGAGCGGTTGGTCACCACCAGGCCGTGCGCCCCGCGGGAGAGCAGGGCCCGGGCGGCCTTCTCGCCGGTGTCGCCGGCACCGAGGATCATGACGGTGCAGCGATCGAGTGCGGCGAAGATGCGTTCGGCCAGGTCCACCGCCACCGAGGCCACCGAGACACTGCCGCGCTGGATCTGGGTCTCGGTGCGGACCTGTTTGGCCACGCTGAAGGCGCGCTGGAAGGCGCGGTTCAGGCGCCGGCCCGTGGCGCCGGCGCGCAGCGCCAGGTCGTAGGCCTTCTTGGCCTGGCCGGCAATTTCGGTTTCGCCCAGGACCATCGAGTCCAGCCCGCTGACCACGCGGAACAGGTGTTCGAGGCTCTGCGGTTCGCTCAGGGTGTAAAACGCCACGTCGGCCGGGCCGGTGTAGCGGCGGTTCTCCAGCAGGTAGGCCCGCAACCCGGCCAGGGCCGTGGCGGGGGCCAGGTCCGTGGCGGCGTACAGTTCGACGCGGTTGCAGGTGGACAGAATCACCGCCTCGGCGGCCAGGCCGCGCGCGCGCACGCCGGCCAGGGCGGCCGGGATGTCCGCCTCGGGGAAGGCCAGGCATTCCCGCACCTCGACCGGGGCGGTGCGATGGTTCAGGCCGACAACGACGACCGGCATGGCTCAGGGGTGGTGGATGTCCGAGAGCAGGTTGAACCCCCAGAAGGTGAGCATGACAAAGGCGAAGGCGCCCATCGCCGCCCAGGCCAGTCGGCGGCCGCTCTGCCACCACCGGCCCTGCGCCACCACCAGGCTCAGGTACAGGAGCCAGATGAACAGCGACCAGAGAATCTTGGCGTCCGGCAAAAAGTACGCACCCCGCTCCTGTTTGAGCCAGCCGCTGCCCAGCCCCAGGCCCACGGTCAACAACCCGAACCCCACCTGCAGCAGCCGCACCATCACCGCCTCCAGCCGTTGCAGCGAGGGCAGAAACGCCTGCGCCGCCCGGGCCTTGTTGAACTTCAGGTCGCGCTCCTGTTTCACAAACATCAGCGCCGCCACCCCGGCCAGACCGAACGCCCCGTAGGCCAGCAGCACCAGCGTGGCATGCAGACTGGACAGCGGCGGGCGAAATTCCGGCTGCGGCCCGTGCCGGTCCAGCCCCGGCATCAGCGCAAACACCCCCAACCCCAGCAACAGCGGCGCGGCAAACGCCCCCACAAAGCGAAACCGCCGCACCAGCCCGAAGACCAGATAACTGGCGGCCACCGTCCAGGCCACAAACAGCGTGGCCTCGTACAGATTGGTCACCGGGCAGCGCTGGAAGGAGAAACCGCGCTTGAGCATGGCGACGGTGTGCACCCCCGCTCCGGCCAGCAACAGGATGTAGATGATGCGGTTGTCCCGCCGAAACCCCCGTTGCCACAGAAACACCGCGTACAGCGTCGCCAGGCCGTACAGCACCACGGCCAGCGCGAAGTAATGGCGGTCGGTCCAATCGAACACGCCCCCAGCATACGCCCGCCAACCCCAGTGACGAGCCTTTCCTTGACCGGCGGCCCCCCCGAAGACGCCGCCGGCATCCGGACGCGGCGGCCCGGAAAACGCCTCCGGGTGGCGCGCGCCACCACCTGTGCACCCCGGGCAAGCCCGGGCCGTTGCGGCCGCCTGGAGAACCGCGCCTCTACGGCGGCCGCGCAGCAGCGCGGCCCTGCCGAATGCGCGCGGCCGTACGGTCCGACCGAACTTTGCAGCAGCGCAGCCCCACCGGCCCCTCCGCGCTCGCTGGCGTTGCCTGCCCCTCGCTCCGCCGGGTCACTCCGGCTCGACGCGCCGCCGCGCCGCTTTCTTTGCCGCCAGTCGTCGCTTGGCCTCGACCCTGCGGCGTCGCGCCGCGGCGCTGGGACGCCGCTGCTGACGCCGCGCCTTTTCGCGTTGCGCCCGCTCGGCCGCCGCCCGCGCCCGCGCCAGGGC
>JBBIJZ010000160.1:0-4672 GCA_037445715.1 Verrucomicrobiales bacterium | reverse complement strand
TCGTTGATGGCCTGCAGCGGCAGGGCGACTTCGATGAGCTTTTTGCGGGGGGTCATTTGAGAAATTCCTGCCGGAGCCATTCTGGCGGGATCGCGAGGAGATGAGTGTCCCGGTGAAGGAGGAGGGCGTCATGCACGGCGGCGGTGGCGGCGATGATGGCGTCGATGGCAGGGAGCCGGTCGGGGGTGGCCCGACGGAGCGCGAGCGCCCGCAAAACGACAGGCTCGGAGGCCGGAACGATTTCTGAGAAAAGCGGGCGCAGGGCGGGCCAGTCCTGTTCCATGCGGTCTTCCCGGCCCAGGCGTTTCAGCACGGCCCAGAACTCCACGAGGGAAAGGGCGCTGATCCCCGGTTCGTTCGCCGGATCGGCGAGCAGCGCGGCCAGCCGTTCGGAACCCGGCTCTTGGAAGTAGAGGCAAAGCAGGGCGGAGGTGTCAGATGGGTCATGACCCCGCAAGGCGCCGGCATTTGGCCTCCAAGGCCTCCTCGTCGCGGGCTCGTTCCTCCATGAGATCGCGAATGGGGTCCGCCCCCGGCTTGAGCCAGCGTCTTCCCATGCCCATGGCCTGTTGGGCGAGCTCGGCGCGGGTGGGTTTGCGTCGGGCAATGAGGCTGCCGTCCTCGGTCTTGGTCCATTCGATCTGATGTCCCGGCTGCCAGCCGAGTTCACGGACCAGCTCGGCGGGCAAGGTGACCTGGTTTTTGCTTGTGATGGTCGTTGTCATGGAAAAAGGTTGTTTCAAGGCGCTGTTGGAGTCAAGGAATCACCGGGGGGCCTCCGCTCTGGCCAGAAGTTCGGCGAAGTTGTAGTTGACGCTGGTGACGCCGAAGTCGGGCTCGCGGCGGAAGGGTTGGCGGACGTAGTGCACACGGTGGGCGTCGCCCGGGAGGAACTCGACGATGGCCAGGATGTAGTCGTCGGGTCGGTTGAGGCTGGTGAGGATTTCGTTGCGGGTAACGGTGAGGGTGGCGGCCTCGGCCACGCGGCCTTTGACTTCGAGGAAGCGCAGGCGGCCGGTGCGGGGGTCGCGGCTTTCGAGGTCGTAGCCGAGCCGGTCGGCCTCGCGGTCCACCGGTTCGTAACCGAGGGCGCGTTCGACTTCCATGACGATGGCCCGGGCGCGGGCGGCGGCGGCTCGGGTGTCGGCCGGGGCGGTGGGGGGCGGGGTCGGGGCGCGCCCGCCGAGCAGGGCCAGCAGGCCGGCGGGGACGATCACGAGGCCGGCGAGCAGGACGGGGGGCAGGGCGGAGATTTGGGCCTCGCGGTCCAGATCGGTGAGGCGGCGTTGGAGGCGGGCGGCCAGGTCGTCGGCGCGGCGGCGGGCCTCCGCGGAGTTGAGCCGGGCGGCGGGTTTGCCGGCCTGTTCCTGGAGTTTGAGTTCCTCGGCGCGGCGGTCCCAGTAGGCGATTTCCTTGGTGAGACGGTCCTGGACGGCGGCGCGGGTTTTCGCGATCCAGGCCAGGCGGCGGTCGCGGACCTCGGCGACGTGCTCGGGGACGACGGTGGCAATGGCGTGGTCGAGGGCGCGTTGGGCGATGGGGGCCGCCCCGGGGGCGCCGGCGCCGGTGATCCAGGCGCAGGCGGGGTGGGCGAGCAGGGCGGCGGGGGTGGGCTCGTGCTCTGCCAGCGGGCGGTAGTCCAGGTAGGGGGCATGGTGGAGGGGGCGCACCTGGCCCGCGGCGTCCAGTTCCACGAAGAGGAGGCGGCGGGAGATGGTGCGGCGTTCGCCGGAGGGCAGGCGGCTGGCGTCCTGGATGGCGTGTTCGAGGAGGTACAAGACGCGGGGCTGCGTGCCGGGGTCGCGGTCGTCCACCAGCACCGCGCCGCGCCGGAGCAGGTGGCGGTGGCGTTCGAGGGTCAGGTCCAGCACGGCCTCGAGCAGGGGATGGCCGGGGCAAACGAAGGCCGCCAACGGCTGGCCGGGCGGGGCGATGAGGTCTTTCTCGAAGGTGATGCGTTCGTAGCGGGTCAGGAGGGGGTCGCCTCTGCCCGGCGCCGGCCAGTGGCCGGCGACCCCGGCCCCGTCCGGCAGGAGGCCGGGAGACCCGGAACGCTGGCGCAGCACGGCGGGGACATGGGTGATTTCGTAGCGGCGCGGCTCGCGCGGGCGGGCGGCGCCGCCGAGGCGTTTGAAGGCTTCGAGGAAGAAGGACTCGATGTAGTGCGGTTGGAGGCGACGGGCGGCGGCGCGTTCCATGTCTTCGCGGATGCGGGCCACGCGACCGGCATCCAGGGTGTCCTGCGCCAGGGCGCGTTCTTCGAGCAGCTCGGCCAGGCGGGCGCGGTCCACGCCGTTTTCGACGATGCGGGTGAGGCGGGCGCGGACTTCGGGGCGGTCGCCGTAACGGATGGCCTCCAGGAGCAGTTCGTGGAGGGGCTTGCCCTCGAACTGGAGTTTCCCCAGGACGTCGAAGACCTGTCCGCCGAGGGCCTGGCGGGCTTCCTCGAGCTTTTCGAGCAGGCGGCGATAGACGTCGCCCTCGCGCGTTTCGGCGGCGACCAGATTCCAGAGGTGGCAGACCTCGGTTTGGCCGATGCGGTGGATGCGGCCGAAGCGTTGTTCGAGGCGATTGGGATTCCAGGGCAGGTCGTAGTTGATCATGAGGTGGGCGCGCTGGAGGTTGATGCCTTCGCCGGCGGCATCGGTAGCCAGCAGGACCTGCACCTCGGGGTCGTGGAGAAACCGTTCCTGGGCGCGGCGCCGTTCCTCGCGGCCCAGGCCGCCGTGGATGGTCACCAGCGCGTCCGGGCGGCCGAAGAGGGTGGCGATCCGCTCGGCCAGGTAATGGAGCGTGTCGCGGTGCTCGGTGAAGATGACCAGTTTCTGGCGGGGGGAGGGTTTGGGCGAGGGCAAGGGCGCGCCTCCCCAGGGCGGGGCGGCTTCGGCGGCGCGGCCGCCCAGGCCGGCCGGGGTGAAGATTTCCTCCAGCAGCCGCGCCAGTTCGCGCCATTTGGTGTCCTGGCCGCTGCGGCGGACCCGGGCGGCGAGGGTTTCGAGACGCTGGAGAGTGGCGATCTCGCCGCGCAGTTCGGCCAGCGTGGCGGCGGCGGTGGCCTGGTCCAGAATCTCGGTCTCGGCGGCGGTCAGTTCGTCCTCGGGCGCCTCGTCGAGGTCTTCGAGGTCGTCCGGCGTCAACTCGGGGACGGGCGGGCGGACGGGGGCTCCGGTGTCTGCGGCGGTGGACAGGGCGCCGCCGGGCTCCGGGTTTTCGGCGGTGCGTTCGCCGCGCGGGAGTGCCTCCAGCTCACGCAGGCGCTTTTCCAGGCGTTCGCGGCGACGCCGCAGGGACTGGTAAATGGCCTCGGGGCTGGAGGCCAGGCGGCGCTGGAGGAGGGTGAGGGCAAAGCCGACCGTGCCGGCGCGGGTATCGTTTTGGAGGGTCTCGGCGCGGTTGAATTCTTCGCGGACGTAGTCGGTGACGGCCTGGTAGAGGTGTTTCTCGGGGTCGGACAGCCGGTACGGCACGGTGTAGGCGAGGCGCTCGGGGAAGAGGGGGCGGCCGTCGAACCTGAGCAGGCGCTCCTTGACCATGCGGCGCATGAGGTCGGAGACGTCCACCTGGTGGACGCCGTCGCGGAACCGGCCCTCGAAGCGGTCGCCGTCCAGCAGGGCCAGGAAGAGCTGGAAATCCTCCTCCTTGCCGTTGTGGGGCGTGGCGGTCAGGAGCAGGAAGTGACGGGTGAGGCCGCTCAGGAGCCGGCCGAGCCGGTAGCGCTTGGTGTATTTGATCTCGCCGCCGAAGAAGGTGGCCGAGAGTTTGTGGGCCTCGTCGCAGACGATGAGATCGAAGCGGGCCTCGGGCGCGGCCAGTTTTTGCTGCACGTCCGCGTCGCGGGCAAGTTTGTCGAGCCGGGCGATGGCGAGGTCGTTTTCGAGGAACCAGTTGCCGGTGCGGGCGGCTTCGAGCTTGTCGGGGGTGAGGATTTCGAAGGGCAGGTGGAAGCGCTGGTGCAGTTCGTCCTGCCATTGCTCGACGAGGTTGCCGGGGCAAACGATGAGGCAGCGGCGGACATCGCCGCGGACGATCAACTCCTTGAGCAGCAGGCCGGTCATGATGGTCTTGCCCGCGCCGGGGTCGTCGGCCAGCAGAAACCGCAGCGGTTGCCGGGGCAGCATGGCCTCATAGACCGCGGTGATCTGATGCGGCAGCGGCTCAACCAGCGAGGTGTGTACGGCCAGCACGGGATCAAACAGGTGGGCCAGGCGGATGCGGTGGGCCTCGGCCACGAGCCGGAACAGCGCGCCGTCCCCGTCGAAAGTCCAGGGCGAGCCCGCCGGCGCCAGTTCCAGCCGGGCCTCGTCGTTCCGGTAGAGGATTTCGTCCGCCACGCGGCCGTCCGGCGCGCGATACACCAGGGTTACGGCATCGCGACCGTGCCAGGTGACGTTGATGACCGTGACCGGCGTGTCCGGCAAGAGGCCGCGGACGATGGCGTCGGGCTGCAGATCTTCAAGGCGGGTCATCACGCTTGCCAGCGACCGAGTCCGGCTGATCGGTAACGGGGCGAGCGCAATGGTGCCGATGCTGCGGGGGGTCGCAAGCCCGATGCGGCGCCGGGTGGGCGGCCGTTTGCCGGGGCGGCGGCGGCGCGACCCGGGGGGCTTGGTCGTTGCCGACGCGGTGCGGTCAGTTCAGAGGCTTGATCCAGACGCTCCGGAAGGCCACGGGG
>JBBIJZ010000159.1:0-4854 GCA_037445715.1 Verrucomicrobiales bacterium | reverse complement strand
TGCCGGACTGGGACGCAGCCCTGACCCAGTGCCTGGAATCGCCGGTGGAAGGCTTGGAAGCGCTGCGGTTGGTCAAGCCCGCCCCGTGACGGCGCGCGAACGGTCAGACAACGGCAAGCCGCCCTGTTTGGGCCGAATAACCGGCTCAGGCCCGGCGGCTGGTGGTAGAGCCGTGGCTGGCACGACAGGTCATCCGTGGGGATAACTGCGCGGTTGTGCCTCCATTTGCGCCTGCAAGTTCTGGATTGTCCCACTCGCTGTCAGTTCAAGGACTGGAAAACCCATCCGCCCGGCGTCACGGTGAAGGCGCCGTTTGGGTTGTCGGCCCGAGCACCTACGACACGCTCCCTGCGGTGGCACGGGCTTTCGAGCGGCTCGGTTGGAAGGTCTGCCGCCGTACCTACGTCCTGGTTCAGACCCGTTTCCAGCGCTGGCTGTGGAAGCTCGCCCCCAGACTGGGAAGGCATACGCCATTTGGGTGGCGTCCCTGGCTGGAGGCTCGTTGGTACAACCGGTTTCTCCGAGCGGAAGTCCTGCCCGAGCTCGTCCGGTCATCCCCCGACCTGCTGGTGTTCGTCCGACCTTACCGGATCGAGTCGGATGTGCGCGTCTGCCTCGCAAAACTGGGACGCCCGTTGGTGACCTGGGCCACGGATTCGCTCAGCCGCTACGGCCCTTACGCCGGAATCTGGAGCACGGCCGCGTGCAATTACGTGTTCGATGGAGCTGATGCGCGAGACGGTGCCGGGCAATGGCTGCCGCCCGGTTTCAATGACGAACTGTTTCAGCCCGCCGACCAGCAGGACTGGGATGTGCTTTTTGTGGGCCGGATTTTTTACCGGCTTTACGGGCGCCGGTTGCGCATCCTGGAGCGCTTGACCGAATCGGAACTTCCGGCGACTTGGCGGGTGGCCTGGGCGGGTTCTGTAGTGCGTCAGCACAAACGGCTGGCGTCGCGGTTTCAGGAAAGCGGCGGGGTCTTGCTGGGAGATTTGCCCATGGATCGCTTGGCGCGGACCATCGCGCGCGCCCGCATCGCGGTGAGCATTCACCAGGACGACGGACAGCAGCCGGTCAACCCGCTGTTTTTCGCCATTCCCGGGTGTCGCGCCTGCCTGGTCACGGACCGACGGGAATATCTGCAAAACTGGCTAAAACCGCAGGATGAATTTGTGCCGGTGGATGAGGAAAGTTGCGTCGCCCGGCTGGCAGAGTTACTCAAAGACGAGCCTGCGCGGGCTCGGTTGGCCGAAGCCGGTTACCGGGCTGCCCTGCGCCATACCTGGGTCGCGCGGGTTCAGACCATTTTGCACGATTTGCAACTGGCCTAGAGCCTTAATTGCCTGCATGGACGCCCACTTGCATGAGCTAAAGCTGAGCCAGTTCCTGCGGACGCACGGCTGTGCGCAGGCCAAGTGAACATGCACCCAGCGCGTTTGTAGAAACCCCAGATGCCCATGAAGAACCTCTCCGATGACCATTTGGTGGCCCGCTTGCGCAGGCTTTATCGCCGGCGGTTCACGATTCGCGACCTGATCGAAAAGACGGCCAGGCGCACTCGTGAGCGTTTCCTCGGCGTGGACTGCCGGATTTTTGAAAAAACCATTGGCTTCTACCGCGAGGTCCACCACCAAGATTTTTCTCCCCAAGAGGCGCTCCAGCGCGCGCTGAGCAAGCACGTCCACAAAGCAGGGTGGGATGTCCGACCGCGGACAACCATTGAAGAGAAGCTGCATTTTTATCAGGAAGTGCACGTGTACCCTTTTCGCCAGCCCTACAACAAACGCCTGGGGGGCTATCGGTGGTGCCGTGAGCTGGTCCGGCACAAGCCACGGCCGATCATCCTCGAGTACGGCTGCGGCTCAGCCGTATGGACGGAATACCTGCTTGAGCGGTTCCCAGAGTGTCACTTCGTGGTGGCCGACATTCCCTCAGTGACCCTGGATTTCGTTCAGTGGAAAAAACGGGCCTGCGGGCTCGGCTACGAGGTTTTGACCATCGGCATGGGCAAGGAAGGAATCCCGCTGAGGGGTGAGTACGACCTGATCGCCTGCCAGGATGTGCTCGAGCACACGCCGAACCCCTTGGAGATCGTTACCGCCTTCATTCATCACCTCTCGCCCCAGGGGGTGCTGTTGGTGGATTTTCTCAACGCACCCGGCGGAGAAAACCTGCCTGAAGCCGTGGCCCAGCGGGAAAGCGTAAAGGACCTTCTCAGGCGCCGCCTCATCCCCATCAAGGCAATTGACGATGACGGGACCGTGGACGGCTTGTATCTCAAGCCGTCTTCAGGGTGACAGCCACGCGCGCTACCAGTTGGCGGTCGTGTGCTTGAGCGGATTGGCAAACCGTACTACCCGAACGGCCGCCCGTTTCCCAAGACATGGTAAAGTATGCTCCCTCCGCGGCTGGACCGGCTGGCGGTGCAAAGGCACGCATGCTCTTCGTCGCGCCGCGCTTCCACACGAACCAGGTGCCCGTGATCAAAACGCTGATGGAGCGGGGACACCCGGTTCGCTTCCTGGCCCGGTACGTCGGGGCGGTGGAAAGCCATGCCCTGCTGCAACCCGACTTGGTGCCCTTGCGCGCGTCAGCGAAGCGGCAGGGGCGCGCGCTGGAGCAGACCCAGCGCCAATGGCCCCGCCTCCGACCCTTGTGGCGGTATTTGAGGGAATACCAGCCTGACGTCACCATCATCCGCGATTTCGGGTCCTATACGGACCTGGCCGTGATGGCCTGGCTCCTGGCGCACCGGCGGAAGTTCCTGCTGTACACGCAGGGCGCCAAGTACCGCAAATCCTTTACGCGCAAGCAGTGGCTGGCCGCCCGGGTCATGGTCCGCTGGCTGGGGGGAGGCTGGTTCACGCCCGTGCTCTATCGTGAAGGACCGCAGCCGTACACCCTCGACGAACTGGATTTTGTCCCCCTGATTTTCGAGCCGAAACCCGGCCTGGAGAAAGACTGGTCTTTGTGCAAGCCGGATGCGCCCCTGCGTCTGTTGTGCATCGGTAAGTACGCCGCCTACAAGAATCATCCGCTGGTGCTGCAAGCGGTTGCCCACCCGGCCGTGCGGGAAAGGGTGCGGTTGACGATCATCGGCGAATGCAGTTCGCCGGAACACCAACGGATGTTCGATCACTGCCGCGGCCTGGTGCGTGAGCTGAAGCTCGAGGGACTGGTCGAGTTGCGAACCAGCATTCCCTACGAGGCCATGCAGCAGGAATATGCCCGTCACGAACTCCTGGTGCTGGGATCACTCCGGGAAAGTTGTGCCATGGTCATCCTTGAGGCCATGGGTCACGCAGTTCCGCCCGTAAGCGGTGACTGGAACGGCAGCGCTTGCTACATAGAGCCGGGCAAAACCGGCTTTGTCTTCCGGAGCGGGGATTTGATTGCCCTGGTGGAGACCCTTGCCGAGGCCCTGCGCCGCCGGTCAGAACTGCCCTCCATCGGAGCCCGGGCGCTGGCGTTCATCCTGGAGCGCTGCAGTCCGGAGGCGTACTACAATGCCCTGGACGACGTGGTGCGGCGCCGGTTGGGGTTTTCCCTGCGCGGCTGAGACCGCGCTTCATTGGCCGCATGGCTGTGTACCCCCATAACCCGGCTAAAAGACGCGCCGGGCTCCCGGCCGCTGCGGTTCCTGCTGGCAGGGCACATCCTTCTGGGCATCCGGGGTGGAGGCGTCCTGCAACCGTTCGGCAACCTGCGCTGTTGGTTGTTCTGGCCGCGATCTTTGTGGTGTCCACCTACCTGGGCGCCATCCACATCTCGGACTTTCCGCTGGCCGAAAACCCGGAAAACGTGGCGGGCGTGTTGTTGGGGGTGTCCTTTGCATTGCTGCGCTTCGGGCGGTTTCGTTTCTGGTCCGGCCCCGGGAAGGTGTTCCTGCTGTACTTCGCGGCCACGGCCCTGTTGACGCTCTGGCGCTACGTGTCAGAACGACAGGGCGACGAGCTCCGGGTGTATGCCCAGTATGCCCAGGCCTTCTTGCTGTACCTGATCTTTTTCGACCTGTGCCGGGACCCGCGCGCAGCGCGGGCGGTCATTTACACGTTTGTGGGCTCCACGATGCTGCTATCGGTCATTGCCCATCTGGGTATCGGCGGGGCGGTGGGGGCGGCGGCGGCCGGGCGCGGCGGCGTGGCCGAGCGGGTGGGGGTGCTGGGGATGAATTTGAACTACCAGGCCTTCCTGTATGCGGTTGTCCTGGTCGGTCTGTTGTGCCGGGGCATCGCGCGCTGGCCGCGCTTCGGCGGGGTGGATTGGGCGCTGGCCGTCGGCGGGGTCTCGATGCTCTTCGCCCTGCTGCAAACCGGCAGTCGCGGTGGTCTGCTGACCCTGGTGGCCGGGGTGGCGGCGGCGCTGGTGCTCATGTTCCGGGGGCGGCGCTGGGCGGCGTATGCCCTGCTGGTACCGCTGGTCCTGTACGGCATCGGCCACGCCATCATGAGTTCGGAGGTCATCCGCGTCCGCGTCGAGGCCACGCTGGGTGGGGAGGACCTGGGCATGCGGGACGTGCTGGCCCGCGAGGCGTTTCAGATGCTCAAGGAACGGCCGCTGACCGGCTGGGGTGCCAATTACATCGAGGAACTGGGCGCGCGCACGGGCAAGCTACGCATTGCTGCCCACAACACCTACCTGCAGGTGGCCACGTCGTTTGGCCTGCTTGGCTTTGTGCCCTGGGTGGCGGGTCTGGCGGTAACGGGCCTGCGCTTGTGGCGGCATCGGTCCGGGTTCTGGGGGGCGACGCTGCTGGCGATTTTCATCGCCCTGCTGGTGGCGATGGTGCCCGGCAACTACGCCTACGGCCGGTTTGCCTGGATTTTCCTGGCGCTGGCCGGCGCGGCGCCGCTG
>JBBIJZ010000158.1:3749-5091 GCA_037445715.1 Verrucomicrobiales bacterium | reverse complement strand
ACGGCAGACTGGGAAGTCTGCGCTACGGCCAACCCGGCCCCGGCCGGAAATCGGGATGCGCACCGCCGCTTGCCGGACTCCTCGGTGTTGCGCCGACAGCGCCAGCAAGCCGGCGCACTCCACAGGCCGCGCGCTCGCCGGGCGTCGCCAGGCCTCACGTTCGGCTCAGGGAGTGGCGCGCCCAACTGGACGCGGGGCTCGCGCGTTTCCCTTCCTCTTCGGCAATTCGGGTTCAACCCGGGCTCGGCAGGCGCAGCGCGGCGAGGCGTTCGGGGTCCACCTCCACGCCCAGCCCGGGTCCGGCGGGCACGCACAGTTCGCCGTTTTCGGGTTCGAGCGGCGCCCGCAGGATGGAGGTCGCGAGGAACTGCGGGCCGTTGAGCGCGGCGGGGGTGGCCAGGTCGTAGGCGCCGTACAGTTGGAGCGCGGCGGCGAGGGCGAAGTCCGGATCGGTCAGCCCGCTGCCCAGCCACATCAGGCCGCGGTCCAGGAGCAGTTCGATCTGGCGCCGGGCCTCGGTGAGACCGCCGCAGCGCGCGGGCTTCATGGCCACGCCGTCCAGCAACCCCAGTTCGATGAATTCGGCCAGCTCGACGTGCGAGACCACGCCTTCGTCCATCAGGATGGGCAGGGCGCCCTGCTGTTTGAGGCGGCGGTAGCCGGTGAGGCGGTTGGCGGGGAGCGGTTGTTCGAGCACGGCCACGCCGGCGTCGGCCAGTTGGGGCGCCACGGCCAGGGCGGTGGCCTCGTCGTAGCCGCCGTTGGCGTCGGCCCAGAGGAAGCCGTCCGGGGCCAGGCGCTTGACCAGGCGGCAGAGTTCGAGGTCGAACCGCGGATCGGGCGCCACCTTGACGTTGAAGTGGCGGTAGCCCCGCGCGCGGCCGGCGGCCACGAGGGTTTCCACCTCGTCGAGCGAGGCCGGGTTCACCGTCCAGCTCAGCGTGACGCGGTCGCGGCCGGTGCGGCCCCAGGCGCGGGCGGCCGGTTCGCCGCGCAACCGCCCGGCCAGGTCGTGCAGGGCGAGGTCCACGCCGGCCTTGGCGATGGGTTGGCCGGTGGAGAAGGACGGGGCGATGGCGCGGTGCATGGCGGCGTGGACGGCTTCCAGGTCCAGCGGGTCCAGCCCGAGCAGCGCGGGCGCGAGGTGGCGTTCGAGGGTGGTCTGGACCGACTCGAGCGTCTCATAGCTCCAGCGGGGGATGGGCACGCTCTGACCCCAACCGACCGCGCCGGTGTCGGTGGTGATTTTGACCAGCACGGCCACGCGGCCGGGCGGCGTGCCGGGCGCGCCCTCGAGGAATTTGAAGCGGCCCCGGACCGGGTACCGCAGCGGGATGGCTTC
>JBBIJZ010000158.1:0-3649 GCA_037445715.1 Verrucomicrobiales bacterium | reverse complement strand
CACTCCACGATCTCCTGGATTTGCGCCAGGAACCAGCGGTCAATCCGGGTGAGCTGGTGGATTTCCTCGAGGGTGAAGCCGGCGCGCAGGGCGTGGCGGATGAAAAAGACCCGCTCGGCGTTGGGCACGGTCAGCTTGCGGGTGATCACCTCCCGGGGGAGGAGGTCCCGGTCGCCATAGACCTCGTTGCCGATGCGCCAGGGCCGGCCGTCGCCGCCCAGGCCGCTGCGGCCGATTTCGAGCGAGCGGAGGCATTTTTGCAGGGCCTCCTTGAAGGTGCGGCCGATGGCCATGGCTTCGCCCACGCTTTTCATCTGGGTGGTCAGGGTGGGATCGGCCTGGGGGAACTTCTCGAAGGCAAAGCGGGGCACCTTGACCACCACGTAGTCAATGGTCGGCTCGAAGCTGGCCGGGGTCTCGCGGGTGATGTCGTTGGGGATTTCGTCCAGGGTGTAGCCCACGGCCAGTTTGGCGGCGATCTTGGCGATGGGGAAGCCGGTGGCCTTGGACGCCAGCGCGGAGCTGCGGCTGACGCGCGGGTTCATCTCGATGACGACCATGCGGCCGGTGTCGGGATGGACGGCGAACTGGATGTTCGAGCCGCCGGTTTCGACCCCCACCGCCCGGATGACGGCGAAGGAGGCGTCGCGCATGATCTGGTATTCCTTGTCGGTGAGGGTCTGGATGGGCGCGACGGTGATCGAGTCGCCGGTGTGGATGCCCATCGGGTCGAAATTCTCGATCGAGCAGATGACCACGCAGTTGTCCGCCCGGTCGCGCATGACCTCCATCTCGAATTCCTTCCAGCCCAGGAGCGATTCCTCGATGAGGATTTCGCTCACGGGGGAGAGATCGAGCCCGCGCTTGGCCATTTCCTCGAACTCCTCGCGGTTGTAGGCGATGCCGCCGCCGGTGCCGCCCAGGGTGTAGGCGGGCCGGATGATGAGGGGGAACCGGCCGATCTGCTCGGCGATGGCCCGGGCCTCGGCGGGGCTGTGGGCCACGCCGCTGACGGGCACGTCCAGGCCGATCGAGAGCATCAGCTCCTTGAAGGCCAGGCGGTCCTCGCCGCGCTCGATGGCCTCCGGTTTGGCGCCGATCAGTTCGATGCCGTATTTGGCCAGAACGCCCTGGCGGTGCAGGGCCATGGCGGTGTTGAGCGCGGTCTGCCCCCCCAGGGTAGGCAGCAGCACGAGCTTGTGGGGTACCTCGGACTTCGGACTTTGGACTTCGGTCTCCCCCACCGGCACGCCCAGGCGGCGCATTTCCTCCAGCTCGCGCGCGATGATTTTCTCCACCACCTCGGGGGTGATCGGCTCGATGTAGGTGCGGTCGGCAAACTCCGGGTCGGTCATGATGGTGGCCGGATTCGAGTTCACCAGCACGACCCGGTAGCCCTCTTCCTTGAGCGCCTTGCAGGCCTGGGTGCCGGAATAGTCAAACTCGCAGGCCTGCCCGATGATGATCGGGCCGGCGCCGATGATCAGGACGCTGTGGATGTCGGTGCGCTTCGGCATGGACCGGCGGCAATCAAACCGTCCGCGCGCCGGCAAGGCGATTCCTTTTTGGTGCGGGAAAGGCCGGGGGCGCATGCGCCACTGTTGGGCGATCTAGGTGATGGACACGCGTCGCCAGAAGGGGTTGATCCAGCCTTTCCGGCAAAGCCGGGGCAGCGGCCAGAAGGGCGACTCGACGCGGGCTGCCTTTGAGCCAATGGCGGCGGGAGGGCCGCGCGGCGGTGCCGACGCAGCGGCGCCCTACCGGTTGCAGGGTTCATCGGTGCCGGGCGCGTTTGGCGGCCATGGCGCGGCGCAATGCCTCCAGGGGGAGGGTGTTGATGACGTCCTCGGCGGTCAGGCCGCCCTTGCGGGCCACACCGGCCCCCAGGCGCAGGAAGCCGAAGTGTTCGAGGCGGTGGGCGTCGGGGTTGATGACGCACTTGACGCCCTTGCTGCGGGCGTACGGCCAGTGCCGCCAGTCCAGGTCGAAGCGGTACGGGTTGCAGTTGAGTTCGATCCAGGTGCCGGTGGCGGCGCAGGCGTCCACGACCGCGGTGAGGTTCACCGGGGCGGGCTCGCGGCGCAGGAGCAGCCGGCCGGTGGGATGGCCGAGCATGTGGACGTGCGGGTTCTCGGTGGCGCGGATCAGGCGCCGGGTGTTTTCGGCCTCGGAGCTGGCGGGCACGTGGAGGCTGGCTACCACCACGTCCAGGTCGGCCAACAGGTCGTCGGGGAGGTCCAACCCCTCGCGCAGGATGTCCACCTCGGTGCCGGTGAGCAGACGGAAGGAACGGCCGGCCTGGGCGAGCCGGTCGTTGATCTCGCGCACGGCCCGGATTTGGCGGCGCAGCCGCGCGGGGTCGAGTCCGTTGGCCTGGAAGGAGGCACGGGAGTGGTCGGTGATGGCCCAGTATTGCAGGCCGAGCTCCTCGGCGTGGCGGGCAATGTCCTCGAGGCTGTTCCGGCCGTCGCTCCAGTCCGAGTGGTTGTGCAGGGCGCCCTTGAGGTCGGTCCACTCGATCAGGCGCGGCAACGGCCCGGCCTCGGCGGCGGCGATTTCGCCCAGGTCTTCGCGCAGTTCGGGCGGGATGTAGGCCAGGTCGAGCCGGGCGTAGATTTCCGCCTCGTCCACGCAGGGCACGCGCAGGGCGGGGTCGCGGGTCTCCTCGGTCGAGCGGAACAGGCCGTATTCGTTGAGGCGCAGACCGCGGGCGATGGCGCGCTGGCGCAGGACGATGTTGTGGGCCTTGCTGCCGGTGAAGTAGGCCAGGGCGAAGGGGTATTCGGCGTCGCTGACCACCCGCAGGTCGGCCTGGAGGCCGCCGGCCAGGACCACGCTGGCCTTGGTGCCGCCGCGGGCCAGGACGCGTTCGACGCCGGGCTGGCGGGTGAAAAAGTCCAGCACCGGTTCCGGCTGGCGCGTCGAGACCACGAAGTCCACGTCGCCGATGGTTTCGCGCCAGCGGCGGAGGCTGCCGGCCAGGCTGCCCCGGGTCACGGCCGGATGCGCGCGCAACGCCTCGAGAATCGGCTCGGCCGCCGCGAGCGCGTCGCTGAGCAGGTGCCGCTCGGCGTACTGGCGGCGGTGGGCGATGCCCTCGAGGAGTTTGGCCTGGGTTTTTTCGCCGAAGCCCTCGAGGGCCGCCACCTGGCCCGCGCGGCAGGCGGCCTCGAGCTTGTCCACCGAGTCCACGCCCAGGCGTTCATGCAGGAGCTTGATGCGTTTGGGGCCCAGGCCGGGGATTTGGAGCAGCTCGACCAACCCGGGGGGGATCGAGGTCTTCAACTCTTCGTAGTAGGGCAGCCGGCCGGTGGTGACCAGGGTGGTGATTTTTTCCTGGAGGGCCTCGCCGATGCCCTTGAGCTGGCCCAGGCGGTTTTCGGCCACGAGTTTTTCCAATGGCTCGGTTAGGCCCTCGAGTTGGCGGGCGGCGTTGGCATAGGCGCGGCACTTGAAGGGGTTTTCGCCCTTGAGCTCGAGCAACACCCCGATCTCGGCCAGTACGGCAGCTACCTGGTCTTTGTCCATGCCGGCAGGATACCCGGCCGGCCCGCGCGGGCAATCCGGCACCGGGGCATGACCAGGAACGCGGAGAGAATCGAGAATCGCGGAGCGAGAAGCGCGTATCGAGGAGCCTAGCGTTGGCGCG
>JBBIJZ010000157.1:0-5454 GCA_037445715.1 Verrucomicrobiales bacterium | reverse complement strand
GCGGCGGCCGCGGCGGCTTCGGCGGCGAGGGCGTTGATCTGACTGGCCGCGTAACCGGCGCCGAAGCCGTTGTCAATGTTCACCACCGTCACCCCGCTGCCGCAACTGTTCAACATGCCCAGCAGCGCCGCCACGCCGCCGAAGCTGGCGCCGTACCCCACGCTGGTGGGCACCGCGATCACCGGGCGCGCCACCAACCCGGCCACCACGCTGGGCAGGGCGCCCTCCATGCCGGCCACCACCACCAACACCTGCGCGCCCAGCACCAGATCGAGCCGCCCCAGCAACCGGTGCAGCCCCGCCACGCCCACATCGAAGAGCCGCTCGACGCGGTTGCCCATGAACTCCGCCGTCACCGCCGCCTCCTCGGCCACGGGCAGGTCGCTGGTCCCGGCGCAGAGCACGGCGATGTACCCGGGCCGGCGCGGCAACGGCTCCTGTTCAAGCGTCAGGCACCGGGCCACGGGGTGATGCACCGCGCGGCGGAACCGACGCCGCACCGCGCGGACCTGCTCGATCGTGGCGCGGGTCACCAGCACGCGACGATGCTCCGCAAAGACCCGCGCGGCGATGCCCGCCACCTGTTCGGGCGTCTTGCCCGCGCCGAACACCACTTCGGGGAAGCCCTGGCGCACCGCGCGGTGGGTGTCCACCCGCGCATAGCCCAGGTCGGCAAACGGCGCGGCCTGCAGCGCGCGCACCACGGCGTCCACCGTGGTTTCGCCGCGGCGCAGCCGTTCGAGCAGCTCGCGGATCTCGGCCCGTATCACGGCCGCAGCGTGCCAGCCGCCGCGCCGGCCGGGAAGCCGGAAGCGCGCGCCGGGTCGCCCTTTTTTTCAATCCCGGCCGCTCTCCCCGGTCGCGGCGGCCGTGTCCGTGAAGAGCCAGGCGTCCGGGTGGGTCTGCAAAAACGACGCCGGGCAGCGGGCGTTCTGCGGGCCGGCAACCATCGCCCGCACCGCGGCGGCCTTGGCCGGGCCGTAGGCGAGCACCAGGACGCGGCGCGCGGCCAGGAGCGTTTTCAAACCCACCGTGGCGCCCTGCGCCGGGGCGTGCGTGCCCCCGAACCAACGGCGGTTGGCCTCGACCGATTCGGGTTCGAGGTCCACCACCCGCGCGGTCGAGTCCGGCCCGCTGCCCGGCTCGTTGAAGCCCAGGTGCCCGTTGGGGCCCAGGCCCAGCACGGCCACGTCCAGCCCGCCGGCCTCGGCGATGGCCCGCTCGTGCGCCTGGACGGCGGCGGCGGCCCGGGCGGGGTCGGGGTCCAGCGCGAAGAACTGCGCGGGGGGCACGCCCCAGGCCTCGGCCACGGTGCGGCGCAGGAGGTTCGAGCAGGTGCGCGGCTCCTCCGCGGGCACGCCCACGTATTCGTCGAGCACGAAGACCCGCAGGGGGGCCAGGTCCAGGCGGTGCGCGGCCACCAGCGCGTACACCGGCAGGGGGGTGTTGCCGCCGGCCACCAGCACCCGGTGGGTGTCGGGCGCGGTGAGCGTGCCGGCCAGGAGGTCGGCGGCGGCGCGGTTGGCCAAAGCGGGGGTGGGGAAGGTCAGCACATGCATGGCGGGGCGCATTCAGGCGGGCGGTTCGGCCGGGGTATCGGCCAGGCGGCGCAGGTAATCGAAGGGGTAGATGCCGGCGTCGTGGCCGTCTTCCCAGGCCGGTTGCAGGGCGTAATGGCCGACGCGGTCGAGGCGCCGCAGGCGGAACGAGGCCGGGGTCAGGACCGGCGGCGGCCCGCGGTGGAGGCGGCCCCGCACGTCCGGCTCGCCCCGGCAACCGGCGCACGGGCAGGCGCGGCGCAGGGCCTCGAGGCGCAGGTAGCTCTCGGTCCCATCGGGCCATTTGAGGGCGAGTTCCTCGCCGATGACCTGGATGTCCAGCGGTCGCATGGCCGGCAGCTTGGCCGAGGGGACGCGCGCGGCCAAGCGCCGGGCGTCCCGGGCGGCTTCAGCGAAGGGCGAGCACCGTGCGTTCGTAGCGCCTGACCTCGGCCAGCCAGGCGTCGCCCACCGGCACCGCCTGCTGCAGGCAGTGGAAGTCCCACACCGCGCCGGCGGGCAGCAGCTTCATTTCCTCCATCCCGGCCAGGCGGGTGGTGTAATCGCCCTCGAGTTCGGCCTGGCGAAGGCGGGACACCGGCGCCAGCAGGGCGAGCAGCAGGGCCTTGAGCAGGTTGCGGGTGCCGATGACCCAGGCGGCGACGCGGTTGATGCTGGCGTCGAAGTAATCCAGCCCCAGCCGCACGCGGTCGAGGTAGCCGCCCCAGGTGATTTCCTGGGCGATGGCCTGGAGTTCGTCGGTCAGGGTGACCACGTGGTCGCTGTCCCAGCGCACGCCCCGGCTGACGTGCAGGGCGATCCGCGGCAGGTGGCAGAGCACGGCGGAGATTTTGTCCGCCAGGCTCTCGGTGGGGTGGTAGTGCCCGGCATCGAGGGTGAGCAGGACGCCGCGGCGCACGGCGTAGCCGAGGTAGAACTCGTGCGAGCCGGGGGTGTAGCTCTCGGCGCCGATCCCGAAGAGTTTGGGCTCGACCGCGTCGAGATTGTGCCGCGGGTCCAGGCGTTTTTTGAAGATGGCGTCCAGCGACTCGAGCAGGCGCTCGCGCGGGCCGCGGCGGTCGGCGGGGGTGTCCTTCATGCCGTCGGGGATCCACAGGTTGGTCAGGCAGGGCGTGCCCAGGGCGCGGCCGAAGGCGGCGCCGATTTCGCGGCAGCGGATGCCGTGCTCGATCCAGAAGCGCCGCACCGCGGGGTCGGGCGAGGTGAGGGTGAGCCCGTCCCGGACCCGCGGGTGGGCGAAGAAGGTCGGGTTGAAGTCCAGGCCCAGGCGGCGGTCCCGGGCCCAGGCGATCCAGGTGCGGAAGTGTTCCGGCCCGAGCGCGTCGCGGTCCACCCGCCGGCCGCCGGTCTCGGCGTAGCTGGCGTGGAGGTTGAAGCGGTGCCGGCCGGGAATGAGCGCCAGGGCCTGCTCGAAGTCCGCGCGCAGTTCGTCGGGCGTGCGGGCCCTGCCCGGGTAATGGCCGGTGACGGCCAGGCCGCCGCCGGGCGCGGCGCCGGTGTTTTCAAAACCGCCAACGTCGTCGCCCTGCCAGCAGTGAATCGAGACGGACACGCGGGCGAGCGTTTGGAGGGCGGCATCGGTGTCCACCCCGGCGGCGGCGTAGCGTTCGCGGGCGAGGCGGTAGGCGCGTTCGAGGCAGCGGGCGGTGGTGGGCATGGTCTTGGCGGACCGCGGTCCGGGTTTTTCCCGAGCCGGCGGCCACGCGCCGAGCATGTCAGGGGCCGCGGGCGCGTCAATGCCGGGCCGGGAAGGGCCGACGCGGTCCGGTCGTGGCTTGACCCTGCGGGTGCCGGGTTTCTAGCCTTGGGGCATGGGAACCGAGGCGGTGACGCCAAACCCGTGGATGATCCTGCCGTTTGGCGTCCTGCTGGCCGCCATCGCGCTGGCGCCCCTGGCCTTTGCGGGCTGGTGGCACCGGCACTATCCGAAGGTGGCCCTGGCCCTGGGGGCGGTGACGCTCGGGTATTACCTCTTCGGCCTGCGCGCCCACGAGCGGGTGTGGCACACGGCGCATGAGTACGTGAGCTTCATCGCGCTGATCGGCTCGCTCTTCGTGGTGGCCGGCGGCATCCACATCACCGTCAAGGGCGAGGCCACGCCGGCGGCCAACGTGTTGTTTCTGCTGGTGGGCGCGGTGATCGCCAACGTGCTGGGCACCACCGGCGCGGCCATGCTCCTGATCCGCCCCTGGCTGCGGATGAACAAGTACCGGCTCACCGCGCATCACGTGGTGTTCTTCATCTTCATTGTGGCCAACGTGGGCGGCTGCCTCACGCCCATCGGCGACCCGCCGTTGTTTCTGGGCTATCTCAAGGGCATTCCGTTCTGGTGGGTGGCCGCGCACTGCTGGCCGATGTGGTTGACCGGCGTGGGGCTCCTGCTGGGCATCTTCTACGTGCTCGACACGCTGAACTTCCGGCGCGCCCCCCGCGAGGTGCGGGCGCGCGAGACCGGCGCCGGCGAACACTGGCAGTTCCGCGGGCTGCGGAACCTGGGCTTCCTGGCCGTCATCCTCGGGGCGGTGTTCCTCGAACACCCGCCCTTTTTGCGGGAGGCGATCATGCTGGCGGCGGCCGCGGCCTCGTACCGGCTCACCCCCCGGCCGGTGCACGAGGCCAACGACTTCAACTTCGAGCCCATCCGCGAGGTGGCCATCCTGTTCATCGGCATCTTTGCCACGATGATGCCGGCGCTGGACTGGTTGCAGACGCACGCGCGGGATTTCGGCCAGCCCACGCCGGGACTGTTTTACTGGGCATCCGGCGCACTTAGCAGCGTGCTCGACAACGCGCCCACCTATCTGAGCTTTCTGAGCGCGGAGATGGGCCTGTTTGCGCCGGCAGAACTGGTCCGGACCGTTCAGGCCGCGCTCGCCCAGGGCGGCGCCAACGTCGCTTCAGGCGGCGTCCCCGACTCCCCGGAAGTGCTGGCTGCCCTCCAGGTGCTCAATGGCCATTTCGCCGCGGAGGTCGCGGCCGGGAACGTGCCGGTGGAACACATCCAGATTGCCGTCCTGCTGGGCCTGCCCAAGTACAACCAGTTCATCGTGGCGGTGAGCGTGGGTGCGGTTTTCTTCGGCGCCGCCACCTACATCGGCAACGGCCCGAACTTCATGGTCAAGTCCATCGCCGAGCACCAAAAGTCCCACGCCCCGTCGTTTCTGGGTTACGTATTTCGCTTCACCCTGCCGTTCCTGCTGCCGGTGCTGGCGGTGGTGTGGTGGGTGTTTTTCCGCGGCTGAAACGACGACGCGCCCAACCACCCGCGGAGCGCGTATGCCATCCGGCCCCTCGGCGGCTTTTCGGCTTCATTCCGCCAGCCGGCCGATGAACGCATCGTCCAGCCAGCAGCGCGCGTCCGCTGCCTGATTGTCCACGTAGAGCCGCAGCGAAATCGCCCGTGCCTCCGGCGGGGCCACGACCTCCGCGGCCAGTTCCTGCCACTCGCCGGGCCGCGCGGGGACGCGCAAGGCGACCGGCTCCTCGTTCCTGCCGTCCTGCCCCAGCACCGCCACGGCAAATCGGTAGCTGGCTTCGCCCGCGTTGTGCTTGAACCACAGGCTCACCCGATACCGCGCGCCGGGGGTCACCCCGCTCACGCTGCGCGCAAACCGGCACCGCCGCGCCCGTTCGATGCTCAGCGCCCAGCGGCCCGAATGCGCCTCCGGGCCGAGGCTGTAGCGGTACCCGGGCGAGCGCTCGGGAAACCAGTGATGAAGGCCCAGCCGCGCGGCCGACGCGTCCTCCAGCGTCACCTCGGCCTCCGCCCCGGCCGGGGCCGCGGACTCGAACCCCGGGTCGGGCAGCAAGTTGACCGGCGCCGGTCCCGCGCCCCGCCGCGCCAGCGCCGCGAATTCTTCCGCCGCGCCGGTGGCGGCGGCCGCCTCGGCCTGAC
>JBBIJZ010000156.1:0-5478 GCA_037445715.1 Verrucomicrobiales bacterium | reverse complement strand
CCCGCCTGCCCGCGCGCCGGGTGCTGGGGCGCCTGGCCGCGGCGCAGGTGCTCCTGCTGCCCTGCGTGGTGGTGCTGCCGTTTTCCGCGGGCGGCGAGAGTGTCCGGCTCGGCCCGCTGGCCGTGAGCGCCGAGGGCTTGCGGCTGGCCGGCGTGCTCTACCTGCGGGCGCTGGCCCTGATCACGCTCGGGCTGGCGGTGGTGTACTCGACGCCGATGGTGGTGTTGCTGCGGGCGCTGCAGGCGTTTGGTCTGCCGCGGGTGCTGGTGGAAATCGCGCTGTTGACCTATCGCTACCTGTTCACACTGTGGTGGGAGTTGACGCGGATGCGCTGGGCGGCGGCGGCGCGCGGCTTGGGCGGACGCGGCGGTCTGCGGGATTACCGGACGCTGGCGCAGGTGCTGGGCGTGACGCTGGTGCGCAGCGTCGAACGCACCGAGCGCATTCAACAGGCGCTCCACTGCCGCGGCTTTCAGGGGCGTTTGCGCACGTTGCAACAATTTCAGGCCCGCCCGGCCGACCGGCTCAAGGCCCTGCTGGCCGTGGCGCTGGCCGCCGGGTTGCTGGTCTGGGAGCGGGGCGGCGGCGCCGGGTGAAAAGTTTCCATGAGCTGCCTGGTTGAAGTCGAGCATCTGGCCTACGCCTATCCGTCGGGACACCCGGCGTTGCGGGACGTCACCTTCCACCTCCGCCACGGCGAGCGGGTGGGATTGATCGGGCCCAACGGCGCGGGCAAGACGACGCTGTTGCTGATCCTGGCCGGGCTGCTCGAGGCGGCCAGCGGCGCGGTGGTCGTGGCCGGTTGCGACCTCCGGACCGTGACGGGGCGGCGCCAGGTGCATCGCCGGCTCGGGGTGGTGTTTCAGAACACCGACGACCAGATCCTCAACGCCACGGTCGAGGACGACGTGGCGTTTGGCCCGCTGAACCTGGGCCTGCCGCGCGAGGTCGTCGAGGCCCGGGTGCGCAGCGCGCTGGCCCGCGTGGGCCTGGGCGAGGCCTATCGCGCGCGCATCCCCTTTCACCTGTCCGCCGGCGAGAAGCGCCGCGTGGCCATCGCCGGCGCCCTCGCCCTCGAACCACACATTCTGCTGCTGGACGAGCCGACCAGCGACCTGGACCCGCGCGGCCGGCGCGAACTGCGGCAGATTCTGGAAGGGCTGGCGGTCACGCGCCTGATCTCCAGTCACAACCTCGAGTTCGTGCTCGAGACCTGCGACCGCGTGCTCCTGCTCGACGAAGGCCGCTTGTGCGCCGACGGCCCGGCGGTCGAGTTGCTGGCCGACGCCGACCTGATGCTGCGTCACGGCCTGGAGGTGCCGCCTTCACTGATCGGAGCGGCCCGCCCGCCGCGCCCCGCGCCACCGGCGGTCGCCGCGCCGCCGCATCCCCACGGAACCGATTTCAACGCATCGCCCGCCCGCGCATGAAAATGCTCCGTCCGCTCCGGTGTCTGCTCGCCACGGTGGGTCTGGCCGCCCCGGGCGCGCTCGCGCATTTCCCCATTTTGCTCCACGACGCGTCGTTGGGCGCCACCAACGGTCCGGTCACCGTGACCTTCGCCACCGGCCACCCGTTCGAGTTGGAGATGGAACCGGCCCGGCGGCCGGAGCGCCTGGCGGCGGTGGACGCCCGCGGGCGCGGGACGAATTTGACTGCCACGCTGCAACCGGTGCTGTTCCGCGGCAATCCCCGCGCGGGGGCCTGGCAGGCGCGTTTCGAGCCCGCGCGCGGCGACACGTGGCTGGTGCTGGACAGCGCGCCCGAGGTGGACCGCGAGCAAAAGACCGTGTACCGCGAGTTCGTGAAGACCTGCGTGCACCGCGGCCGACAGGAAGGCTGGGAGCGCCGCTCCGGACAACCGCTCGAGATCGCGCCCCTGACCCGGCCCTACGGCCTGCGGCCGGGAATGGTGTTCAGTGGCCGGCTGCTGCGCGGCGACGCGCCGGTGGCCGGCGCCGAGGTTTATTCCGAGCGGCTCAGCGACCGCCCCCCGGCGCCGGGCTCCCGACCGCCCGAGCCGCTGATCACCTTCGCGGTGCGCACCGACGCGGACGGGCGTTTTGTGCTCGCGCTGCCCGAGCCGGGCTGGTGGGTGGTGGGCGCGTACGTCGAGGACCTCGGCACGGAACGGCACGGGGACGAGCCCTACCGCCTCGAAGGGTTTGCCGGGCTGTGGCTGCGTGTCGAGGCGGACGGAGGTTCGCTTTCTTATTGGTAGGGCGCCGCTGCATCGGCGCCGCTCTCCCGGCCGCGCGGCAACGCGGCCCTACCGCAGGTCGGGGGGCTCGTCAGCAGGAGCTTCACCGCGAAGGGGCACGATGTCCCCGGTCTTTGCCATGGCGGCGCGGCTTTCTCCTTGCCCCGGGCGGCTGGAGTGTTACCAGAGGCCCATGAACAAGCCGCTTTCCTCGACCGCCGCCCCGACCAGCCACACCCCGGTCCTTCGCCGCGGCCAAATCCCCCGTCGCCACTTTCTGCGCGTCCTGGGCGCCGCGCCGCTGGCCACCCCTGCCCTGCTGCGGGCCGCCGCGCCCAACGCCCGGCTCCAGCACGCTTGCATCGGCACCGGCGGCATGGGCGCGGTGGACCTGGACAACTTCCGCCAACACCCGCGCGTCGAGATCGTGGCGTTGTGCGACGTGGACGAGCAGTTCCTCAAAGCCGCCGCCGCCAAGGTCCCCGGCGCGCGGCTCTACCGCGACTGGCGCGAGCTGCTGGCCGCCGAGGGGGACCGCGTGGATTCGCTCAATGTGACCGTGCCCGACCACATGCACTTCCCCATCGCCTGGTCGGCCATCCAGCGCGGCAAGCACGTGTACGTGCAGAAGCCGATGTGCCACGACGTGGCCGAGGTGCGCCGGCTCACCGAGGCCGCGCGCGCGAAAAAGGTGGTCACCCAGCTCGGCACCCAGCTCGCCTCCGGCGCGGGCGACCGCACGGTGGTGCAATGGCTGCGCGAAGGCGTGATCGGCCGCGTGAAGCACCTCTACCTCAGCGCCAACCGCCCCGGCGCGGTGGAAAACTACCGGCCCGCCGGCCCGCGTCCGGCCCAGGGCCAGCCGCCCCCGGCGCACCTGCACTGGGACCTCTGGCTGGGCACCGCCCCGGAACGACCCTACGTGCCGGACCTCTATCACCCGGTCAAGTGGCGCGGCTGGCTGGACTTCGGCACCGGCTGGTCCGGCGACATCGGTTGCCACATCTTCGACGCGGTGTGGAAGGGGTTGAACCTGGCGCCGCCCAGGGCGGTGGTCGCCCGCGTCCAGGAATCCTGGAAGCAATCGCCCGCCCGCCGCGCCGACACCTGGCCTCAGGCCAACCACATCACCTGGACCTTCCCGGGCAACGCCGCCACGGGGGGCGAAGACCTCGTGGTCGAGTGGTTCGACGGCGAGTTCTGGGCGCCGCGGGAAATCCGGGCCCTGTACTCGATCGAGGATTACCCGCCCGAATCGGCCATGATCGTGGGCGAAAAGGGCGCGTTGCTCAATCCGCTGGGCCAGACGCCGCACCTGTTGCCCGAGGAGAAGTTCAAGGACGTGAAACGGCCGCGCTTCGACACCCGCAATCACTACCACCACTTCGTGGACGCCATCCTGGGCGGGCCGATGTGCGAATCGCACTTCGCCCAGACCGGCCCCATGACCGAGGCCATCCTGCTGGGCACCGTGGCGGTGCGCTTCCCGGACGAGAAGCTGGAATGGGACCCGCAGGCCATGCGCATTCCGAACCACCCGGCCGCCGAAAAGCTGCTCAAGCGCTCGTACCGCGCCGGCTGGGAGATTCCCGGCGTCTGACCCGGAAACACGCGGAAGGGGTCCGGGGGCTGCATCCGCGGCAACGCCCGCCCGGCGGTGTCCGATGGCGGCGGGGCAGCAATCCGGGGCGAGTCGGGTGGCCGCGGTGCGGGCGCGCTTGACCGGTCGCGTGACGGCGGGTGGTGAGCGTGCTTGAAGGTCGGGGGCGCATCCCGAGTCATTCGTGCCCTGGCCCGGCTTTGAAGCACCGGTCGTTCCCTTCAACCCCCGCCAAACACCGCCCGGCAGACGGCCACCGACGCAATCACTCCCGCCAGGTCCGCCAGCAACCCCGCCGCCACCGCGTGCCGCGCCCGCCGTACCCCCACCGCCCCGAAATACACCGCCACCACGTACAGCGTGGTCTCCGTGCTGCCCAGCACCGTGGCGCCCATCCGGCTCACCAGACTGTCCGGCCCGTGCGCGCTGACCAGCTCCGAAAACAGCCCGATGGTCGCCCCGCCGCTCAACGGCCGCATCAACACCATCGGCAGGAGGTCCGCCGGAAACCCCAGCCCGCCCAGCACCGGCCCCAGCGCGCGCGCCAGCAGGTCCACGCCCCCCGCCGCGCGAAACGTCCCCACCGCCACCAGCATCGCCACCAGATACGGGATGATGCGCACCGCCACGTGGAAACCTTCCTTTGCGCCCTCGACGAACTCCTCATACACCGGCACCCGCCGCAACGCGGCGTACAGCGGGAAAAACGCCAGGAAGAACGGAATGGCCAGGAGCGACACCGCGTCCACCACCCGCACAAAGGCGCCTCCCGTCGCCGCCCCGGAAACGGCAGGGCCGGTCATCAACCGCCAAAACAACCACGCGAAGAAACCCAGGAAAACCGCCAACACCGCGCCGCTGCCGCGCACCGGCCGGGGCACTTCCGTCGCCGGGTCCGCGGTGTACGGAGCGGCCGCGTCGGGCGGGGGCGACGACGCGTTGGCCGGCGCGACCGCCCCGGGCAGACGAAAGCCGGGCAGGTTTTGCAGCGACTTCACCGCCACGATGCCGGCGAGGGTGGACACCGCCGTGGCCAACAGGGCGGTGCCCACAATGGCGGTGGGCCGTTGCGAACCGGCCGCGGCCAGGATGCCGATGGCCGTGGTGGGCAGCAGTTGCACCGAGCTGGTGTTCAACGCCAGGAAGGTGCACATGGCGTTGGTGGCCGTGCCGGGATGGCGGTTGAGCTTTTCCAGGTCGTTCATGGCCCGCAGCCCCAGCGGCGTGGCGGCGTTGGTCAGGCCGATCATGTTGGCGGCCAGGTTCATCAACATGGACCCCAGGGCCGGATGATTCGCCGGGACCTCGGGAAAGAGCCACCGCAACGCCGGGCGCAACGCCCGCGCCAGCGCCTGGATCAACCCCGCCCGCTCGGCCAGGCGCATCACCCCCAGCCACAGCGCCGTCAGCCCGATCAACGGCAGGGCCAGCGTCATCACCGCCGTGCGGGCGGCCTCGAACGCGGCGTCAGTGACCTCCTTCAACCGGTCGTGCACTCCGCCCAGGAGCACGGCCAGCAACATCAGGCCCAGCCACAGGTAATTGAGCATGGCGGCGTGTTTACCCGCCGGCCTGCCCGGCGCAAAGGCGAAAGGCTCGCCCACGCGCCCGGCGCGTCAGCCCATTGACCGCTGCCGGGAAAACTTCAGAAACCGGCCCACGGTCAGCCGGCCGCTCT
>JBBIJZ010000155.1:0-5482 GCA_037445715.1 Verrucomicrobiales bacterium | reverse complement strand
GCTCCGAGGCGGCGGCGGATGCGGCCTCGGGTTGCGGTTGCGCAAGCAGGCCCCAAGTGGGGGCGAGGAAGAGCAACGGGCGTGTTAGCCGCTTCAGGGAATCAGTCATGCGGGGCGTGGTGATGAGGATTGAGTCAGTCACGGGGTTGAAAACCGGCTGGCGAAGTTCGCGGCTCGATTTAATCCTGCGCTACCAGAGCGGGCGCCTTCCGGCGTGTCTCGGTGGTGGCGGTGGGAAGGGGTGCCGGTCGGACCGGCGGCGGGGCGGCGGCGCGCGCGGCCGCAGCCTTGCGGCGGGCATTGGCGCGCCGGACCAACAGTGGCTTGAGCCAGAGGTACAGCCCCGAGCCGGTCAGGAACAACAGGACGCCGGCGGCGATGGTCATAACGGCCTTGCCGACCTCGCCGCCGATCTTGCCAGTGTGCAGGTCGAGGAAGAACTTGCCCCAGTCGAAAGACCGGGACGGCTGGCCGTCCGCCCCCGCCGGGCCGAGTTTTTCGTAAGGCCCCTTGCTCACCGTTTGGCCGGTGAGGGCATGGATGAGGACTTCGTGGCCGGCGCGGCTCTTGATTTTCCAGACCAGGTCGCCGCGCTCCTGCTTGAGCTCGATGCGTTCGAGCGGCACCTCCCCCAGTTCGGCACGGGCCCGTTCGAGCGCCTCGGCCGGCGAGACCGCCGCCGCGGCGAAGCCGTTTTGGGTGGTGAAGGGGACCGCCGGCGGCTCCGCGGCGGCCGAGCGGGGTGCGGACAGCTTGGCGTATTCGGCCGGCTCGAGTCCCAGCGCGGTCAGGAGGGGTTTCTTGTAGTTGAGGATGATGCCGGTCAGGCCGAAGACCAGCAGGAACAAGGCGGCAAGGACGCCCAGCCAGGTGTGCCAGCGGCGCAGGGCAGCGAGCAGGCGATTGGCAGCACGCGGAGCGGGAGGGACGGCGGAGTTCATGGGGCGATGGCTCGGTGGGTGGTGGGCGGTCAGTCGTTGTCCGGGGTTTCGCCCTTGGATTCCTTGTCCTGGACCTTCGAGTGCAGGGTCACGATGTGGCCGTCGCCCATGACCTTGTTGAAGACCTTGGCGTGCCACTTGACCGGCCCCAGTTCGCCCTTGGCCACTTTCTCCATGACCTTGAGCGGCTCGTCGGCTTCCCACGGCTTGAAGAGATCGCGGGCGATGTCGAGTGTGGCGGCCAGGCTGAAGCGGTTTTTGTGGAGGTCCTCCGGCTTGCGGCCCAGGTCGAAGCCCTCGACCTGGTAACTGGAGCCGCGACGCTCGAACACCGGCCGGCGCTCGGCGAAGTCGCCGAAGTCCGAGGGGCACCTGAACACGCGGGCACGGGCGTGGGGCTCGGCCAGCGCGGCCAGGGCCGCTGCGTCCGGCCCGCCCAGGTAGGGCGCCAGGAGGGTGTGGATGCCGTTGGTGAGGGTCTGGAGCTGCTTGCCCTTGAGCAGGTCGTCCGGCTTGAGCGCGGTCTTTTTCAGCTCGTACTTGACCGGGAGCGAGTCGCCGTGGTCGTCGGCGTACATCGCCACCGCCAGGTAAATCTGGCGGAGGTTCGAGACGCAGGCGAGGCGGCGGCCCTTTTCCCTGGCGTGGGCCAGGGCGGGCAGGAGCAGGCCGGCCAGGATCGCGATGATCGCGATCACCACCAGCAGTTCGATCAGGGTGACGCCGCGCGCGGGGCGCGGGGCGAACGGAACCATGCGCGTTTGCATGGCCCGAGTGTGGCCGGTGCCGCTCCCGGCCCGCTAACGGTGGGTTGCGAAAAATTGTCGGCCGCTTGCGGTGGACGGGGGAGTGCCTTCGCCCGGGTCCGGCAGGTACCGGGGGCGAAGGCCCCGCCGCGCCGGGCGGCTACTGCGATTGCGCGATGATCTTGATGCGGTGCGTCACGGGCGTCCTGGCCCGGGCCAACGCCTCGACGTAGAACTGGCGCGCCTTCTCGGTGAGCGCCACGGTGGCTTCCATGTCGGCCCGGCCCTCCTCGCCGTGCATGAGGTCCTTGACCTGGCGGGTTTCGTAGGCCTGCTTGGCGGCGACGGCGGCGTCCACGCGGTCGAAGGCCTCGCTGAACGGGTTCAGGGCGAAGTCCTCGGCCAGGTTCACGCCCCTGGCCAGTTGCTCGCGGGTGTAGGTGCGGTAGCCGCTGCCCCAGGAGACGATGTAACGCGGTGCGGCGGCGTTGGTGACCACCAGCAGGAGGCGGTTGAGCTCGGCGTTGAAGGGCACCAGCGTCATGCCCGAGCGGAGGGTGTTGTCCTTGTTGATCTCGCCGGTGGCGCAGAACGGATAGCGGTGGCTGGTGACCTGAATTTCGTTGTCGCTGAAGCCGGTGACCTCGTGCCCCGCCGTGGCCGTGGCGCGCTGGCCCTGGAGGTCGGCGGTGATGGTGCCGATGTCGCCATTCAGGCCCAGGGCTTTCAGAAACGCGTAGGCCATGACGAAGCTGCCCGCCCAGTCCGGATGCACGCTGTCGCGGCCGCACAGTTGGTACACATCCCCGTAGCGCTGGACGGCGAAGAACTGCGCCTTGAGCATGGTCCAGAACACGTCGGCAAAGCCCGCGCCCTCCGCCGCGGCGACTTCCAGGCCGAGGTTGCGCAGCTCACACAGGCTGAGGTTCATCTCCAACTGCGTGGCCCGCGTCCACGGCACCTTCGGTCCCACGCACCCCGGCGAGCCCACGATGACGCGCGCGCCGGCGTTGGTGAAGGCGCGCACGATGGCGGTCAGCGCCTCCCGGTAGCGGGCGCCGAGGGCCGGCTCGTAAGGCCGGTAGCCGTGGTCGTTCATGCCGTAGCAGGTCGTGGCGAGGGTGGGTCGGAAGCGCAACACGTCGTTGGTCAGACGGGCCAGGAAGCCGGGGGCGGTTTCCCCGGACCAGCCGAACTGCCGCACCGTGACCTTCAGCTCCGGCACGCACACGGTGAGGTAGGTCTCGAGGATGCGCGAGTACTGGCGCTGCTCGGTGATCGAGTCGCCGCAAATGGCCAGCCGGTCCCCCTCGCGCAACACCAGCCCCGCCGGGGTCGGGGCCTTGCGCGGGGCAAACTCGCGGAAGAAGGGATGGTCCGGCTTGGCCTCGTAGGCCGGCTCGGCGCCGCGCAGCGCGGTCGCGCCCACGCCCAGCCAGACCAGCACCCCGCACCAGCCGGCGCGCAACAGTTGCTTCATGGCGGCGAGTGTTCGGAGCGCTTCGGGCCGGCGTCAAGTGGCGAGTCGGCGGGCCGGGGCGCGCCGTGTCTCGGTTTTCGGCCGGGCGGTGTCTCCCGGTCCGCACCGGTGCGAAACGGGCGCACCTTTCCGCGCCCGTCTGGCAACCTTGTTGGTCCGCGGGGGTTTGGTAGAGTGCGCGCGATGGCCGAACCCGCCGACCCCGATGCCGCTCTGATGCTGCGCGTGCAGCGCGGCGACCGCCGGGCTTTCGAGGCGCTGATGACCCGCCATGCGCAGGCGGTGGCCAACTTCCTGTACCATTCCCTGGGCGACGCCGCCGAGGCCGAGGACCTCACCCAGAACGTCTTCCTGCAGGTGTACAAGTCCGCCGCGCGTTACCGGGTCACGGCCAAATTCACCACCTGGCTGTTCACCATCGCCCGCAATCTGTGCCTGAACGAACTGCGTCGCCGCGCCCGCCACCCGGCCCACTCGCTCGATGCCCCGCCGCCCGAACAGGAAGAGGCGCCCGCCCGGGCCGTGCCGGATACCCGCCCGGACGGGCCGGTGGACACCCTGTTGCTGAACGAGCTGGAGGCCAAAATCCAGGAGGCCCTGAGTGACCTGCCCGAGACCCAGCGCACCGCCCTCCTGCTCTATCGCGAGCAGGACCTGTCCTACGAGGACATCGCCACGGTGCTGGGGTGCTCGCTGACCGCGGTCAAATCGCTCATCCACCGCGGCCGCGAGACGCTCAAGCAGCGGCTCAAACCCTACCTGCGCACCGGCGAGTGGTCCCCCGCCGACCCGCAACTTTGACCCCGGCCCGGTTTTCAACCTCCCGAGCTGCCATGAACGCTCCCCAAGGCCCCCAACTGCTCGAACTGGCCCGACGCCGCCCGCTCTCCCCGGCCGAGCGCGCCGCCCTGGATGCCTGGCTGGCCCGGCACCCCGAGGCCCGGCCGGCGGACTGGGCGGACGAACTGGCCCTGACCCGCCTGCTGGCCGCGCTCCCGCCCGCGCCGCTTTCACCCCGCTTTGCCGAAAACACCCTGGCCGCGCTGGACCGCCGGGCGGCCGCGCCCGCGGTCGGTCGGCCGGGCGTCTGGCGCCGCTGGCTGGCCGGGTGGCAACCGGTCTGGCGGTGGGCGGGCGCGGTGGTACTGCTGGCGGTGGCGCTGGGCTCCTGGGAGTTCCTGCAACACCGCCGCGAACAGGCGCGCCTGGCCGAAAGCATCCGGGTGGTCTCCGCGCTGGCCGGCGACCTGCCCGATGCGGCGGCCCTGGCGGAATTTGAGGTGGTGCTGCACCTCCCCGACGGCCCGCTGCCCGACCTCGAGGCCCTGGCCCGTGCCCTGGAGTGAGCGCATGAGGCGCGCTTGCCTGCCCCTGGTGCTGTTGCCGCTGGCCCTGGGCCTGGCCGGCGGGAGCGTGGTGTTGCGCGGCGCCGAGGGCGCGTCCGGCGCGGCCGTTCGCCCGCCCGCTTTGCCCGAACCGCCGCCGGTGCCGCCGCCGGCGTCCAGCCCGGTGGACCGGTTCCGGCAATTGCTCGAAATGTCCCCGGCCGAGCGCGAGGCTTTCCTCGCCGCGCGGAGTCCCGAGCAGCGCGAATACTTGCGCGCCCGGCTGGCGGAGTTCGATGCCCTGCCGGCGGCCGACCGGGAATTGCGCCTGCACCTGCTGAACGTGCGCCATTACCTGCTGCCCCTGTTGCGCGAGCCGGCGGCCCGGCGCGGGGAATTGTTGCGGGAAGTGCCACCCCGGTACCGGGAACTGGTGGCCGAGCGGTTGGCGGCGTGGGACCGGTTGACGCCGCAACAACAGGCCGAGCTGTGGGCCGGCGGGTCGGTCTTCGGCGGCCTGCCGCTGTACGAACCGGCCGCCACCCAAACGCCCCGCGCCGCCGCGCGCCAACTGGCGCCGGCCCGGCGCGAGCAATTCCAACACGACCTTGAACAGTGGGAGGCCCTGCCCGAGTCCGAGCGCACGCGCATCACCGAGCGGTTCGCGGCCTTTCTGGACTTCAGCGAGAAGGAAAAGGCCCGGGTGCTGGCCGGCCTCGAAGCGCCGCGCCGCGCGCAGGCCGCGCGCTTGTTGCAGGCACTGGAGGCTTTGCCCCCGGCCGAGCGCACGCGCAGCCTGGCGGCGCTCCAGCGGCTGGCCAATCTGCCGCCGGAGCAACGCGAGCGTTTTCTCCAAAACGCCGCCCGCTGGCAGGCCATGTCCGACGAGGAACGCCAGGCCTGGCGGCGGCTGCACGCGCTGCTGCCGCCGGTGCCGCCCGGGATGGAGTTGCCGCCGCCCCTGCCGCGCCGCGCCGCGGTGCCGACGCC
>JBBIJZ010000154.1:0-5487 GCA_037445715.1 Verrucomicrobiales bacterium | reverse complement strand
CCAGCAGGGCCAGGGCGATGAGCGTGAGCACCGGGCCGGGGCGGTAGCGGGTGTTGCGACCGCGCGGGTCGGGGGCGCGACGAAACACATCCCGCAGGGAGTCCATTTGCTCGACCTTCACCGGCAACGTGCCTGAGGGCGGGGTGGTGAGCGCGGGGCGGAACTCCGCCGGCAGTTGCGGCGCGCGCAGGAGCGCCTGGGCGTCGGGCCAGAGCGGGTAGAGCCACAGCTTCTTGGGCCGGTCGTGGGGCCCGTAGAAGTCGGCGCGGTGGCGCGCCTAACCGGCACTGAAGCCGACGGGTTGCCAGTTGCTGGCCTTGTAGGCGGTGCCCGCGTAAGCCTCCGGATCGGTGAAACTCTCGGCCAGCAGCGGGCGGTAGCCGAAGTGTTCGCGCCACTGCCCGGGCAGGGCGCGCAGGGCGGCGGCCAGGGCCTGGCTGGCGAGGTTGGGCGCGGCGCCCTTGGGGGTGAGCAGGAGGAAGCGGCGGTTTTGGACGACCAGTTTGAGCCGTTCGCGCCGCTGGGGGACGCTCCAGGAAATCCAGCGGTCCCGATCCTTGAGCGCATAAGCCGCCGGTCCCCAAACCAGCAGGGCGACGGGCTGGCCGTCGCGCTCGACGACTTGGCGCAAGTAATCGCCGAGCGGGCGACCCGCCCCGAGGTAATGTTGGGCGGCGAGTAGTTGATCGAAGGCGGCGCACTGGTCGGGCGTGGGCACGCGCACCGTCAATGCGCCCGCAGGCGGCGTCGCGGGCGCGGGCGTGGCGAGCTTGGAGGGCTTGGGAATTGGGGTCGGTGGGGTGGGTTTGGTGGGTTGGGTAGCAGTTGTAGTCATCCCAGCGTAGGAGAGCAGAAATCCCATCCCGTGTCTAGTCGGAATTTTACGGCCTGCCCTTCAACAACTTGCCTCCTTAAAACAATTTGCCCTTGGCTAAATGCCACTCGCTCGAAGATAAAGATTGCGCCTACTGATTCGACGCCCTACATTCCGCTACATGGTCCGCGTCTTGAAACCTAAGGAACCACTTTGGCTTTTGCCGAGGAAGGAGAGGGCGCTAGTCGAGGCCGTCTTGGGGAAAGAGGCCGCCTTGGGGAAAGCGTTTGGCGTCGCCAAAGTCCCGGCAGGTTCCTCGGCGAAGCGGAAAAAGCGAAAGGTCTTCGTTGTCTACGGACACGACCAGACTAGCCGCGATCAGCTTGAGGCAATGTTGCGCCGCTGGGGTCTCGAGCCGCTCATTCTCGACCAACTGCCAACTGAGGGCCAGACTGTCATCGAGAAGCTTGAGGCGGCGATAGCCGACAGCAACTTCGGTGTCGTGCTCGCTACTCCAGACGACGAGGGTTATCGAGCGAACCGACCGGACGAGAAGGCGTACCGTGCTCGACAGAACGTCGTCCTTGAACTGGGTATGCTTCTAGCCAAGCTGGGGCGACAGAATGTGGCGATTCTCCTCAAGACGCAGGAGAACATGGAGCGACCGTCAGACATCCAGGGACTGATCTACATTCCGTACAAGGACGACATTGCCAAGGAGGCCGGGGTGAATCTCGCGAAAACGATGTCCTCCCGCGGGTACCAAATCGATGTCAAGAACCTGTAATCTGCTGTCTAACAACGGTATGCAGCGGACGGCGCTGCGCGCCGCCGCTGATGCTGAGCGTTGGGCGGCCAGCCAAGGCGACGTCGTAAGTCCCTGACACGGAACGGCTGTGCGACTTGTGAGAAGGAAACAAGGAATGGTTCCGGAGCCGCCGGCAGCCCTCCCCTGACGGAGGCAGGCCAGCCCCGCCTGAAAACCCGCCGCCGGCGGCCGCAAGTCCCTCCCCGGCAGCCTGACCGTCCCCCCCGCCAGTCCCCTGACTCCCGGCCTTCTCGGCCGTCCCTGCGGGAAGGCGACAAAGCCTGCTCTGGCGGATCGCCGGCCGGCTCCCCGCCGTGCAGTCCCGCTGGTCCAGCCGGCACACCGTGCCGGTCCACATCCAAGCCCAGTGCTGTGGGTCCCGGCCTCGCTGCCGCGAAAGGTGCGCTGCTGGCCGTGGCTTAGCGGGTTGAGCCGCTGGCCGCCGCTGGCCGCCGCTGGCCGCAGACAGGGCAGCAGGGGGGGGCTTCGGCCCAGACCTGGGCGTTGTAACTCAAAAATAGGTGTTACCCAAGCTTGGGCGGGCGGAAGGCCCGTTGCCTCAAAATAGGTGTTACCCTATGTCCCTTCAGATTGGGAGAACGAAGGACACCGCCGGCACGGTCCCGGTCGGTCTCCCTCGCTCCCGTTTCTGGGGGTTCGTTCTTCTGACTTTTTTCCCCGTCCCGTCAAGGCTCCGTCCACCGCCGTGCCACCTCGATCGCCTTGAGTTGCCGGTCCACCTCCCGCCGCAACGCAAAGGGATTGAGTGCCGCACGTTCCCTCCGTAGCCGCGCTTGGGTCGCCTCCGTCACCTCCCCGCAGGCCAGCACGCGGGCCAGCGGCGTCTGCGGCGGCCCATACTGGCGCACCGTCCGGCTGCCCACCCGCTCCATCCGCTCCAGCTTCATTGTCGGCAGGAAATAGTTGAGCAACTGCTCCAGCGCGCCCCGGCACAGTGCGTTGATGAGCGGCCACACCGCCGGAGGGTCGTAGCGCGCGTAGCCAAACCACAGCCGCACGTTCGTGAAGTTCTTCTGTTCGATGTGCGCCGGGTCGTTCTTCGGGTAGGCACGCGCGCGGGTGAAGTGAATGGCCGGCGTCTGCGCCCGACACCAGCGCACCAGTGGGTGGTTGATGAACTCCCCGCCGTGGTCGCTGTCCCACCCGCGCAGCACGAAGGGCAGCCGCGCGCGCAGGTCGTCCATCAGCCCGCAAACACTGGCCTGACTGCGGTTGGGCAGCCCGCGCCACACGCCCCAGGTGGTGTGCAGGTCCACCGCGTCGAACCTCCACCCGTGCCGGTCATCCAGGCTGCCGCCGCACAAGGCCACCGGGTCCATCTCCAGGTAACCGGGCGCCGCCTCGGGCCACTCGGTGCGGACGGGAATCTCGCTGCGCAACAAGCTGCCCGGCCGGGGGCTTGCGCGGCGGCGATGCTCGATGCGCGCGGGGATGAGCAGCCGATCCAGCGTGGCCCGACTGGCCGAGAGCAAACGCTGGCGCACGTCGGGATCCAGCCGGCGATGATCCGCTTCGTAGGCCGGCAGCCAATCCGGCAGGCACGCCTTGAGGCGCACGCCACAAGGCTGGAGGACCGCCAGCCAGATGGCCTTGAGCGGGGGCAGCAGCTTGTCGGGCGAATACTCTTTGGGCCGCCCGCGCACGAACGGCGCCCGCTCGACCGCCGGCCTGGGCCACCGCGCGCGCAGCGCCGCCTTGCGATGGTAGCCGAAGAGTTCGACCAGTTCGTTGACCAGTTGGGATTTGAAGGGGCGGCCCGCGCGGGCGTAACGCCGGCGCATCTGCGCCAGCACTTCCTGTCGGGTGTTTTGACTCCTCCGGGTATTCATGGCTCGGTAACACCCCTTTTTGAGTCAACCGGGGCTGTCCACCAGCCCCGCTCCCCCGCTTCGGTAACAATCTTTTTGAGTCAAATCGCCGGGCACGCGGCCCGTTTTTCGTGCTGACAATGCCCGAACAGGGCGTTACTCTCGCTCCGTACCGGAGACTGGGCGCTGAGCTCGGTATATGTTTTTCCCTTTGAGGCATGAACGCAAAAACCGACACCAAACGCAAAGGACTCCTCGCCGGCGGCAACTGGATCATTGACCAGGTCAAACTCATTGACGTGTACCCGCAGCGGGAGCAGCTCGCCAACATCCGCAGCCAGCGCGAGGGCACCGGCGGCGCCCCGTACAACGTGCTCGTGGACCTGGCCGTGCTCGGGGCGCCCTTCCCCCTCCTGGCCGCCGGCCTGGTGGGCCGTGATGTCCTGGGCGAGCGCATCCTGGAAGACTGCAAACGCCGGCACATTGACACCAGGCACCTCAAAACCACGCCCGAGGCGCCCACCTCGTACACGGACGTCATGACCGAAATTGCCGACGGTCGCCGCACCTTCTTCCACATGCGCGGCGCCAACGCCCTGTGGAAGGGGGCCGACCTGGACTTCACCCGCATCAAGGCCCGCATCTTCCACCTGGGCTACCTCCTGCTGTTGGATGCGCTGGACAAGCCGGACAAGGTCCACGGCACCGGCGCCGCCGCGTTGCTGGCCGCCGCCCAGGCCGCCGGCCTGCGCACCAGCGTGGACGTGGTGAGCGAGGACAGCGACCGGTTCACCCAGATCGTCACCCCGGCGCTCAAGCACGTGGATTATTGCATCCTCAACGAAATCGAGGCCGGCAAGACCACCGGGTTCCGCATCCGCCAGCCGGACGGTTCCCTCAACACCGTCTCCTTGCGCCACGCCGCCGGCGCGCTGCTCCAGATGGGCGTGCGCGAACTGGTGATCATTCACTTCCCGGAAGGCGCCTTTGCCCGCACCCGCAAGGGCAACGACCTCTGGCAGTCCTCCCTCAACCTGCCGTCCAAGTACATCGCCGGCACCGCCGGCGCGGGCGACGCCTTCTGCGCCGGCGTGCTGCTCGGCCTGCACGAGGGCTGGGAACTGCCGCAATGCCTCGAGGCCGGCGTGTGCGCCGCCGCTGCCTCGCTCTCCGACCCCACCTGCACCGCGGGCATGAAGCCGCTCAAGGCCTGCCTCGAACTCAAAAAGAAGTACAAGCTCCGCCCCTCGCTCGAGCCGGAGGATTAACCCCTCGCCAGCCGAGGTCCTGCGGGGGCAGCCCGGAGCGACGGGAGAAACCCCGTTGCGGATCCCGGCACCTGTTGCCGGCGGCCGTTTGCGCGGCGGGCACGGGCCGGAGGTTATGGAGGAAGCACCACCCGCCCTCCGTTGGCCTCGGTGACCGAACCGTGGTTCTCGAAAGGGTTGGCGCGGATGGTCAGCGACCGGCCGGCCACGTCGGCGATGATGGTGCCCTCGTTGATCAACGGCAGGTCGGGATTGCCGATGGTGCCGCTGCCGCCGCGAAGGGTGACGCCCGATCCGATGGTCAACGTGCCGCTGGTGGGCTGCACCGTGCCGGACGGGTTGAGGCCGGTGAAAACGACCTGCCCTTGGCCGGCCAGCGTCTGCGTCCCGGAAAACTCCAGGGCGGTGTAGGCCCCGGACTGTTCATTGAGGCTCAGCGTGCCGTTGAGCGTCAGGCCGTTGAGCGCGATCAGCCGGCCCCCCGACTCCACCGTCACCTCGCTGTCCAACCTCACCCCGTCCAGCGTCGCCGTGCGACCGCTCCCGACCACCAACGAGGTCCCCGCCGGCGCCACCACCGCCCCGCCGTTGATCCGCCCATCCTCGATCCGCCACGGCCCCGGAGCGACGCCCAGATCCAGGGTCGTGCCGCCGTTCTCCACGAGGCCGAACAACACCAGCGTTCCCCCGGCCCGCTGCAACGAGCCCAACGCGCCGACGCCGAACGTCCCGCCCAACGCCAGCCGCGCGTCCTCCAGCGTCATCACC
>JBBIJZ010000153.1:0-5654 GCA_037445715.1 Verrucomicrobiales bacterium | reverse complement strand
GGCGCCGGCTGCCGCAGGCCCGGCAGTTCACCGCCCACGGGGCGCGGGGGAGGTCTGTCGGCGTCACCCGGCCACCGCCAACAACAACGCCGTGCCGACCACCAGGGTGAGCAATGTCACCGGGATGCCGAACCGGGCGTAGTCCCAGAACCCCACCTCGAGATGGCCGCGGGCGGACTCGACCACGATGAGGTTCGCCACCGAGCCCAGCAGGGTCAGATTGCCCGCGAAGGTCGTGGCCAGGGCCATGACCTTCCACATCAGGGGCGGATCGGCGAAGTGCGGCAGCCACTGCCCGGCCACGAGCACGAAGGGCACGTTCGAGAAGATGTTCGAGCCGGCCGCGGCAAACCAGGTCAGGTTCCACGCCTGCGCGGTGGCCGTGGCGCCGAAGAGCCCGCGCAACCGCTCGTAGATTTGCCCGGGCAGGCCGGTGAGGTTCAGGCCCTCGACCACCACGAACAGCGCGGCAAAGAGCACCAGCAGATGCCAGTCCACCTGCTTGAGCACCTCGTGCGTGTCGCGCCGGGCCAGGACCATCACCACCGCGCCGCCGGCCAGGGCTGTCCAGGCCAGATTCCAACCGGCCATGAACCCGGCGAACACACCGGCCAGGGTGAGCAAGGCCAGCCGCACCAGGCGGCGGTCCAGGGGCGTCGCCTCGCCGGGGTCCGCCCGAATCCGGGCCGCGGCCAGCACCCGGCGAAACCCGAGGCGCAGGATGACGAATTCGAGGGCCAGCCCGGCCGCGGCCGCCGGCAGCAGCTCGAGCGTGAAGCGGCCAAACGGCAGGCCGGACAACTGGCCGATGATCATGTTCTGGGGGTTGCCCACCAGGGTGCAGACGCTGCCCAGGTTGGCGCTCATGGCCAGGGCCAGCAGGTACGGCAACAACGGCAGCCCGCTGCGCGCGATCACCCGCACCACCAGCGGACTGAGCATCAGGCACACGGTGTCGTTGACCAGCAGGGCCGACAGCCCGCCCGAGGTCAGGATCAGGTACAGCAGGAGCCGCTGCGGGGTGCCGGCCGCGCGCAGGGTCTGGTACGCCGCCCAGTCGAAGAACCCGCCCAGGTGCAGGTAGGCGGCGATGAGCATCATGCCCAGCAGCAGCACCAATGTGTCGTAATCCACCGCCCGGTAGGCCTGCTCGGGCGTGAGCACGCCGGTGACCACCATCAACACCGTCCCCAGCAGCGCCGCCGCCGGGCGGTTCAAGGGCAGGATTTTCAGCCGGCGGCCGCTGATCAGCAGGTAGGTCAGCGCGAAGATCGCGATGGCAATCCCCTCGCGTTGAAGGTCGGTCCACATCGGGGCCGCCGCGCGGGCGGCGGCCGGATGCTGCCCGAGGCATCGCGCCGGTGCAACGTTCCCCGGGCCTCGGGGTGGGGCGCTCAACTTCAGGCCTTTGCCGGGTTGGCCGGAGCGCAGACCTCCCGGTCTTACGGGACGCGGGTTTCCCACCCCGCAGGGCACTCTGCCGGTCCGACGCTCTGCCGACTGGGAAGTCGGCGACACGGCAGGCTGGAAGCCTGCGCTACCACCAAGGCAACCAACCGGGATGCGCCCTCGGGACGCCGGCCGATCACGGGGCGCTTACGCGGTAGAAACGCGTGGCGGTGCCGGCGGGCGGCGTGTCGGTGTACTCGCCGGTGGTCAGCCCGCCGGCCAGGGGAGACCACGGGCCGGTCACGGCCGGCGCGGCCAGCACGGTGTAGGTCTGGCCGGCCCGCGCGGTCCAGGTCAGGCGCACGGCGCCGTTGGCGGTGAGCGCCGCGGCGATCGCGCCCACCTCGGTGGGCGGCAGGGTGGGCGGTTCGCTCCACAACTTGCCGTCGTACTGCCGGCCCGGCGTGACCGCGAGCGTGGCGACCGAGGTCTGGGCGACGAAACCGTGGTCGAGCGTGGGGTAACGGGTCATCGAGCCGCCGCTGCTGACCCCGGCGGCGGGGTACACCACCCGCTCGATCACGCCGCCGAGCTGGTTGCGGATCAGGATGGTGTCGCCGTCATTGTTCAGGGCCAGGCCGGCGCTGCTTTCGCTGGCCGGGATGAACGGCACGTCCAGCCCCGGCACCAGGCCGTTGAGCGGGCCGCCATAGACGATGGCGGCGTTTTTCGCGCCGAGCACAAACGACTCGTAGAACCGGTGCCGCACCTGCACGGCGTCGGCGATGGACCAGCCGAGCAGGTCCAGGTCGGTGTCGCTGAGGTTGACCAGTTCGAGGTACTCGTCGTGCTGGCCGGGGTTGTCGGTGGGCGGGTCGCGGCGCAGCGGGTTGTAATGGGCAGCGGCAGCGTTGCCGGTGGGGTTGGCCAGGTATTCGGCGATGGCCACGCGCTCCTCGGCGGCGGTGGGGATGTAGAGCTTCCAGACCGCGGTGTGGGTGGCCGAGGCGTTGCTGGCGTCGAGCTTGAGCTCGAAGAGCCGGCCGCGGTCGGCGGGGTCGGCCGTGACGCTGAACGTGCCCTGGACCTCGGGGCCGGTGAGGGTGGGGAAATCCCAGGCGCCGCCCGCCGGCAGGTTGGCGGGGTCGGGCTGCACGGTGACGTTGCCGCCGAAGGGGTCGGTGACCGTGACCCGGAGGATCAGTCGCTCGCCCGCGCGCAGGCCCAGTTCGGTGTAGGTGTTGGTGGGCGGGCCGCCGGGGCGGAGCAGGTTTTCCAGCACGTTGGTGAAGCGCACCGTGGGCGGCTTGAGCGGCGTGAGGAGGTCCGCGTAGCGGGAGGGCAGGATTTGGTAGCCGGAATCCCGCGGGTCGCTGGTATCGAACTGGGAGAGCACGCCGATGATGGCAAAGGGGATTTTCGGCACGGCCTGGCCGCCGATGTCGGTGCGCGCGTCAATGCGCAGGGTGAAGGGGTAGCCGAAGTCGTCGCTGATGGTCACGTTGCTGCCGGCGGCGAAGACTTCCAGCTCCGGCGGGGCGGTCACGTTGGTGAAGGTGATGAGCCGGCCCTCCCAGTTGGCTTCGAGGTCCGCGGCGCTCAGGCCGGCCAGTTCGGTGGGGCTGGTCAGGCGTGGCGCGGGCAGGGGTTGATTGGTTTCCAGGATGACCACGGCGTGGTCGGGGTTGGCCGCGGCCGGGGCCAGCTCGAGCAGGCCGTTGAAGTGTGTCAGCGGCGCGGTCACGCGCACGCGGGCCCCGGCGGGCGGCACCACGCCGGCGGCGCCGTTGTGGAAGACGGCAATGCCGCCGGTGGCGTCCTGCAGGTAGAACAGGCCGTGGGCGGCGGTGGTCAGATTGGTCCAGGTGGTGACCACGCCCTCGACCGTGAAGAGCGTGGTGGTGTCCGTGGGGGTGAAGTTCACCGGGTCCACCAGGGAGCGGAGGTGGGCAATGTTGGTGACGACGCCGCCCGGGCCCGAGGGCGTGACGGTCAACTGGGCCTCCTCGCTGATGGCCACGCCGAAGGCGTTGCTCACGACCACGCGGTACGCGCCGGCGTCGGCGGTCGTGACGGGGTCCAGGACCAGTTGGGCGCTGGCAGCGCCGGGCAGGTCGGCCTGGTTGCGCTGCCACTGGAAGTGCAGCGGCGGGCTGCCGGCCGCCACCACGTTGAAGGTGGCGCGGCCGCCCTCGGCCACGGTCTGCGGCTGGGGCTGGGTGAGAATCTGGGGCGGCTCATCCGGGGCGCTCTCGAACAGCTCGGCGAAACTGGTGGCCACGCGCAGGTCGTCCAGCACCAGCGTGCCCATCCCGTTGCCCGAGCTGAGCGACTGCCGCAGGGCGAAGGCGACCACGGAGAGCGGCGCGCCGTCATCGGTGGCGCTGACCGCGGGATCGGTTTCCGCCGAGGCGTCCACCCACAAGGTGCTGGCGGCGGTGGCCACGTCGTAGCGGATGATCACCGTGTAGGGCGTGTCCAGCGCCAGGTCGCGCTCGAGCAGGGTGGGAGTGTTGCCGGCCTCGGCAATGCCCAGCCGGAACCGGCCCTCGGCGGCGCCGGTGGGGCTGGCAAACACCCGCGCGCGGAAGCCGGTGCTGCTGTCCTTGAAATGGGCGAAGTACGTTCCCGCGCCGCCCGGCAGCGCGGTGAAGCGGACGGTGAACCGGACGTACAACATCCCCCCGCTGTCGGGGGCGTAAGGGCCGCCGCCCAGGGCCGCGTTCACGTCCTCGCTTTCGCTTTGGATGAGCTGGACCACGCCGGCGGCCACGTTCACCTGGCCGGCGGTGCCGCTGTGGTTGGCCCAGCGCCCGGCGGACACCTCGGTCAGAGCGCCGTCGGGGTAAGCAAAGGGCTCGTCCAGCACAATCGCGGCCTGCAACGGCAAGGCCGCCAGGACGGCGGGCAGGGCGGCGGCGAGGAGACGCGCGCAGCGTTGGAGGCGGGGAGACGGGGCATTCATAACGGTTCGCGGTTGGGGTTCCAGATGACGTCGGGGTTGAATTTTTCGAGGGCGGCGCCGGTGCCGTTGGTGATGTAGGCGCGGCGGAAGAAGGCGGCGTGGCCGTCCACAAAGACCAGATTGCCGCCCTGGTCGTTGTGGCGCTTGGTAAAACGTTCGCTACGCGCGGCGGGGAAGATGCCGTTGCGGTCCGGGTCGGTGCCGCCGGCGGTGTAGCGCTCGAGGGTGGGGCTGAAGACCGCGTCCACCAGGAGCACCACGGCCGTCGGCCGGGGCAGGCTGCTCAGGCGGGGCATTTGCGGGTAGGGCAGGCGATCGGAGATATCCGGCCCGGTGCGCTTGAGGTCGAGGTTCATCACGTAGCTCCAGAAGCCGAAGGAACCGCCGCGCAGGAAATTGTCGCCGGCGGCGGCCTTGGCGACGGGGCAATGCCAGAACTTGCCCACGCCGCCGGGGAAGGGCAGTTCCTGGCGGTAGCGGCCGGTGGCGGCGTTCCAGTAGTCGGCGAAGCGTTTCTCGCCCATGCCGGGCGGCAGCGTGTTGAACCAGGCGTAGGGGTCGTTCGGACTGCCGGGACCGGTGGTGGCGCCGGTGTCCACGCCGTAGCGGCCGCCGTCGTCGGTGCCGTCGCGGGGAATGAGGTCGAAATTGTCGTTGGCGTACACGTGCAGGCCCAGCCCCCACTGGCGCAGGTTCGAGAGGCATTGGACGGTCTTGGCCCGGCCCTTGGCCCGGGAAAGCGCGGGCAGGAGCATCCCGGCCAGGAGGGCGATGATGGCGATGACGACCAGAAGTTCGATCAACGTAAAGGCCCACCGCCCGGGAGGCGGGCGCCGGACCGTGCCGCACCACCGGCTCGTTCCCGCAAGGTGCCTGGTTCGCGCAAAACCCATCTGGCAAGGATGGTAGGGCGGGCGCGTGGCCCTAACAAGCCCGCGCGCGTGACCTTTGGGGAAATCCGGAAACGTCGTGACCTCGTTGGTGGGGAAGGGACAAGGCGTGGGGGGTGGCGGGGGGAAAGTGGAGGAGAAGTCCGGTTGGGAGCGCCCCGACCACAGGGCCGGAGCCATGAGGATTGGAGGGCGTTCCTGGCCGCGATTGGGACGCGGGCGATTGAAATAACGCCGGGAGGTGGTGGCTTTGCGCCGGAAATCGGTCGGTGAAGCGCGTGCCGGTCGGGCGCTGCGCCGGCAACCTCCGGCGGTAGGGCGCCGCCGTGTCGGCGCCGTGAGGGCGGGCTCGGAGGCTCAAGGTCGCACCACCGCCTGGTGGGGCGGCAAAGGCCGGGTGGCCCTGTGGA
>JBBIJZ010000152.1:0-5842 GCA_037445715.1 Verrucomicrobiales bacterium | reverse complement strand
GAGCAGGGGCAGGGCGCGTTTGGCGCGGGCGCTGGCCAGGGCGGTGTCCACGATTTGCTGGCCGATGCGGGAGATGGCCGGGCTGAGCGGCCCTTCGACCGGCCGGCCGGTTTCCAGGCAGTCCAGGAAGTACTCGACCGGATTGCGGTGCGGCGCCAGGAGCACGTCCACCGGCAGGTCGTAGCCCTCGGGGTGCGCGCGGGTTTGTACGCGGAGCGCGGGGGCGTAGTCCCAACTGCTGATCGTGCCCTCGGTGCCCACCAGGATGAACCCGCAGCGCGGCTGCGGTTGGTGGGTCCAGGGATCGGTGAACGTGCCCCAGCGGGTCTCGAACTTCGACAGCCCGCGCGCGTAGCGGGCCACGGTGATGCTGTGCTGGTCCACCTCCAGGCCGGGGGTCTCGTCCACCAAGCACATCACCTCGAGCGGTTTTGCGCCGCGGAGAAACCAGGTGCCCAGCGTGGTGCCGTAGCCCAGGTAGTCCAGGAGCGAACCGCCGCCGCGCGCCCGCGAGTAGAACCAACTGGCCGCCTTTTCCTCGACGCTCGGCTCGCGTTCGATCTTGTCCGCGCCGTGGTAGAGCGGCCCGCGGTTGCCGTCGTAGTAGTGGACCTCGATCACCTCGCCGATGAGCCCTTCGTCGAGCAGGCGCTTGGTGGTGGCGTGGGCGGGGACCCAGCGCAGCGGCCAGTTGATGGCCAGGGGCTGCCCGGCCCGCGCCATGGCGGCGATCATGCGGTCGGCCTCGGCCAGGGAGGCGGCGAAGGGTTTTTCGATGAGCACCGGGCGGCGGTACTCGGCCACCAGCTCGGTCCACGGGGCATGTTCGGCGGCGGCGGGACAGAGGATCACCAGGTCGGGCCGCGTGGCCTCGAGGCAGGCGCGGGGATCGGTGAAGACCTTCTCCGGCGGCAGGCGGAAGTTGCGGATGGCCTCCTGCATGCGCGCGGGTTGGGCGTCGCAAATGCCGGCGATCTCCGCCCGCGGATGCTCGAAGACCCTCCGGAGCAGGTCGCCCATGTGGAAGTGGTCGAAGTTCAGGCCGACCACGCGCCAACGTTTGGCTGAGTTCATGGCGTGCGGTGCCCTAGGGAACAGGTTCCGGCCGGGAGAGGCAAGGGCGGCCTGTGGGCGGAGGAGTCAAGAACCAGAAGTCGGGAGTCAGAAGTCCGAAGTCTGAAGACCCTTGGGCTGGAAAGTGGCCTCTTTGTGTTCCGTCTTCGGCGGCTGCGCCGGCGGTCACCGGGTCAATTTGCAGTCGTCGGTCGGCAACGTTCTTTCGTCCTGGGATATCCAAAGGCCCGAACTCCGGCCCACGATCCATCGGGCCGTTTCTTTTTGGACCCCTCCCCGGCTCAGGTCTCCGCCCGCCGGAGGAGGCGGGTCAGGTACCACAGCGCGAAGAAGTCGTAAGCGGCGTGCGTGAGCGCCGGGGCCCACACCGTGCCGGTGAACTGAAACTCCAGCCCGAGCACCAACCCCATGCCCGCGGCCAGCAGGGCGTAGGCGCGGTTCAGGGCATGGCAGAGGCCGAACAGTACCGACGCCACCCCCAACGCGACCGCCGGCCCGAACCGCGCGGTCAACCCGCCCTGGAGCGCGCCGCGAAACAGGGCTTCCTCCGCCACCCCCGCCAGCAGCGCGATCACCAGCATTTGCCCGACGGACCATCGGCCCAACACCGGGCGCAGGTGAGTTTCCACCACCGCGCGCACTTCCCGGAAGACGCGCCCCGGCGCGTGCCAGACCGCCCACGGCAGGGCCAGCAGCGGCAGGCAAACCGCCAGGCCCACGACGAAGTCGCGGGCGGGGTTCCAGCGCGTCTGTGCCGCCCAGTCCACCCCCAACCCGTGGCCCAGCGGCAGGGCCAACAGACCCAGCGCGGTTTCCAGGCCGCACCCGATCCAGAACCAGCGCCGGGCAAGTTCGTTCATGCGGCAGCAGGCGGTTGGACGGTGGGCGGCCCGGACGCCGGGGATTCACCGCGGTTGGTAAGCCAGCGCCAGGGTGCGGCGCAGTTGCACGCGGTTGACGGCGTCATGGAACTCGACCGGGTTGAAATCGTCCGTGAGCAGCCGGCCATGCGCCAGGTCCACCTGCCGCACCCCGCGAAAGGTCTCTTCAGCCTGATACCGCACGGCGGCGGGCATCCGGGCAAAGTTCGGGGCCCGCCGCGGCGTCAGCGGCTGCTGGTCCGACGCCACCAGGAAGATGTTGCCGTTGCCGGCGGCGTGGACGCGCACTTCGCGGAACACCGCGCCCAGGGTGCGCGCCAGCGAGGCCACCAGGAAATCCCGCCCCGGGCCGAGGTCCGAGATGGTGTTCATGACCAGCACCCCGCCGGGCTTGAGACAGCGATGCATGGCCGCGAACGCCTCGCGGGTCATCAGGTGCGAGGGCGAGGAGTCGCCCAGGAAGGCATCCAGCACGATCAGGTCGTAGCGGTTGGTGGTGCGGGCCACGAAGTAGCGGCCGTCGCCCACCGTCAGCCGCACCCGGGCGGGCTCGAAGTCGAAGAACCGCTCGGCCAGGGGCACCACCGCGGGGTTGATCTCGACCACGTCCACCCGCGCGCCTTCCCGGGCGAACTGCATCGGCACGATGCCCACGCCCATGCCGATGCACAGGACGTCCTCGACCTGCGCCGCATAGGCCCGGCCCAGGCCGTGGAGCATGTGGGTGAAGAGCGACACGCTCTGCCGCTCGGCGGTGTCGTAACTGTTCTGGGTCAGCAGGTCGTTCAGGAAGTAGCGGCGCGTGCCGCCCTCGCTTTCGATGACCTGCAGCAGGCCGAAGTTCGAGTTGCCGCGGTACAACTCCCGCCAGCCGGGCAGGTCGCTGAACGGGGCGCGGGCCGTTCCCATCAGGCCGCCCAGCAACGCCGCCCCGCCCACGACCGCCGCCGGCGCCAGCCCCGGCCGCCGCCACAGGGCGAAGTAAACCGCCGCCGTGACGACCAGCACCGCCGCGGTGGCGAACAGGCTGACCGAGTTGGCCACGCGCGGGATGATCACGTAGCTGATCAACGCCGTGCCGGCCACGCTGCCCAGTGTCCCCAACGCGATCAGCCGGCCCACGTTGCGCCCCACCCGATCCAGGGACAGCGTCAGGACGCGGGCGAAGAAGGGACTGACCATCGCCAGCAGGGCCAGGGGCACGAAAAACAGCAGGGCCGACCCGGCCAGCGAGCCGGCCGCCAGGTCGAACCGCAGGCAGGCGTAGGCGACGGGTTCGATCCACAGCACCACCCCGCCCAGCCAGGCCGCCGCGAGGACCAGCCCGCCATAAATCCAGGCCGGGTCGGGCGAGCGGTCCGCCAGCCAGCCCCCCAGGGCATACCCGGCGGCCAGCGCCAGCAGGGTCACGCCGATTTGCGCGGTCCAGACAAAGTGGGAGGTGCCGAAGTACGGGGCCAGGAGTTTGGCGCCCAGGATTTCAATCACCATGACCGCCGCCCCGGTCAGCGTGGCGGTCGCCAGGAGGAAACGGCGCAGGCCCGGAGTGGGGGTCGGAACCGCGGGCGCGACGGCCGGGCGCGCCGGAGGCGTTGGTTTCACGCGCCCGTTCTAGGGGGCCAGGTCCGGCGGCTCAAGTCCGTTGCGGCGGCGTGCCGGTTCCGGGCGAAGCTGCATCGGCTGGAGTGTGCCGTCGCCAGGCTTCCATCGCCAGGGCCACCCCGCCCAGCGCTGCCGCCGCCAGCCAAGAAGGCGGTTCGGGGATGACCACGCTGTTGCCCATGACGTGGATGTTGTCCACCAGGACGGCCCTTTTTTTGCCTTCGTTGCTGTCCCACAAGTAGATACGAAACTCGGTCGAGGGGAGGTTCACGAAGCTCGGCCCCAAGGTCGTGCTATAGCTGGTGAACGTGGGACTAATGGACGTAATCGTGCCACTTAACACCGCAGCCGTAAAACCATCCACCGAGGACCGAACCTCAAAGAACCCCGTGTAGCTGCCGGCGGGGTTTACGATGGCTGCATCCAGGCTGAGGCTGTTCAGGTTCAGGGCATGACCTGGATTGGGCGTGATCGTGAAGCTGAGGTAGCTGCTGGGGGAAAAGCTGTTGGGTATGGGGTTGGCCCCAATCCGCAGCGAAGGCCCGGGATTGCCGCCGGTGTCGAAACCGTAGGGAGACAGCCCCACGAGGCTGAGGCTCGAAGCCGTGCTGAACGGGTCGGTGTCCGTTGAGGCCAGGCTGTTCCCGGTGAAGGGATAATGGGCCACAGCCACGGGGGGACCACTGAGCGTCACGGGAGTCAGCCCCGATCCGGCCAGCCTCGAAACCCCGCCGGAAGAGACGGGCGAAATCGAAGGGGACAAGCCGCCTTCCGAGTCGGGCAGCACCGCGGCGGCGAGCGGCGCGTAGGCCGGAACGGCCGCCGTGGGGCTTGGCGTAGCGGAGGTGCCCACTGGCCTCCGTGCCACGGAGACCAGGGCTGCGGCCCGGCCGTTGGACCGGCTCGGCGGCCTGCCGACGGGGTCAACGGAGGGTTCCCCACGAGACGAGGCCCGTCCCGAGGTGGAAGCGGAAGCCGGAAGGTCGGCGGGGATGACGCGCAGAGTCTCGGCCAGAGCGGCTCCCATTCTCGTATCCCATCCCGCGTCAGGCTGGTTGAAGATCCTCGTCGGTCGTTCCCTGACCGGGTCGGCCAAGCGGAAGTCCGACGTGGGGCCGGGATCTTCCCGGAAACGGACGACCTTGAGCGCCGGGGAATCATCCCAAATCACCTGGCCGTTGAGACTTAACGAGGAGCCGACCGCGAGGAACAACAGTTGCAGCCGACCCGTGAGCACCCGATGCAAAATCCCTGATCCCATCCCGCGGATTCCCGAGTATTCCCAAATCACCGTATATGCGTCAGCATACGAACAAGTCGAAGTGTTGAGAATTTGGGCATGTTGTCAAGGTGTTTTGCAAGTCTGCAGCCCTCACGATTTGACTCAAAAAGATTATTGCCGACGGAGGAGGCGGGGCTGCGGGACAACTCCGGTGGACTCAAAAAGGGGCGTTACCGGGCCATGAACACACCCATGCGCCAACGGGCCTTTCGTCTGCCCGGGCTTGGGTAACAGCCATTTTGAGGTGCGGCGTCAAAATGCGGACCGTCATCCCCTGGGGGCAATCCACTTCTCGGTGGCCACTTTGCCGGGCGGCCGAAACGGCCCTTTACCCCGGGAACCCTGCACCCGGGCACCAGCCTGGTGCGATGCTTCGCGGCTCTGCCGCTGCCGGTCAGGGCAGTGCGGCGGCCGATTGAAACCGCTCAAGGCCGGGGACGGGGCGTGGAGCTCAACGCGCGGCGACACGCAACGGCTGGCTACGTCGTGGCCACGGGACCGCGAGGTGACAGCGCCAGAGTCAGAGGCCGTGGGGCGGGGCGGAGGTGCGTTTAGGTCCAGGCGACGCAAACACCGGTGGGACAAACAGTACCGGGGTTGAAAGGCGAAGGGCCATGGCCCCCTCATCAGGGCATCGGCCAGAACCTGGACTGCAGTTTCATGGCGGTACCCTCCCGCCTGGCCAGGAGTATTCCGCGACCCTTCTGCCCGGCGGCCGGCGCTGGCGAGCCTTCCGTCGCCGCCCGGACGTCCGGCATCATGCGCAGGGGTGCCCGGTGAGGGCTGGCGGGACAGCCCCGCCACGAGCCGCCTTGCCAGCGCGCGGGTCAGGCAGGCTGCCGGTAGGCCGCGCGGGGGAACCGGATTTTGACCGGCTCGCGGAAGACGGCATGGCTCAGAATGAGCTGGCCCTTTTCCAGGCGGGTGGCGGCGGCCTTGATGTCGGCGTTGAGAAACCGGTAACAGCGCTCGGCCATTTCCGCGGCATTGGTGCGGCCAAGCA
>JBBIJZ010000151.1:0-6163 GCA_037445715.1 Verrucomicrobiales bacterium | reverse complement strand
CCCCCCCCCCCGCCGGCCCCCCGCCCCACCCCCGGGGCCGGCCGCCGCGCGGGCCCCCCCCCGGGGGGGGGCACGGTTGGCGCGGCCCGGGGGGCCCGGGCGGCCGCGGCGGCGGGGGGGTCCGCGGCGCGCGGGCCGGCACCGGCCAGGGTCAGCAGCCCGGCGAGCAGCCAGGCCCGGGCCGGGCGGGGCGGGGCGAATCGGCGACGGGGTTCCATGCGGGCGAGTCTTGGCCAAACCGGCCGCGGCGTCCAATGCTTTGCCGCCGGCCTTGCGTCCGGCGCGTGGTGCGCCGACGGTGGCGGCGCGAAACCCTGCCTTTTGGACCATGACGTTGTGGGAAGTGCTCGAAGCCCGGCGCTCGATCCGGGCCTACCAGGACCGGCCGGTCGAGCCGGAAAAGCTCGAAGCGGTGCTGCGCGCGGCCAACCGCGCCCCCTCGGCCGGCAACCTCCAGGCGTACGAAATCCACGTGTTCGCGGACCGGCCGCGGCAGCAGGCCCTGGCCGTGGCGGCGCTGGGCCAGGCGTTTCTGGCGCAGGCGCCGGTGGTGTTGCTCTTCACCGCCCACGCCGCGCGCGCGGCCAAGTACGGCCGGCGCGGGGCGGAATTGTACTGCGTGCAGGACGCCACCCTGGCCGCGGCCTACGCGCAACTGGCCACCACCGCGCTCGGCCTGGCCACGTGCTGGGTGGGCGCCTTTGACGAAGCCGCCGTGCGGCGCGTGGCGGACCTGCCGACCGCGGAGCGGCCGCTGGTGCTCCTGCCGGTGGGCTACGCCGCGGAAAACCCGCCTCCCACCCCGCGCCGGACCCTGGCGGACCTGGTGCACCGGCACTGACCCGGAGCGACCCCGCCTCCGGCAGGAGGGAACGGGCCGCGGCCCCGCGGCGCGATCGCGGATCGGGCGCCCCGTTGGGTGCGGCGACCGGGCACCCGGGGTTGACGGCAGGTTTGCAGCCGCCCGCCCGACCGCTATCTTCGGCGCGCACGACCGCGCATGTTCACCGAGCGTTTGCTGGAAAAAGGTCCCTGGCTGCTGGCCGGGCTGCTGGCCGCCGCCTTTGCGGGCTGGGTGGTCGCGCCCGCGTCACGTCCCACCGCCACCTCGAGCGTCAAGGACGCCCGGGGCGCGCCGGTGCGCTTTGAAACCCACCTGCGCCCGTTCTTCGAGCAGTACTGCCTGGACTGCCACGGCGAACGCAAACGCGGCGGCCTGGACCTGCGCGGCTACCCCACTGGGGCCAGCCTGACCACGCACCGCGCCACCTTCGAGGCGGTGTTGCAGAACCTCGAAAACAACCTGATGCCGCCGCCGCACAAACCCCAACCCACCCCGGCCGAGCGCGCCCGGCTCACCGGCTGGTTGCGGCAGGAGCTTTACCCCCTGGATTGCCGCCGCCCCGACCCCGGCCGCGTCACGCTCCGGCGCCTCAACCGCACCGAATACCGCAACACCATCCGCGACCTGGTGGGCGTGGACTTCGAGGCCGACACCACCTTTCCCCAGGACGACGTGGGCTACGGCTTCGACAACATCGGCGACGTGCTCTCGCTGCCGCCGATGCTCCTGGAGAAATACCTCGCCGCCGCCCGGCGCATCCTGGACCGGGCCCTCGTGACCGGACCGCCCGCCCCGCCGGTGCGGCGCTACACCGGCGAGCAGCTTCGCGGCGGCGCGCCCAATGACTCCGGCGGCCGCACGCTGGCCAGCGCGGGGGAAATCCAGGTGGCGCACGAGGCCAAAGCGGCGGGCGAATACACCGTGCGCCTGCAGGTCTGCGGCGACCAGGCCGGGCCGGAGCCGGTGCAGATCGAACTGCGCCTGAACGGCCAGCCGGCGGGCCGGTTCACCGTGACCGCCACCCCCGCCGCCCCGCAGGTGATCACCACCAACCTCGCCCTGGCCGCCGGCCGGCAACGCCTGGCCGTGGCCTTTCTCAACGACTACTACCAGCCGGACGCACCCGACCCGGCGCAGCGGGACCGGAATTTTCACCTGCTGGCCCTCGAGGTGGCCGGGCCGCGGCCCGACGCCGCGCCGGCGCCGTTGCCGGAGAGTCACCGGCGGATTTTCTTTGTGACGCCGGAGGCGCCCACCCCGGAGGCGGAACGCGCGTGCGCGCGGCAAATCGTGGGCGAGTTCGCGCGCCGCGCCTACCGGCGGCCGGTCACGGCGGAGGAGGTCAACGGCCTCCTGGGCCTGTACGATCTGGCCCGACGCGACGGCGAGAACTTCGAGGCGGGCGTGAAGCTGGCGCTGACGGCGGTGCTGGTCTCGCCGCACTTCCTGTTCCGTGGCGAGCTGCAGCCGGAACCGGACAACCCGCGTGCGGTGCACCTGGTCAACGAGTTCGCCCTGGCCTCGCGGCTCTCGTACTTCCTCTGGAGCACGATGCCGGACGAGGAGTTGTTCCGGCTGGCGGCGGCGGGCCGGTTGCGCCGCCAGCTCAACGCCCAGGTGCGGCGGATGCTCCGCGACCCGCGGGCGCGGGCGCTGGTGGACAACTTCGCCGGCCAGTGGCTCCAGTTCCGCACCCTCGAGGTGGTGGCGCCCGACCCGGCCACGTACCCGGGGTTCGATGACACGCTGCGCGCGGCCATGCGGCGGGAGGTTGAGTTGTTTGTCGAACACCTCCTGCGCGAGGACCGCAGCGTGCTCGAGTTCCTGGACGCGGACTGGACCTTTGTGAACGGCCCGCTGGCGCGGCACTACGGCCTTCCGGGCGTCGAAGGCGAGGAGTTCCGCCGGGTGAGCCTGCGGGGTACCCCGCGCGGGGGGGTGCTCACGATGGGCAGTTTCCTGACCATCACCTCGAACCCGACCCGCACCTCGCCGGTCAAACGCGGCAAGTGGGTGCTGGACAACCTGCTCAACCAGCCCCCGCCCCCGCCCCCGCCCAACGTGCCCGAGCTCGCGGACAATCCCGAGGCCCGGCTCACCGGCTCGCTGCGTCAGCGGCTCGAACAACACCGGGCCGACCCGATGTGCGCCTCCTGCCACGCGTTGATGGACCCGATCGGGCTGGCGTTCGAGAACTTCGACGGTGTGGGCCGCTGGCGCGAGCAGGACGGCGGATTCCCGATTGACCCGGCCGGGCAACTGGCCAGCGGCGAGACCTTCCAGGGGCCGGCGGAGTTGAAACGGCTCCTGCTGACCGCCCGACGGGAAGATTTCCTGCGCGCGCTCGCCTCCAAACTGCTCACCTACGCCCTGGGCCGCGGCCTCGAATACTACGACCAGTGCGCGGTGGACGCGATCGTCGAGGCCACCCGGCGCGGCCGGTACCGCTTCAGCGCGCTGGTGCTGGGCGTGGTCCACAGCGTACCCTTCCAGTATCGCCGCGGCGAGGCGGGCGGCCTGGCGCACGCCGGGTCGCCCTGAACCGGAACCGGGCCCCGGTGGTCGCGCCCGGTACGGGCCGCCCGCGCGGGACGGCCGACCGGAGCAGGCCCACCCCGTCCGGGTTTGACCGCGCCTCCCGGTCCCCCTGCCGCGTTCCGCCCGAGCGGGGAACTTCCGGCGCTGGTCGGCCCGGCGGAGCCGCAGGGGATGCGGGCCCGCCAATCCGGGGTGCGGTTTGCTTTGCGCTCCGGCGCACGACTTGCCAACGTCCCGCGGGCGGTGCCGGCGGGCGGTGTTCCGTCACGCCGTCCGGAGAGTCCCCCATGAAGTGGCCCGTTTTGCGCCTCGCGCTGGGCGGTCTCGCCCTGCTGGGGTGGCTTGGCACTGGCCCGGTCACCGCCGCGAATCTGGCGCGCGACTTCCGCCAGCCTCCCCCCGAGGCCCGCCCCTGGGTCTATTGGTTCTGGATCAACGGCAACCTCTCCGCCGAGGGCATCACCGCCGACCTGGAGGCCATGCAGCGCGCCGGGTTGGGCGGCGTCCTTCTCATGGAGGTGGACGTCGGCATCCCCGCCGGGCCGGTGCGGTTCATGAGCCCGGAGTGGCGGCAACTGTTCCGCCACGCGGTCGCGGAGGCCGGGCGAGTGGGTCTGCAACTGACGCTCAACGCCGGACCCGGCTGGACCGGCAGCGGCGGACCGTGGGTCCGGCCCGAGCAATCCATGCAGCACCTGGTGGCCAGCGAGGTCGAGGTCGTCGGCCCGACCCGTTTCGCGGCCCGGCTGCCGCGGCCGGCGCCCCGCCCGCCGTATTTCGGCACCGCCGGACTGCCGCCGGAATTGCTCCGGGCGCAGACCGGATTTTATCGCGACGAGGCCGTGCTGGCCTTTCCCACGCCGACGGGCGGGGAGCGCATCGCGGACCTTGACGAAAAGGCGCTCTACGTGCGCGACCCGTATTCGTCGAAGCCCGGCGTCAAGCCCCACCTGCCGGTCCGCGCCGAGTATCCGCCGCTGCCGGAGGGCGCCGCCATACCGCGCCACGCCATCCTGGATCTGACCGGGCTCCTCGAGGCCGACGGCCGCCTGGCGTGGACCGTGCCGCCGGGCCGGTGGACGATCCTGCGCTTCGGCCGCACCAGCACCGGCGCCAACACCCGGCCCGCCCCCGCGCCGGGCCTCGGCCTGGAGTGCGACAAGTTCGACCGGGCCGCCCTGGAGGCGCACTTCGCGTCCTTCGTCGGCGCGTTGTGGCGCGACACGGGGCCGCGCCGGCGCCGCGACGCGGGCTGGACCGCGCTGCACCTGGACAGTTGGGAAATGGGCGCGCAGAACTGGACGGCGGCGTTCCGCGAGGAGTTTCGCCGGCGCCGCGGCTACGATCCGCGGCCGTATCTGCCGGCGATGACCGGGCGCGTGGTCGAGAGCCTGGAGGTTTCCGAGCGGTTTCTCTGGGACGTGCGCCAGACCGCCCAGGAACTGGTGCTGGAAAACCACGCGACGCCGCTGCGGGAACTGGCCCATCGCCACGGCCTCGGCCTGTCCGTCGAGCCGTACGACATGAACCCAACGGCCGACCTGAACCTGGGCGCGGTGGCCGATGTGCCCATGGGCGAGTTCTGGGCCAGCGGCTTCGAGACCTGGTTCAGTTGTTTCGAGGCTGCCGCGCTCGCGCACACCGGCGGCCGGCGCCTGGTGGCGGCCGAAGCGTTCACCGCCGATGACCGGGACCGCTGGCGCCTGCACCCGGGCAACCTCAAGGCCCTGGGCGATTGGGCCCTGGGCGCCGGCGTGAACCGGATCGTGGTCCACCGCTACGCGCATCAACCCTGGCGGGAGCGCGCCCCCGGCATGACCATGGGTCCCTACGGCGTCCACTGGGAACGCACGCAAACCTGGTGGGAGCTGGCCGGTGCTTACCACCGTTACCTGGCGCGCTGCCAGGTGATGCTGCGGCAGGGCGAAGCCGTGGCCGACATCCTCTACCTCACGCCCGAGGGCGCCCCCCAGGTCTTCTCCCCGCCCCCTTCGGCCGTGCGCGGCCACCCGCCGGACCGCCGCGAGTACAACTTCGACGCCTGCTCGCCGGAAACCCTGCACGCCCGCGCCACGGTGAAGGGCGGCCGGATTGTCTTCCCCGGAGGAACGAGCTATCGCCTCCTGGCCCTGCCCCGCGTCGAGACGATGACGCCGCACCTGCTGTGCCGGCTCCGGGAACTGGTTGCGGCCGGCGCGACACTCGTGGGCGCGCCCCCGCGCAAGTCCCCGAGCCTTGCGGGGTACCCGCGTTGCGACGACGCGGTGCAGACCCTGGCCCGCGCGATCTGGGGGGAACCGTCCGACGGCCCGCGGCGGCTGGGGCGAGGTCGGGTCTTCTGGAGCCGCGGCCCGCGGGAGGACGCCGCCCCGCCGCCGCCGCCCGCCGAGCCATTGCGGGAGGCGCGGTGGATCTGGTTTCCAGAGGGCAACCCCGCCGCGAGCGCGCCGGTGGGTGGGCGCTATTTCCAGCGCACGGTGGTCTTGCCGCCGGGCGAAATCGCCTCGGCCCGCCTCGTGTTGACCGCGGACAACGCTTTCACGCTCTGGGTGAACGGCCGGCGGGTCGGTGCCGGCGACGATTTCCGGCGCGGGTATGAGTTCGATCTCGCCGCCTTTCTCCGGCCCGGCACGAACCTCCTGGCCGTCGCGGCGGAAAACGGCGGCGACCGGCCGAATCCCGCCGGTCTGATCGCCGCCCTGCACCTCCGCGGGCGGGCCGGCGAGTCGCTCGCCGTGTACTCGGACGCCCGCTGGCTGGCGGCGGCGCGCGCGCCGCGCG
>JBBIJZ010000150.1:0-6210 GCA_037445715.1 Verrucomicrobiales bacterium | reverse complement strand
CGCATCCGCTCGCGCGGGAACCGGGACACGGAACTGGCGCTGGCGGCGCTGTTCCGTCGGCACGGCATTACCGGTTGGCGCCGGCAGATGGAGATCCGTGCTCCGAGGTCCGAAGGCCGAAATTTGCGGGTGCGTCCGGACTTCGTGTTCCCCCGGCAGCAGCTGGCGGTGTTCGTGGACGGCTGCTTCTGGCATGGCTGCCCGCTCCACTCGTCCCCGGCGCACTGGTTGCGCAAAAGTTCCATGCCCGAGGTGCCCGCGCCGGCGCGGGGCCGGGGAACGGCGCGCACGGGCAAGCGGTTCTGGCGGGCGAAGCTGGCGGCGAACCGTGCGCGGGACCGGCGGGTGAACCGCCTGCTGCGCGCTGCCGGCTGGCGGGTGTTGCGTCTCTGGGAACATGAGTTGAAGGCCGCGACGCTGCGCCCGCGGACCCGCCGGCCGCGCTCTTCCCGCTCTGGTCCTGCTCCCCCACGTGGCCGGTGGGGGGAAGGCCGTCTGGTGGCCCGGCTGCGGCGGGTGCTGGCGGCGGCGGACCTGCGCCGCTCGCAGCGCAAACTACCCGCCTGCTCTTGAAGCTACCCGCGGCAGCTCCCTGTTCCTTCGGCTCCCCTGCGACTTGGTGACTTGGTGTCTTTGTGGTGGTTTTCCGCGTCGGGTTTTCCAGCAGGCGGGAAAGCGAAAAAGTCCAGGATCAGGGACGCCATGCGTAGCCCCAGCGGCGCACGCCAAACAACGTTGCACCTACGATACCCCGCCGCTTCACCCGGCACCCTGGTGTCTCGAAGGCGAGGGCCAGCCTGATGACCCCTTCAACGAAGCCGAGGGCGGGGTTGCCCGCAGGGGCGGCCTTCAAGGCTCCGCTGTGTGCACCCGCAGCCGAAGGAACTGCCGTGGTTGCGTGCCGGCAAAATCCGTGCGGATGGTGACGGTTTCCCGGTTGCCCTGCCGGGTCGCGCTCACCAGCGCCGTCGCGCCGGGACCGCTCGACCACGGACCGGCCAGATCGGTCGCGGCGTCCACGACCAACGTCACGCCCGCGCGGTCGAGCGGATGGCTGTAAGTCAGTGTCAGCCGGCCCGATTCGTCGCGGCCCTGCAGCACGCCGCTTTCGACCGATTCCGGCTCCAGCCCGAGGGCAAATTCGCCGGCGTTGTTCCAGGCGTCGCCGTCGGGATTGGCCCACGGGCCGGCGATGGCGGGGTTTGTGGCGGCAGCGCCGAACTTCTCGGCCGCCCAGGTGGCGTAGTCGTAAGGCGTGGTGAAGATCACGTCCTGTCCGAGCCTGGCGCCCTGGCGGTTGACCGCCTGCACGCGGCAACGATAGGTCGTGTGCGGCTGGAGGTTGGTCAGCAGACAGGTCGCGAGGGCCGGCGCCGTGCCGGTGAGGAGGCCCGGGTTGGCGGGATTGGTCGCGGTGTAAGCGGCGAGCGGTCCCCAGTGAAACGATGCCGTGGTGGCGTTGTCGCAAGCATTGACGGTGGCGCGCAGCACGGCGCTGGTGGGAGTGAGTCCCGACGGCGGCAGGGTGGTCGCGGTCGGCGGCGGCAGCACGTCCGGCGTGAGCAGCAGCGTGCGCGGCGGCTGGGCCGCGGTGTCGAGGTGCGCGGCCACGATCAGGTAGCCCGCGTCGTTGACGGCCAGCACGCGGTCAAGGATGTAGTCGCCGGCGTCGAGGAGTTCGTTGAGGTCCTCGGCCACCCAGTTGCCACGGGCGTTGGCGTGCCAGCGCACGGCGGTGGTTTCCCAGGGCGTGGCCATTTTGTTGGCCCAACCCACCAGCAGGCCGTGGTGGTTCAGCTCGGTGAAGGTGCAGGTGTCGGGATTGCCCTGTGGGGGCAGCGGGATGGAGGTCAGCGCGGTGGTGTTGCTGGCGATCCACGGCACGACGATGCGGTTGGATACCGTGGAGATGGTGTAGATGCCCGCCACCAGACCGGCGTTGTTCAGGACCATCGGCTGCACCGTGGCGGTGGGGTGGGTGAAGAACTGCATCGTGCCGTCGGCCTCGCGGCGGAAGGCGAGGAAATTCGAGGCCGTGGCGTAATTGCCGATGATCACGCCCGGGTCGTTGATGCGGAACGCCCGCGCGTAACCGGCGCCGGCGGGGGTGAGATCCGTCTTCAGGCCGGTGACCGGATCGAACAGGTAGGCGTGGTCCACGGCGTCGAGCGAACTGTTGCTGGGCGGCGTCTCGATGGTGGCGTGGCCGACGACCTGCTCCAGTGCATTCACGTCGAAGGCCGGGCTGTGTTCGACCCGCCCCCAGAAGAAGTGGCAGTCGTCCGCGTCGCAGCTCCAGTAACTCCAGTTGTGACCGCCCCAGGCTGGGATGAAGGTGACGGTGTCTCCGTGCAGCCACACGCCGCGGGCCGGCGCCTGGAATGAGCCGGGCACTTCACCCACCACCGTGCCGGTGCCGGTGTGGGCGGCGGGAGTGAAGTTGGCCGGGGCTCCCGGGATGGCGGTGGGAAACCAGTGAGCGAACCACGGCAGCGCGGCCAACTGATTCGAGGTCCAGCCGGTGATGTCGGTGAGCGCATAGGTTTCGGCAATTTGTGCCGCGCACGAGCCGGTCAGGACCAGGGCCAGCCAGGCCAACCGGCGCGAGGAGCAGGGCGTCATGGGCGTTGAGACGTACGGTGAGTCTGGGTCGTAGCGCTTGCTGACTTTTCCGGCCTGCCAGTCCGGAAGGCAAGCCTTTATCGGCCAGAGCCCGGGCAAAATTGAATCGGCGCCGGTTACGGCACGGTCCGGAGGCGTGGCCCCGGAAGGTCCGGACGCCGCTCCGGCCGGCCGGAAGACAGCCCGGGTTTTCAGGGCTTCGCCGGGGCCGGCGGCTCGGGCGCGGGGGGAAAGTACCCGGCGTAGGCCGCGCGCAGAACACGGCGGTACCGGGCCACCGCCGCCAGGAAATCCTCGCGCGTGGCAAAGCCGCACCGCACCGCCACGCGGTACTGGGGGGCCGGGTCAGCGGGCAGCTCCGCTTCGCCCTCGTAGCTCCAGCGGCGCAGGATGCCCTCGATGCGGCGCAGGCGCCGGTAGTTTTCCAGCAGGGCGGCGGCGGTGTCCGCCGGCAACGCGCGCTCGGCGCGGGCGCGTTCGAGTGCCCCCAGGGTGTTGGGCTCCCACCAGCCGTGTTCGAGGCAAAGGGCCTGCGCCAGAAATTCCGCGTCCATCAACCCGCCCGCGCCGGTCTTGAGGGCGAGCGCATCCTGGCCGGCGGGGGTGCGTTCTTTTTCGATGCGGGCGCGCATGTGCGCGATGCGGGCCTTCCAATCCGGCGTCCAGGCCGCCACCGGCGCCGCGGGCTGGTGGAAATTGGTGAAGCGCCGGGCCATCTCCAGAAACCGCGCGCCCAGTTCGGCGTTGCCGGCGACGGGCCGGGCGCGGGTCAGCGCCTGGATTTCCCAGAGTTGGGCCCGGTGGCGGTAATACTCGGTGTAGGCGCGCAGCGAGTTGACCAGCAGCCCCTTTTCCCCGTCGGGCCGCAGCCGGGCGTCCAGCTTGAAGGCGACCCCGTGTTCGGTGGGGCTGCTGATGAGGTCCAGGAGCGTGACGGCCACGCGCTGCAGGGCGGGCAGGTTGCGGGCGGTGTCGTCCGCCACGAACACGACGTCCAGGTCCGAGCCGTAGGTCAATTCGGCGCCGCCCAGTTTGCCCAGGCCGAGGATGCACAGCGGGCCGGTTTTGAACCGGTGCCGCCGCAGGGCCACCTCCAGGGCGTACTGGAGACAGGCCTCGGCCAGGGCGGTCAGCTCGCGCAGGTGCTGCTCAAACGGCGCCAACCCCAGGATGTCCCGCAACCCCACGCGCAGGAACTCGGCCTGATGGTAGCGCCGAATCCACAGCCGCTGGTCGGCATCCCCCGCGCCCAGCCGCAGTTCGGCCAGCGTCCGGGCGGCGGTCTTGGACTCGCGCAGGCGGCCGCTCTGCTCGAGGTCATCCAGCAGGTCCGGCGTGCGGATGGCGGTGGCGGCGAGAAATTCGGAGCGGTCAAAAAGCAGCAGCAGCAACTCGAACAGCGAGGGCTGCGCCGTCCACGTCTCGAACAACAGCGCGCGCGCGCCATACACGCTCACGAAGTGGTCCAGCCGCGCCAGCACCCGGTCCGGGTCCGAAAGCCACCGGGCGCCCGGGTCGCCGTCGGGCCCGGCGGCGGCCCGGCGTTGTTCGAGCGTGTCGGTGCGGGGGCACAAGGCGAGCAGCCGCGCCAGCAAACGCCGCCCCGCCCGCTCGGTGCGTGCGGGCACGTGACCGAACCCCGGGCCGTGCACGAAGGTGCGGCCCAGGCGCAGGGCCTGGTCGGGGTCGCGGAACGCATGGCGGGCGAGCAGTTCCTTCCACGCGGTCTCCTGCGTGGTCAGGTCGGGCAACGCGGGTTCGCCGGCCTCGGCGCCGGCCCGGGCTTCCGCCGCGAAGACCCGCTCGTAAAGGGCGCGCACGGCCTGGCGGTGCCGGTGCAGGACGGTGTCGAAGTCCTCGAGCCGGGCGCAGCCCATCAGGCGGGCCAGCCGTTCGCGGGCCGGGCGCTCGGCGGGCAGCACGTGCGTCTGCAGGTGACTTTCCATTTGCAGGCGGTGTTCCACGTCGCGCAGGAATTCGTAGGCGCCGGCCAGCGTCGCGGCCTCTTCGCGGGACAGCAGGTGATACTCGGCCAGCTTGCGCAGGGCGGGCAGGGTGCCGGCCAGGGCGATGAACGGCTGGCGCCCGGCGTGGAGAAGCTGGCGGGTCTGGACGATGAATTCGATGTCGCGAATGCCGCCGGGGCTGAGCTTGACATTGCGCTCGCGTTCGCCGGCCCGGACCACCTCGGTTTCGAGACGCCGCTTCATGGCGGCGATCTCCTCCAGCGCCTCCGGTCCGAGCAGGCGCGGGAACCGAAACGGCCCGATCATCTCGATGAACTCGTGCGCCAATCCCGCGTCGCCCGCCACGCCGCGGGCCTTGATGAGCATGAGCCGCTCCCAGGTCTGGCCGTACTGGGCGTAGTAGTTTTCGTAGCTTTCGAGCGAGCGGGCCAGCGGGCCGGCCCTGCCCTCCGGCCGCAGCCGCAGGTCCATGCGGTACAACGTCCCCTCGGACGCCGCGCGGCTGACCTCGGCAATGAACGCCTCGCCCAGGCGGCGGAAAAACTCGTGGTTGGCCGGTCCCTTGCCGGAGGGCGGGGCGCCGGAGGGCGGGGTTTTGAACGTGAACCCCTCGTCGCTGTACACGAAGAGCACGTCCACGTCCGAGCTGTAGTTGAGCTCCTGTCCGCCCAGTTTGCCCAGGCCCAGCACGCAGCCCCGGGTGGGCACCCAGCGGCCGGCGGGGGTCAATTCATGCGGCGTGCCCAGGCGCACGGTCCATTGCTGCCAGCACACCCGCCAGACCGCGGCCAGGCACACGTCGGCCAGGTCGGACAGTTCGCGCGTGATGACCTCGACGCGCCCCCACCGCGCCAGATCGCGCGTGGCGATGCGCAACAGCTCGCGTCGCTGAAAGCGGCGCAGCTCGGCCAGGGCTTCCTCGTAACGTTGCGCTGCCAGCGCGGGCGCCAACCACGCCTCCACCTCCCGGCGCAGGCCGGCCTCCGTGCGCGGTTGACGCAGCCCCTCCGCGTCCAGCAGCCGCGGGAGCCAGTCCGGGTGCCGGACCAGCCATTCCCCCAGCACCTGCGAACCGCTCAACAGCGCCACCAGCCCGCGCGCCGCCTCGGGCGAGGCTTCGTCCAGGACGGCGGCCGCGTCGGTCGCGCTCAACCGGGCCAGAAACTGCCGGGCGCGGTGCGGGTCCGCGCCGGCCGCCAGGGCTTCCCGCCAAACCGGGGATTGCACGCGCCCAGTATGGCGGCGCGGGGGTGGGTTAAAAGGGGGAAAGGTCGCCGGACGGCGCGGCCGCTCGGCCCCCGGTTCGGCCCGTTCTTCCCGGCACGCCCGCGCGCCGTGAGGGCCCCGGCTCGGACTCGAAGGCCGCAGCGGGGCATTCGGGTCCCTTGCGTACCCCTGGTACCGGGGATTGCCCGGCGGGCTGGCCCGGCGGGGGAACACCAGGGGACCGGCCGGGTCGAGGGAGTGAAACGCACGTCGCGCCAAATCAACCCGGTTTGCCTTGGCCCGTTCCGTCGGACTAGCCCGCCATGCCCCCGGCGCCGCCTTCACGCGGAAAAGTCGCGTAAATCAGGCTTGCCGCGCCAGGCTGTGCCTCCCGATTCCGCCCGTGAACCCAATC
>JBBIJZ010000149.1:0-6683 GCA_037445715.1 Verrucomicrobiales bacterium | reverse complement strand
GCGCTCGAGCCGCTGGCGGACGAGCGCGGCGCGCGCCCGCACCTCGGCCTCGGAGGCGGGAGGGCTGGTCAGCGCCAGCAGCAGGGTCACCGTGTTGCCGAACTCGCTGTCCAGGGCCGGGGCCTGGCAGCCCTCGGGCAGGCGCACCTCGGCGAGCTTGGCGCGAATCCGGTCCCATTCCTGGTCCACCACCGCCTTCGGGGCGGGCCGCTGGGTGAGGTAAATGATCGAGACGCCCAGCCGGGACTGGGACTTGATCTCCTCGAGGCATTCCAGCTCGCTGAGCTTCTGCTCGAGTTTTTGCGTGACCAGCGCCTCGACCCTGGCCGCCTCCGCGCCGGGGAAGGCGGTCACCAGCACGGCGCGTCGCTCGGGGATTTTCGGGTCCTCCTGTTGCGGCAGGCGGGTGTAGGCCACCAGGCCCCAGACCAGCACCGCCACCAGCGCCAGCCAGCTCACCTCGCGGTGTTCGACACAATAACGGGCCAGGCCGCCGCGGCCCGGCTCCGGGGAGGCGGGTTCCGGGTTCATGGCGAGCCGGGCAAGGGCGCACCTTCGTGCCAGGGCCGGGCCTCCACGCGCGCGCCGTCGTGCAGTTGACTGGCGCCCGCCACCACGACGCGCTCGCCCGGGCGCACGCCGGCGGTGATCACCACCGAGCTGCGGATGAGGTCATCGGTGCGCACCGGCCGCTCGCGGGCGACGCCGGCCTCGTCCACCACAAACACGGCCAGCGTGGGCGCGTCGGGGCTCTCGCCGGGGGCGGGGGTGCGGCCGACCAGGGCGGAAAGCCGCACCAGCACGGCGTCGGGCTGTGCGCGGGGGGGCGGCTGGAAGTTGACGGAGGCGGTCATGCCCGAGCGCAGTTCGCCGGCCGGGTTGGGGACCTTGAGCACCACCTTGAACAGGCGCGAGCTTTCCTTGGCGGCCACGCCCACCTCGGAGACCTCGCCCTCGAAGCGGCGGCCCTCGAGCGAGTTGACCGTGACGGGGATGCGCTGGCCGGGACGCACCCGGCTCACCAACCGGTCCGGCACGCCCAGCTCGACGGTGACCGTGCTCAGGTCGGCGATGCGCAGCACGGGTCGGCCGGGCAGGACGGTTTCGCCGGGGTTGGCCAGACGGGCCAGGATGTGCCCGGCGAAGGGTGCGCGCAGGGTCGAGTCAAGGTACGCCTGCCGGGCGCGCTCGTAGGCGGCCAGCGCCTCGTCGCGGGCGGCTTTGAGCATGTCGTATTCCTGGGGCGAGATGGCCTCGTCGCGGCGCAACTGCTCGGCGCGGGCCAGCCGGCTTTCGGCCAGGTCGCGACGGGCAGCGGCGGAGTCGCGCTCGGCCAGGAAATCCACCTGCCCGAGCCGGGCCAGGACCTGGTCCTTCTCGAAGCGGTCGCCCTCGCCCCAGGCGCGGCCGGGGGCGGGGCCGATGAGTTCGAGGATGCCGCCCACCTTGAAGCCGAGGTCGGTCTCGTTTTCGCCGCGGATCACGCCGATGTAGGTCTGGACGCTCTCGAGGTCGGCCTCGCGCAGCGGGCGCGCTTCCTCGACGCGCACCACCGGGGGCGGGGGCGGAGCGGGAGGGCGACGGCATCCGGCGGGCAGAACCAGCAGACCACTCAGGGCCAGCAGGGAGATGGGTTTCATGGTGCTTTGGTCCGTGGTTCCGTGCGCCCCGCAGCGCCGCAGCGCCGCCGGCGTCCGGGAGCGCAGGGGCCCCGACGCCCGCGCCGGGGCAGTTAAGCAGCCCGCCGGTCTCGCGGCAACGGTCAAGGGCGCGCGCGGGCGGGCCGGGCTTAATCGAGCGTTTGCCGGTAGCGTTTGACGGCCAGCGTGAGCATCACGACCACGAACAGCGCGATGGGCCAGAGCTCCGGCGCGATTTCCGCCGGGCCGTTGCCCTTGAGCAGGATGCCGCGCACGATGCGGAGGAAATGGGTCAGGGGCAGCACCTCGCCCAGCGCCTGCGCCCAGCCGGGCATGCCGCGGAAGGGAAACATGAAGCCGCTGAGCAGGATGTTCGGCAGGAAGAAAAAGAAGGCCATTTGCACCGCCTGGAGCTGGTTGCGCGCCAGGGTCGAGAAGGTGATGCCCATCGCGAGGTTGGCCAGGATGAACCCGAACATCACCCCCAGGAGCAACGGCACGCTGCCCCGCATCGGCACGTGGAACAGGAACCGCGCCGCCAGCAGGATCAGGCCCACCTGCACGTACCCCACCAGGATGTAGGGGGTGAGCTTGCCGAGCATCACCTCCGCCGGGCGCACGGGCGTGGCCAGGAGATTTTCCATCGTGCCGCGCTCGCGTTCGCGGGTGATGGCCAGCGCGGTGATGATGACCATCGTCATGGTGAGCACCACGCCCAGGAGCCCGGGCACCACGTTGTACTGGGTGACGATGTCCGGGTTGTAGAGCCGGTGCACCCGCACTTCGACCGGCCCGGGACGGGCGTGCAGCGACTCCGGCAGGCCCTGCAGGTCCCGCGCGAAGACCGTGTCCACCAGGGCGGCCAGGGCCGCGAGGGCGTAGCCCGTGGCGGCGGGGTCGGTGGCGTCGGCCTCGACCAGCACCGCGGGCCGTTCGCCGCGCCGCAGCCGGCGCTCGAAATCCGCCGGGATGCTCACGCCGAACTGCACCTCCCCGCGCTGGAGCAACGCGCGCAGCTCGGTCTCCGAGGCCACCTGCCGGGTCACGGCGAAGTAGTCGCTGTTACGCAGGGCCCACACCAGCGTGCGCACGAACGGGCCGGCTTCCGCCGCCAGGACCGCGGTGGGCAGGTGTTGCGGGTTCAGGTTGATGGCGAACCCGAAGAGGATCAGTTGCAGCAACGGGATGCCGGCCATCATCCCGAACGTGAGCCGGTCGCGGCGCATCTGGATGAACTCCTTGACCACCACCGCCCAGAACCGGCGCGGGCTGAAGGGCGTGCGGCTCATGACGCTCCGGGGGCCCGGGCCGTGTGCATCAGGTGGATGAACACGTCCTCCAGGCCGGCCTCGACCGGACGCCAGACGCGCTCCGGGCTGCCAAAGGCCGCCGCCACGCGCGCCAGTTGTGCGGCGTCGCGCCCGCTCACGTGCAGCCGGTTCCCGAACGGCACCACCTGCTCGACGCCCGGCTGGCCCCGGAGCGTCTCGGCCAGGGCCCAGAGGTCCGGTCCGCTCACCTCCCAGGTGGTCAGGCCCGCGGCGCGGAGGACCTCCGGCAAGCGGCCGTGGACGAGCAGGTGCCCGTACGCCAGGTAGGCCAGCCGGTGACACCGCTCCGCTTCGTCCATGTAGTGGGTGGTGATGAGCACCGTGATGCCGGCCGCGGCCAGGCGGTGGATTTCCTCCCAGAAATCGCGCCGCGCCTTGGGGTCCACCCCCGCGGTGGGTTCGTCCAGCAGCAGCAGTTCCGGCTGGTGGATCAGGCAGGCCGCCAGCGCCAGGCGCTGCTTCCAACCGCCGGACAACTCGCCCGCCAGTTGCCGGCGGCGCTCCGCCAGGCCGAGCCGTTCCAGACTCTGCGCCACGGCCGCCCGGCGCCGGGGCACGCCGTAGAGGCGCGCCACAAAATCCAGGTTCTCCTCGAGGCTCAGGTCCTCGTAAAAGCTGAAGCGCTGGGTGAGATAGCCCACGCGCTCCCGGATCGCGCCGGTCTGCGTGCGGAGGTCGAACCCCAGACACGTGCCGCTGCCGGCGTCGGGCGTGAGCAGGCCGCAGAGGATGCGCAGGAACGTGGTCTTGCCGCTGCCGTTGGGCCCCAGGAAGCCGTAAATCTCGCCCCGGCGCACTTGCAGGGCGAGGTTGTTCACCACCGGGCGGCCGGCAAACCGCTTGGTGATGCCCCGCACATCAATGGCCAGGGAACCGTTCACGAGCAGGCAGGGCCACCCGGCGCACCAATCCGGGAACCGGAAGCCGAAGACCAAAAGCCGAGGTCCGAACAGCGCGCGAGGTCCGCCCCCCAAACGCCCCGGCGGCCGGACCACGCCCCGGGCCGCCCGGCGCGGGACCGGGCCGGCGGGTTGACCCGGGTTCCCGGTTTTCGGTTTTCGGCCTTCATCCGCGCTGTCCTCACGGTGACCGGCTTACCTCCACCGGCAGGCCCGGCGAGAGGTCCCGCGCCGCGGCCGGGGGGAAGTCGGCCTCGACCAGGAAGACCAGTTTCGCCCGGTTCTCCCGACTGTAGATGACCGGCGGGGTGTACTCGGCGCGGGTCGCGAGGTAGCGGATCGTAGCGGTCCGCGGCGCGGGCCAACCGTCCGCGCGCACGGCCACGGTGCCGCCCACCCGGAGCGTCGCCACCTCGGTCTCGGGCACGAAAAACCGGACCTTCACGTTTTCCGGCGGCAGCAAGACCACCACCGGCTGGCCGGCGGGCACGAACTCGCCCTCGCGGTACAAGGTGTCGTGCACCCGCCCCGCCACGGGGGCCGCGCGGAGTTTGTGGTCCACCGCCCACCGCGCCCGCGCCAGCCCGGCGGTGGCGGCCGCCAACTCGGCCTCGGCGGCGCGGATTTCATCCTCGCGCGCGCCCAGCCGGGCCGTGGCCAGTTCGGCCCGCAACGCCTCGACCTGCGCGGCGTCCGCCTCGCGGCGGGCGCGGGCCTGGTCCAGGTCGGCCGGGGCGATGACCGCGTCGCGTCCCAACTGATCGCGCCGGGCCAGCTCGATTTCCGACAGCCGCAGGTTGGCCTCGGCGCGCGCCAACTGCGCCTCGAGCGCGGCCAGTTCGGTGGGACGGCGTCCCTTGCGGAGGTTGTCCAGGCGTGCCCGGGCCAGGTCCACGCGCCGGGCGGCTTCCTCGACCGCGGCGGCCTCGGCGGCCCGTTCCAGCTCGAAGAGCAGCTCCCCGGCGCGGACCTCCTGACCGCGCGAGACCGCCAGCCGGTCCAGGCGTCCCGCCAGCGGCGCGGCCACGTGCACAAATTCCCCCTCGAGGTAGCCCGGGTAAACGCCGGCGGGCTGCTCGCGACACCCGCCGGCCAGCAGCAGCAGCAGGCCCATGAGCCCGGCCCGCCACGTCCCGCGGGAAAAACGAGCGCGCGCGCCCGTCAGAAGCAGGGAATGCGAGACCTTCATGCGCCGTCGCCGGAAGCGCGCTCACTACAACCAATGCCGCTTGACCCGTCAAACGATTGTTTGAAACATGCGCCCGTGCGTTCAGCGGCGCCCGCGCCGACCCCCGCTGAGCGCGCGCGGGGTGGGAGACCGACGGCGGGTCGGGCGGCCGCGATCGCACCTGACCTTCCATGACCATGAAGCCTGGTTCCCTTTTTCTGCGGGTCTGTGGGGTGGCGGCCTTTGTCCTGGGCTGGAGCGCCCGCCCGGTGGGGGCGGCGGACGCCGCGCCCGGCCCGTGGCCCTGGCCGGACCGCCCGCTGACGCTGGCCGACTGTCTGGACATCGCGTTGCAGCAAAACGCCGCCGTCCGCAAGAGCCGCCAGGACCTCGAAGCGGCGCACGGCGTGAGCCTCCAGACCCGGGCCATCGTCATCCCGAAGGTGCAGGCCAGCGGCGAGTACGGCCTCACCGAAGACCGGGCGGTCGAGCGGCTCGAGTTGCCACCCAACCCGATCTTCCCCGCCGGCGCACCGGTCATTGATCCCGGCAACCAACGCTGGTCCGCCGGGGTGCGCCTGGTGCAATCCCTCTACGAGGGCGGCCGGCTGACCTCCGCGCTGCGCACCGCCCGGTTGCTGCGGGACCAGGCCCTGGCCCAACACCGCGCCGTGCTGGCCGAGGTCGTTACCGACGTGCGCGTGGCCTTTTACAACGTCCTGCTGGCCGAGCAGGAAATCCGCGTGGCCGAGGCCGCCGTCGAACTGCTCCAGAAAGAACTCGAGGACAACCAGCGCCGCTTCAACGCCGGCACCGTCCCGCGCTTCAACGTGCTCCGCGCCGAGGTCGAACTGGCCAACGCCCGCCCGCGCGTTTCCCGCGCCCGCAACGCCCATCGCATCGCCAAAAACCAGCTCGCCCACCTCCTCGGCTTCCGCGTGCCCGGCGACCTGTGGGACGACATCCCGCTACGGCTCAGCGGCACGCTCGAGGCCCCGCGCGTCCCGTTGGGCGTGCCCGAGGCGCTCGCGCAGGCCCTGGCCCGCCGGCCCGAGCTCGAGGCCGTGCGCCTGGCCACCGAACTGCGCCGCGAAGGCGTGCAAAGCGCCCGGGCCGGCTACCTGCCCCGCCTCCAGGGCTACGTGGGTTACGGCGCCCGCAAATCCAACTTCAGCCGGGAACTGGATGACGGCGTTCACGGCTGGGAAGCCGGCGTCCAGGCCACCTGGAACGTCTTCGACGGCGCGCTCACCCGCGGCAAGGTGGCCGAAGCCCGCGCGCTGCTCGAGAAGACCGTCATCGAGGCCGACGACCTGGCCCGGCAAATCGAACTCGAGGTGCGCGTGGCCTACTCGACCCTCACCGAGGCCTGGGAGGTCATGGAGTCCCAGAAAAAAGTCGTCGAACAGGCCGAGGAAGCCCTGCGGCTGGCACGCGCCCGGGCCGACGCCGGCACCGGCACGCAACTGGACGTGCTCAGCGCCCAGACCGCCCTCACCGAGGCCCGCACCACCGACGTGCGCGCCCGCCGCGATTACGCCGTGGCCGTGGCCCGGCTCGAACGCGCCATCGGCGCGGTCGGTCCGGAACCCGCCGACACGCCCACCGCCCCGGCGCGCTGAACGGCCCCGGCCGCCGCCGGATT
>JBBIJZ010000148.1:0-6959 GCA_037445715.1 Verrucomicrobiales bacterium | reverse complement strand
CCGTTCCGCCGGGCTACCAGCCCGGCGGCGTAGTGACAGGTTGCCCCACCGGCCGTGACGCCGATTTCCCAATCGGCGGCGCGGGAGCACGCGGAGGCCCTGCGGGTTGGGAAACCCGCGCGACGGCCGACCCGAGGTCTGCCCCTACGCCGCGGGAGCGCCGGCGTCCCCGCCGGCTCCCGCTGACAGCGCCGGCAAGCCGGCGCACTCCACACGCTCCGCGTCGTGAGCAGGGCGCTCCCACTACGCGGCAGCGTTTGGCGTGCGGCCGCTGGCGGCCGCTTTCCGGCGCGGGTGGAACGGGCAACCTGCCCGTTCCGCCGGGCTACCAGCCCGGTGGCAACCTGCCGCCGGCGCCCCCGATTGCGGCGCAAGCTTCTCAAACCCGCGGCCGCCGACTAGCCTGCGCCCATGTCCTGCCTGCAATGGTTGCGCCGCCACCCCGGGGAAGTCGCGGGGCTGGCCCTGGCGCTGTTGGTCGCCTGTCGTACCCCCGCCCCGCCGGCCGCACCCACCCCGGCGGAGGTTCCCCCCCACCTCAACGACGAGTTCCGCGCGCCGGACCTGGACGTGGCACGCTGGACCGAGCGGTTCGAGCGCGAGGGCCGGGAGATTTACGACCAACGCCACCGGATCGTCGAAGCCGCGGCGGTGCGACCTGGCATGTGGGTGGCGGACGTGGGTGCGGGTACGGGTTTGTTCACGATGCTCTTCGCCGAGCGCGTCGGTCCCGCCGGCCGGGTGTACGCGGTGGACATCGCGCCCGGGTTTCTCGCGCACATCGAGCAGCGGGCGCGCGCCGCGGGATGGCGGCAGGTACGCACCGTCCTGGGCGGCGAACGCTCGGCCAACCTGCCGCCGCTTGCGCTGGACCGCGTGTTCCTCTGCGACACCTACCACCACTTCGAGTATCCCCATGAGATGCTCGCCTCGCTGCACCGCGCGCTCAAACCGGGCGGCGAGCTGGTGCTGGTGGACTTCCGCCGCGTGCCCGGGGAAAGCTCGGAATGGGTGCTGAACCACGTGCGGGCGGGCGAGGAGGTTTTCACGGCCGAGATCGAGGCCGCCGGGTTTCAAAAGGTCGGCCGGGCGGATTTTCCGCGCGAGAACTACCTGGTGCGCTTCCGCAAGGTGGGCCGATGAACGCCTTGACCTCGGAGTTTCGGAGTTTCGGAGTTTCGGAGTTTCGGAGTTTCGGTGGGAGGCAGGCCTCCGGCTCGGGGGCGTCGCCGCCGACAAGACGGTTCGTCCCTCCATCCAACCTAAATGAGCCCCCTCCCTGATACCGGCGCCCGGCGCCAACTGGGTCTGGGCACGGCCGCCGCCCTGGTCGTGGCCAGCATGGTCGGCACGGGCGTGTTCACCACCAGCGGATTCCTGCTGGCGGACCTGCACTCGCCCTGGCTGGTGCTGGCGGCCTGGGCGGTGGGCGGGGGGCAGGCGGCGCTGGGCGCGCTGTGCTACGGCGCGCTGGCGCGGCGTCTGCCCGAGTCGGGCGGCGAATACCTGTTCCTGTCGCGCACCCTCCATCCGGCGGCGGGGTATGTGGCGGGCTGGCTTTCGCTGCTGGTGGGCTTTTCGGCGCCGCTGGCGGGGGCGGCTTTTGCCTTTGGCGAATACACCAAGACGTGGTTGCCGGGCTGGCCGCCCAAGCTGGCGGGCACGCTGCTGATCGTGCTCTTCTCCGCGGTGCACGCCTGGCACGTGCAACGCGGCGCCTGGCTGCAAAACGCGGCGGTGCTGCTCAAGGTCGCCCTCATGGCCGGCTTTGCCGCGCTGGCCTGGCCGCGACTGCCCGCGTTGCCGGCGGCCGACCCCGCGCCGGCGTCGGTGGGCGCCTTTGCGGTGTCGCTGGTGTGGATTTCCTTCAGCTACGCGGGCTGGAACGCGGCGGTGTACATCGGCGGGGAGGTGCGCGACGCGGAGCGCAACCTGCCGCGGGCGCTGTTGCTGGGCACCGGCATGGTCACCGCGCTGTACCTGGCGCTGAACTACGTGTTCGTGTTCGCCGCGCCGGTGAGCGAGCTGGCGGGCCGGCTGGAAATCGGCCGGCTGGCGGCCGGGGCGCTGGGCGGGCGGGCCTGGGCCGAGGCCCTCACGGCGCTGGTGGCCATCTGCCTGGTCAGTTCGGTCTCCTCGTTGGTGATGGCCGGACCGCGGGTGTACGCGCAAATGGCGGCCGATGGTTGCGTGCCGCGGTTTTTTGCCGCCACGGCCGGGCCGCCCCGGACCTCGATCGTGCTCCAGGCGGGTGTGGCGCTGGTGCTGTTGTGGAGCGCCACGTTTGACGCGCTGCTGACCTACATCGGGTTCACCCTGAGCCTGAGCACGGCGGCGACCGTGGCGGGCCTGATGGCGCTGCGCCGGCGCGAGGGACCGCGCCTGCCGGTGCCGGGCTGGCCGTGGGTGCCGGTGATTTTTCTGGCCAGCGTGCTGGGCATGGCGGGTTTCTCCGTGGCCCGAAGACCGGTGGAAAGCCTCCTGGGCCTGGCCACGATGGCGGTGGGCTGGGCGGTGTGGGCCGGCACCCGGCGCGGGACCGGGGCGGGGAGACCCGGGGCGGGTCCGGGCTGAAGCGCGGGCCGGGTAATCCGCGCCGCCGGGCGACCCGGTTCAGAGGCTGGTTTCCTGACGGGAGCGCTTCAAGCGCGAGGCCTCGCTGTGCTTGGTGGCCTTGCGCTTGTTGTGCCGCTTGCGGATTTGCTGCTCGATCTTCTTGAAGACCTGGTCAATGGCGGCGTAGAGGTCGCCGCGCGAGTCCTGGGCGAACAGGTCCGGCCCGCGCACGCCCAACCGGACCGAACAACCGAACTGCCGCTCGAGGGCCTTGGTCTTGTCGTGCACCAGGGTCACCCGCGCGTCAATCAGCCAGCGGTCCAGGTGCTCGAGCTTTTCAATCTTGTCCAGGATGTGGTCCTCGATGGCCTTGGTCAGGGTCAGGTTGTGCGTGGTCAGAATGAACTTCATGGGGGGGAGGATGCCCGGCGGCGGCCGGGAAATCCAGCCCAAGTCCCGTGGCGCGGGGAGGCGCGCGCCCTCCTGGCCGGCCGCGACGGGTGCCGCGCGGGAACGGACGGACTGGCCGGTCCGCCCGGGAGCGGGAAAGCGGCGGTCTATTCCCGCTCGAACGCCTGGTGCGTGAACTTCAGGGTCCGGCTGTTCTCGGACACCACGCGCACCACCGCGTCCGGGATTCCGGCCGGGATGGTCGCCTCGATCTCCAGCGTGACCCGGACCTCCGAACCCGGCAGCCCCGTCAGATGCGCGATGACTTCCTCGGCCACCCGGCCCGCGTCCCGGCCCACGCGGGTGGCGTCCAGGACCACGCTGCCGTGGAACCGGCGTTGCGGTGGCGGCGCGGCGGGAGGTTTGGCTCCCGGCCGGGCGCTTCCCTGGTCCACTCCGGCCAGCGGCGGCCCGCCGCCGCCAGGGGTGACCGTCACGGCGGGGCCGGTTCCCGGGGGCAGAACCGTGCGGTCGGCCTCGAGCTGCCGCCGCGCGACGTCCGGTCGGACCACCAGCCCGGGGTCATCGGCCCCGATCTCGACGCGCTGTCCGGCCCGCAAACCGCGATACCGCCCGGCACTCGCGTCCAGACTTTCCGCGTAGGCGAAACCATCCACCGGCCAGCTGAGCAACGCGACGCCCTCCCGGAGGGCCCGGAGCAACACCTCGGGGCCGGTCAGCCGGGGCAGGTAGAGGTATTGGGCGAAGTCCTCCACCAGTTGCCGCACGGCCACGTGGTCGCCTCGCCACAGCGGCACGGCGTCCAGATGTCTCCGGAGAATCGTCGCGCCGAGCACGGTCACCAGCAGTTCCTCATGCTTGAGCTTGCGGGAGGCCCGCACGGCCAGGGCGTCGCCGCCCTGGAGGCGCAGGGCCTGCCAGCTCACGGGGGCTTGGGGGGTCTCCAGCCCCGGCACCAGCAGCCAGCAATACGCCTCGGGCAGGCGCGCCGTCACCGCGCTGTCCGCCGCCTGGCATTGGGTCTGGGCCTGCCGTACTTGGAACGGCGTCAGGTTCAGCGGGTCCTGGTCGGCGAGGATGGATTTCCAGGCCAGGAACTGGCGCACCGCTTCATCCAGGTCCTGCAGGCGCACCTGGTCCGCGGCCAGAAACACCAGCGTGTTCCGGAAAAGCCGGGGGCTGTTGCCGCGGGATTCCAACAGGCCTTGCGCCGCCTTTCGGGCCGGGCTGTCGCCTTCCCGGGTGTGGGGCTGTTCGGCGGGCAGCACCACCAACCGGGCCGTTGGCTCGTCGGCCACGTCGGCGCTGCTCCGGGGCACGGGATGCACCCCGGCAAAGTCCCCGCGCTGCCGCAGGTCCTCGCGCAGCCGGCGTTCCAGCTCCTGCATGACCTTGTCCGGCTCGCGCCGGAGCTGTTCGGCGCGGTCCTCGGCCAGCTTGGTCACGGTGGGCTGGGTGTCATACCAGAACCGGCTGCCGTCCTGGTACAGATAGGTGGCCGTGGCGGCCAGGCGCCGCAGGGCATCGCCAAAGACCGCCGGCGCCTCGCCCGGCATGACGCAGCCCAGCTTCACCCGCCGGTCCTCCAGGCCGCGGTGCGCCGCGCCCGCGCCCGGCGCCGAGCCCAGGAAAATGGTGCGCGCCACCCGCCGGGTGGCGGACAACCGGCCCAGGTTGGGCTGCTCGCCATCCAGCTTTACCGGCAGCGCGTCCGGCCCGTCCACGTCCCGCTCGATGATGGGCGCCCAGTTGTCCGACAGATACCGTGTCAGCTCGAACTGCACCTGCGGGTCGTTCAGCGGCAGGCTCGCCGGCAGGATCAGCGGGTTGCGGTCGCCCTTCTCCCACAGGCTGTGGATCACCGCCGCCATCAACCGCAGCACGCCGCGGGTGCGCTGGAATTTCACCAGCGTGCTCCAGGCGCCGTAAAGCTGGTCGAACACCTCCGGGTGGATCGGGTAGGCCGCCTGCAGCCGCCGCTCGTAATCGGCCCCGGCGCACTCCGGCGGAAACTCGGCCCGGTGCTGCCGGTAAAAGTCCGCAAACGCCCGCGCCGTCACGTCGCGGTGCTTGAACGCCTCCGGCCCGGCCAGCGGCTCGAACAGCCGTCGCCGCACGATCTCGAAGCCCTCCTCGGCGCTGGCCGGCCGCCACGACGCCTCCAGCCGGCCGATCACGTTGCGCAGCCGCTCCAGCGCCTCGCGCCCGCGCACGCCGCCCACCTCCGCGTCGTCGGCCGACGCGTGCGGCGACGCCCCCGAGTCCGAGGCCGGCAGCGAAATCACCAGCAGGCAGTTCTTGGCCAGCCGGGCCGATTCGGTCAGCGCCTGCGCGAAGGAAAACTGGGTCTCGAAACTGCCGCCGGGGAGGTCGCCCTGGTCGTGCAACTGGCGGGCGTAGGCCACCCACTCGTCAATCAGGATCAGGCACGGCCCGTACGCGTTGAACAGCTCCCGCAGCCGGTCGCCCGGGTTGGTCGCCTTCTCGTCGTCCGCCTGGATGCGGGCGTAGGCTTTTTTGCCCCCCAACTGGTAGGCGAGTTCGCCCCACAATGTGCGCACCATCGTGCCATCCGGTTTCGTCACCGGGTTGCCGGGGGAAATTTTGTTTCCCACCAGCACTACGCGGTTAACCGTGGGCAGCGTGTTAATCTTGGCTTCGGCAAGCACCGTCTCCACGCCGGGCATCTCGCCGGGAGCCGCTCCGGAGAACAGGTGGTAGAGCGCCAGCATCGAGTGCGTCTTGCCGCCTCCGAAGTTGGTTTGCAACTGCACCACCGGGTCGCCGCCCTGACCCGAGAGCCGCTGCACCGCCCCGACCAGCAGCCGCCGCAGGCTCTGGGTCAGGTAGGTCCGCCGGAAAAACTGGGTCGGGTCGCGGTATTCCTCGCTGCCCTCGCCCAGGTGCACCTGCCACAGGTCGGCGGCGAACTCGGCCTGTTGATACCGCCCGGAGGTCACGTCCGGGTGGGGCGTGGCCACCTCGCGCCAGGGCTTGAGCGCCCCGGTGGTGGCCGCCTCGATGAGCGAGCCGCCGGCCCGCCGCTTTTCCTGGCGGACCTGCTCGTCGAACACCAGCCGACGCAGCTCCAGCTTCAGTTGCCGCACCGGCTCCGCCTGCGGGGCGGACACCGCCGCCAGCAAGCGTTCCGCCGAGTCCAGCGCCCGGTCGGTGTCATCGCTCGAAAAGTTCTCCTGGTGCGCCCAGCGGTCCCGGACGGTCCGCAGTTCCGACACCAGCGCCCGCTCCGCATGGCCCAGGGTCTGGGCGAACACGTCGTTCCAGGACTCCCACATCAGCCGCAGCAGTGCGGCGGCATCCCACTCGACGAGCGGCTTGTTGCCGCGCAACCGGTCCGTGCCCAGCCGCCGCTGTGCTTCGGCCGCGGCCTGGTCGGGGAAGCGGGTCTGAAACTCCCGGCTGACAAAGCCGGCGAGCCCCGCGCGGAGCAGTTCGAGCGCCTTGCCGACGCGTTGTTGATTGGTCAGGGCCATGGGTTATTCCTCCGTCTCCTCAAACAGGGTGGCCTGCGCCCGGCGGGGCTGGCCGCCCGCACGCGCCAGCCGCGCAATCTCCGGCCAGCTCTGCACCAGGGCGTTGTACGAAAGCGCCTCGGCCGCGCGCTTCTTGCGCTCGCACACGGTGTACAGGCGATAGGCCAGCTCGCGGGCGGTCTCGGCTTTGGTGCCGAGTTGGGTGACCAGTTCCGCGGCGGCGGTCTCGCCGCCGGTGCCGAGCACGCGGATGAGGTGGTGCACGGTTTCCCAGGCCGTGAGGCGCGCGTCGGTCGCCGGATCCCAGTCTGCCGGCAATTCCTCCGGTTTGAGGAGCCGCACCTTGCCGCGGCTGGAGACGAGGATGCCGGCCTCGGCGAGGCCGCCCACACTCGTGTTCTTCGCCTTGGAGAGCGTCTCGGCCACGCCGTACTCGCCCGCGTCGAACCCGTGCTGCTCGAACCACGCGAGCGCCCAGCGGCTGTCGGCGTCGAAGTC
>JBBIJZ010000147.1:0-7054 GCA_037445715.1 Verrucomicrobiales bacterium | reverse complement strand
GCCGGCACGGTGTCGCCGATTCAGTAACCACGCGGCGGGCGCCCGGGCCGGCGGGTTGACGGCGTGTGAATGTTTTGCGGCGGACGCGGTGGCGGAGGTGAGCGCGGCGGTGCTGGCCCGGGCGGAACCGGGCGACGCGGTGCTGGTCAAGGCCTCGCGGGCCGCGCGGCTGGAGCGGGTGGTGGAGGCGCTGCTGGCCGGGCTGGGCGGCGCGGGCGCCCCCGGGGCGGAATGCCGGTGGCGGGAGAAAGGAGTGTCATGCTCTACAGTTTGACCCAGTACCTGCTCGAGCAGACCCAGGGCACGGAGTTCGGGGAGTGGATCTCCTGGCTGCGCGTGTTCCGGTACATCACGTTCCGGGCGGCGGGGGCGGCGTTGACGGGGCTGGTGTTGAGCCTGGTGCTGGGCCGGCGGGTGATTGCCTGGCTGCGGCGGATGAACTTCGGCGAGCATTACGAGTCCAAGGCCGCGCAGCACGGAGCGAGCGACGTCACCGGCGGCTCGGTCAAGCGCGGCACCCCCACGATGGGCGGCCTGTTGATGGTGGGGGTGATCGAGGTGACCGTGCTGCTCTGGACGCCGGTCAACCACCTGGTGGCGCTGACGCTGCTGCCCTTGTTCGGGCTGGCGGTGCTGGGTTTTTACGACGACTACACCAAGATCACCCGCCGCTCCGGAGACGGCGTGCAGGGGCGGGTCAAGCTGGTGGCCCAGGCGGCCCTGGGACTGTTCATCGCGGGGTATCTGGCGTCGTTGCCGGAGACGCGCGCGTTGATCGCGGACCTCCGGGTGCCGTTTCTCAAGCACCCGGTGCTGACGGACGCGGTCTGGGTGGGCGGACTGGTGACGGTGTTGACGATCATGGGCAGCTCGAACGCGGTGAACCTGACCGACGGTCTGGACGGTCTGGCGGTGGGGAGCATGGTGATCGTGGCCGGGGTGTTCATCGTGCTGGCCTACGTGGCCGGGCACGCGAAGATCGCGGCGTACCTCCAGGTGCCCTACATCCCGGGCGCGGGCGAGTTGACCGTGGTGTGCGCGGCGCTGGTGGGGGCGGGGCTGGGCTTTCTGTGGTTCAACTGTTACCCGGCGGAGGTGTTCATGGGCGACACCGGATCGCTGGCGCTGGGCGGGGTGCTGGGGATCATCGCGGTGCTCATTCACCAGCCGCTGGTGCTGGTCATCGCCGGCGGGGTGTTTGTGCTCGAGGCGCTCTCGGTGATGCTCCAGGTGGGCTATTTCAAGTGGACCCGCCGGCGGTCCGGCGCGGGGCAGCGGTTGCTGCTGATGGCGCCCTTGCACTACCACTTCCTGAAACGGGGCTGGCCGGAGTCGCGGGTCACCACGCGCTTTTACATCCTCGGGTTTGTGTTCGGCGTGGCCGCCCTGGCCACCCTGAAGCTCCGATGAAACGGCCCCCGACACGGATCGGCGCAGCGCGCGGGCGGTCGCCGCGGCGGGACCGGCGTTTTTGTGTCCGCCGGCGGCGGTTTGCCGCTTGCCCCGCGCCGGGGAGGGGACTACAAGATTTGTGCGGGACGGGGGTGCGCGTCGTATCCGGCGAGAGGACCCGGCGAACCCCGGATTGTTCGCGTTTCAACCAGTTTTTCGACGCGGAGCAACGGGGCGAGCCAATTCGCCGGGCCGTGCTGCCGCGGTGGCGCACTAACCGGGACGATGGCTGCCCCCCGTCCGTCAACCGGACCGTCGCCCGCGCCGGCAGCCCCGGGCCGTCCCGGCCCCGAGCCACGGTAACCCAGACTTTGCCGGGGATTCGTCGAGGGCGAATCTCCCGACAACAATCCAACAGCCCCTCGAACTCCGTACCCATCAGGAATTGTCCGCCATGAACACCCCATCGCCCCTGCAGCCTCTCGGGCGTCTGCCCAACTCCGGCAAGCCCTACACCAACCTGGCCGTGATCTCGATCGTGGCCCTCCACGTCATCTTCTTCACCGGCCTGTTGCTCCAGGGCTGCCGCCGGCCCAAGACCGAGACCGCCCAAACCCCGGACCTCGGGCTGCTGGTACCGCCGGCCACCAACGCCGTACCGCCCACCAACGCCTTCGCCGGCTACGCTCCGCCCTATGGCGAGACGACCAACCCGGCGCCCGCCGCCGCCACCAATTTGTCCGCCTGGGAGACGCCCACGCCCACCAACGTGCCCGCCATCCTGCCCACCAACCTGTGGGCCGGCACGACCTACCAGCCGACCAACCTGGTGGTGACCCCGGAGCCCTCCCTGACTCCCGCGCCCGCCCCCCTCACCGAGCACAAGATCGCCCCGGGCGACACCCCGGCCCGCATCGCCCGCAAGTACGGCATCACCCTCGACCAGCTCCGCGAGGCCAATCCGAACATGGACGACCGCCGGTTGCGCATCGGCCAGACCCTGCGCATCCCCGCCCCGGCCCCCCGCGAAAGCGCGGCGCTCACGCCGGCGGCCACCGAGTCCGCCACTGCCGCGCCCGCCGCCACCCTCCACGTGGTCAAACCCGGGGAAACCCTGACCCGCATCGCCGCGCGTTACGGCACCACCGTGAAGGAGCTGCGCCAGTTCAACAACCTGAAGACCGACCGCATTCTGGTGGACCAGAAACTCAAAATCCCGCCCGCCGCGGGCAAAGTGGCGGCGCCCGCCGGCACCAACAATTAGGCGCGAAAGCCCGCGCGGGGGGCGCGGTCCGCGCCGTCCCCCCCCCGCGATCACTCCCCGCACCCCACCCCGCCCATGAAAGCCGCGGCCACCCTGTTGGTGATGATCGTGCTGGCGTTGACCAGCCTGGGGCTGGTGATCCAGTACAGCATCAATCCGGAGGGGGAAAGCTGGCGGTTCCTTTCGCGTCAGCTTCTGGGCGCCGGCCTGGGCGTAGTGCTGGCCGCGCTGGTGGCATTTGCACTGCCCTACGCGTGGTTGGAGCGGCTGGCGTGGGTGGCCCTGGGGCTGGCGGTGGTGCTGCTGGTGCTGGTGCTGCTGCCGCTGCCCTTCTGCCATCGGGCCAACGGCGCGCAACGGTGGTTTCGTTTCGGCGGGGTGCAGTTCCAGCCCTCGGACTTCGCCAAGCTCGCCCTGCTGCTGGCGCTGGCCCGCTACACGGCCCGCACGCGCGGCGGCATGAGCACGTTCACCCGGGGGGTGTTGGTGCCCGGGGCGTTCATCGGCCCGGTGCTGGGGCTGATTTTCATCGAACCGGACTGGGGCACGGCGCTGATGCTGGGCGCGGTCGGCACGGTGGTGCTGCTGGCCGGCGGGGTGCGCTGGCGTTATTTCCTGCCGCCCGCGGTACTGCTCCTGGTGGGCGTGGCCGCCCTGATTGCCTACGACCCCACCCGGTTCGACCGCGTGTACAGCTACCTGCACGTGGAGGAGACCCGCCAGGACACCGGCCACCAGGTCTGGCAATCGTGGATCGCGCTGGGCGCGGGGGGCCTGACCGGCGTGGGCTTTGACCGCAGCACGCAGAAACGCTTCCTGCCCGAGCGCCACACCGATTTCGTCTTTGCCATCCTCGGCGAGGAGTTTGGCTACCTGGGCAGCGCGACGGTGGTGGGGTTGTACATGCTCCTGTTCGGCTGCGGGGTGTTCATCGCCTGGCGCGCGCCGGACGCCTTCGGCACGTATCTGGCCGCGGGGTTGACCTTCCTGCTGGGGCTGCAGGCGCTTTTCAACATCGCCGTCGTCTCCGGCGCGCTGCCCAACAAGGGCCTCTCCCTGCCCTTCCTGAGCTACGGTGGCTCGAACCTCCTGATGCTCCTGGTCGCCGCCGGCCTGTTGCTGCGCGTGGCCCGCGCCGCGGTCGAAGGGCCGCGCGAGGAACCCGCCGAACTGGTCTTCATGTCCGCCCCCGAATCCCGCCCGACCTGAAATGAACCCACCTCCCCCTGCCTCACCCCGCGTGGCCATTGCGTGCGGCGGCACCGGCGGCCATCTCTTCCCCGGGCTGGCGGTGGGTGAGGCCCTCACGGCGCGGGGTCTCGACGTGCTCTACCTGGTCTCGCGCAAAGAAGTGGACCAGCAAATCGCCCGCGGCCTGCCCGCCGACCAGGTGGCCACCCTCCCCGCCGTGGGCCTCGACGGCCGGGGCGTGCTGGCCTTTGTCCGGGCGTGGGCGGCCTCCGGGCGCGAGGTGCGGCGGTGGTTCCGGGCGCGCCCCCCCGGCGCCGTGCTGGCGATGGGCAGCTTCACCAGCGCACCGCCCGTGCTCGCCGGCCGCCGGCAGGGCGCGGCCACCTTTCTCCACGAGGCCAACGCCATTCCCGGCCGGGCCAACCGCTGGCTCGCGCACGTGGTGGACGCCGCCTACGTGTACTTCCCCGAAGCCGCCGAACGGCTCTGGCACGAACACATCCACCCGGTGGGCATGCCGCTGCGCGAAGCCTTCCGCGGCCCGGCGCCGGACCCGGCCGGCTGCCGGCAGGCCCTCGGGCTGCGCCCCGGCGACCCGGTGTTGCTCATCACCGGTGGCAGCCAGGGCGCGCGGGCCCTCAACCAAATAATGCTGCGCACCCTGCCGGTCTTGCGCCTGTGGGAACCGCGCCTGCAGGTCATTCACCTGACCGGCCCGCTGGACTTTGAGCCGGTGCGCCAGGCCTACCGCGCGCAAGGGCTCCCCGGCCTGGTCCGGCCGTTTCTCTCGGAAATGGACCTGGCCCTGGGCGCGGCCACGGCCGTGATGAGCCGCGCGGGCGCGTCTTTCCTGGCGGAAATCGCCGCCTGGCGCGTGCCGGCCCTGCTGGTGCCCCTGCCGACCGCCGCCGACAACCACCAGTTCCACAACGCCCGCCTCTTCGCCGCGTCCGGCGCCGCCCGCCTGCTCCCCCAGGCCGAGGCCACGCCCGAGAAACTGGTCCGGGAACTGCGCGCCCTGCTGCACGAGGAACCGCTGCGCCGCGCGCTCCAACAGGGCCTGACCCGCTGGCACACGCCTGAAGCCGCCGAACGCCTGGCCGAGGCCCTGGCGGCCGCCGCCGTCCGCCGTCAACCCGCCCCCCGTCCCGCCGCCGCGCCGGCCGCCCCCGGACTGGCGCCCCGGCCGCAGACCCCGCTGGCCCGCCCCACCTGACCATGCCCGCGCCCGAGCCCCTCCTCAACGTCACGCCTCCCCCGGCCGGGCAGGTCCCGGTCTCCGGTCGGGACTGGGAAGAACTCGGCGCGGCCCTGCGCGCGCAGCTCTCGGCCGAGGCCCGGGTGCGCGTGCGCGAACCCCTGGCCCGGTACACCACCCTGCGCGTGGGCGGCCCGTCGGATTTGTTCGTGGCGCCGGCCTCCGAGCCGGACCTGGCCGCCGTGCTGCAATTTTGCGCCGCGCACGACCTGCCCTGGCGCGTGCTGGGGCGCGGCTCGAACGTGCTCGTGCGCGACGGCGGCGTGCGCGGCGTGGTGGTCACCCTGGCCCACCCCGCCTTCTGCGCCGTGCAGGTGCGGGGAGACGCCATCCACGCGGGTGCCGGCGCACGGGTCAAGGCCGTGGCCACCGCCGCCCTGCAACACGGCCTGGCCGGGCTGGAATTTCTCGAGGGCATCCCCGGCAGCGTGGGCGGCGCGCTGCGCATGAACGCCGGCGCCTTTGCCGGTTGGACCTTTGCCGTGCTCGAGCAGGTGCGCCTGATGACGCCGCAGGGCACGGTTGAAGAACGGCCGGCCGCCACGGTGCCGGTCACCTACCGCCACTGCCCGCTGTTCACCACCCACATCGCCCTGGGCGCGGTGTTTCGCGGCCGGCCCGGGGCGGCGGAGGCCATCCGCGCCCGCCTGGCCGACTACAGCCGGCGCCGCTGGCGGACACAGCCCCGCGAGCCCAGTGCCGGCTGCATCTTCAAAAACCCCGCCGCCCTGCCGGCCGGCCGCCTGGTGGACGAGCTGGGACTCAAGGGCGCGGGCGTGGGCGGGGCCCGCGTCTCCGAGGTGCACGGCAACTTCATCGTCAACACCGGCACCGCCACCGCCCGGGACATCCTCGAACTGATCCGCCGCATCCAGGCCGAGGCCCGCGCCCGGCGGGGCATCGCGCTCGAACTGGAGGTGGAAATCCTCGGCGAAGATTGACCGCCATGCCCGCTCCCCGGCACATCGTGGTGCTGCTCGGCGGCCCCTCGGCCGAACGCGAGGTGTCCCTGCGCTCCGGGGCCGCCGTGGCCCGGGCCCTGCGCGCGCGCGGCCACCGCGTGAGCGAGCTGGACCCGGTCACGCCCGGCTGGGTCCTGCCGGCGGACGCGGACGTCGTCTTCCTGGCGCTGCACGGCACCTACGGCGAGGACGGCACGGTGCAGCGCGCGCTGGACGCGCTCGGGGTGCCGTACACCGGGTGCGACGCCGCGGCCAGCCGCGTGGCCTTCGACAAGGTGCTCACCAAGCGCCGCTGCGTGGCGGCGGGCATCCCCACGCCGCGCTTTCTGGTGGTGCGCGAGCCGCGGCCCGGACTGCCCGAGGGCTGGGCACCGCCGCTGGTGCTCAAACCGGTCCGCCAGGGCTCGAGCGTGGGCCTGGAGCTGGTGGACCGCGCGGCCGATTTCGCCCCGGCCCTGCGCCGCGCCTTGCAGCACGACACCGAGGTGCTCCTGGAGGAACGGATCCGCGGCCGCGAGACCACCGTGGCGGTGCTCGACGGCGCGGCCCTGCCGGTGGTCGAGGTGTGCCCGCGCGCCGGCGTGTACGACTACGGCAGCAAATACACCGCCGGCCGCACCGACTACTTCTGCCCGGCGCGGTTGGACGCGGCGACCACGGCCCGCGTGCAGGCCGCGGCGCTGGCGACGTGTCGGGCGGTGGGCGTGCGCGATTACGCGCGCGTGGACGTGATGGTGGACGCCGCCGGGCAGCCGTGGGTGCTCGAGGTCAACACCCTGCCCGGGATGACCGAACTGAGCCTGTTCCCGCAGGCCGCCGCGGCGGCGGGCCTGGGTTTTCCCGAATTGTGCGAACGGCTGGTGACGCTGGCCCTGCGGCGGGCGCCGGCGCGCCGGCCCGAACCCGCGGAGGCGAGCCCATGAGCTGGCGATCGTCACGCAACCGGCGTCGCGCCCGCCGGGCCGCGGTGCTCCGGGTGCGGGCCGA
>JBBIJZ010000146.1:0-7141 GCA_037445715.1 Verrucomicrobiales bacterium | reverse complement strand
GGTGCGGGCCGAGGGCCGCACCGGGCGGCTCACGGCCGGCCGCTGCCTGGGGGCGTTGCTGCTGGCGGGCCTGGCCACGCTGTGGCTGCACCTGGCGCAGCGCAGCTGGGCCGCGTTGCGGGACGAGGTGCTGGTGCCCAAACGCGTGTTCGGGCTGCGGGTGGTGGACATTCAACCGGACCTGGTCTGGTTGTCCCGGGCCGAGGTCCTGCAGTGGACCGGGCTGCGGGCGGGCGACAACCTGTTGACGCTGGACCTGGACCGCATCAAGCGCGACCTGGAGCTGGTGCCGCAAATCGAAGAGGCCGCGCTCGAACGCCTCCTGCCCGACACCCTGCGCATCGTGGTGCGGGAGCGCCAGCCCGTGGCCCGCGTGCGCGGGGTGCTCGCCGAGCAGGGCCGCCTGGTCCCCGTCACGTTCTTCCTGGACGCCCGCGGCCGGGTGATGCCGCCCGTGGGGGCCGACCGGCCGGACCTGCGCGCGGCCTGGGACGCCCTGCCCCTGGTCACCGGCCTGGACGGCGCGGCGCTGCGCGTGGGCCGGAGCGTGGATTCGCCCGCCGTGCGGACGGCGCTCGAGGTGGTGCGCGAGTTTCCCCAATCCCCGCTGGCCGGCGAGGTCATGTTGCTCTCGCTGGACGTGTCCGAACCGGATCAGGTGCAGGTGCTCACGGCGCAGGGCGCCGAGGTGGTCCTGCCCCTGACGCGGCCGGACGAGTCCCTGCACCGCTGGCGGCTGGTCCATGAGGCCGGCCGGCGGCTGGGGCGGACCCTCCGCTGGTTGGATTTGACCGTGACCAACAACTGCCCGCTGCTGTGGCAGCCGGTGGAGCCCCCCCCGGCCGGGCCCCCGCCGGCAGTGGAAACCTCGAACCTGGGAGGCAGACATGTTTGACCCCGCTCCGCAACTGGTGGTGGGCCTGGAGATCGGCACCTCGAAGGTCTGCGCCGTCGTCGGCGAACACCACCCCAACGGCGCCCTGCACATCATCGGCCTGGGCCAGGCCCGCTCCCGCGGCGTCCGCAAGGGCGAGATCGTGGACAACACCGCCGCCGCCGAGGACGTGCGCACCGCCCTGGCCGAGGCCGAGCAGATGGCCGACGTGGAAATCCGCAGCGTGTACCTGGGCGTGACCGGCGCGCACCTGCAAAGCTTCAACCACTGCGGCCGCCACACCATCCCCAGCCACGACCGCGTCATCACGCCGGAAGACGTGCAGGACGTGGTCGGCAACGCCCGCGCCTTCCCCCTGGCCCAGGACCGCCACGTGATCCACGTGGTCCGGCAACATTTCATCGTGGACGGCCAGCCGGGCGTCCTTGACCCGGTGGGAATGCCCGGCACCCGGCTCGAGGTGGACCTCCACGTCGTGCACGGCATCACCACCCGCTTGCAGCGACCCATCTGCGTGGTCAAGAGCCTCCAACTCGAGGTCGAAAACCTGGTCTTCACCGGCCTGGCCACGTCCCTGGCCGTGCTCACCCCCCAGGACAAACAGCGCGGCGTGCTGGTCATTGACCTGGGCGCGGGCGTGACCGACTACGTGGTGTACACCGACGGCATCCTCCGGCACACCGGCACGCTGGCGGTGGGCGGCGACCACGTGACCAACGACCTGGCCTGCGGGCTGAACATCTCCCAGGGGCGCGCCGAGGCGCTCAAATGCACCCACGGCGGCGCGGCGGTCGAGCCCGAGGTGCGGGGCCGCACCCTCGCGCTGCCCAGCGAGCACGGCCTGCCCGAGCGGCCCATCAACCTCGAACACTTGCGCCGCATCATGGCCGCGCGCCTGGAGGAAACCCTCGAAATCATCGCCGGCGAACTGGAGGACGCCGGCCTGCTGGCCTCCCTCCACGCCGGGGTCGTGCTTTGCGGCGGCGGCGCGCGCGTGCCCGGCATCACCGACCTGGCCCGGCGGTTTTTCGGCGCGCCCGCCACGATCGGGCGCACCTGCGCCTTCAACGGCCTGGCGGCCACGCTCGACCAGCCCGAATTCGCCACCGGCCTGGGCCTGGTCCGGTTCGGCGCCTTCCAAAACCCGACCGCGCGCGGGCCGCGCTGGACGGCCCGGCTGCGCCAGACCCTGGGCCAGTTGAAGGCGGTGTGGCGTGCGCCCTGAACCCCGCTCCCCCCAACGCCATGCACGACACCTCCCCGTTCCCCGCCCCCGCCGCTCCCCCCACCGCCCCCGCCGCCCGCGTCATCGGCGTCGGCGGCGCCGGCATCCAGACCGTGGAGCACCTGCTCCGACTCGGCCTGGAGGCAACCGCCTGCGCCGCGGTCCACACCGACGCCCGCCGGCTGGAAACCTGCGCGCTGCCCAACCGCCTGCTGCTCGGCGGCACGGTCACCCGCGGCCTGAAAGCGGGCGACCCCGAGGCCGCGCGCCGCCTGGCCGAGGCCGAAGCCCACGCCCTGCGGCATCTGGCCGAAGGGGCGGACGTGGTGCTGGTCGTGGCCGGTCTGGGCGGCAACACCGCCGCCGGCTGCGCCCCCGTGCTGGCCCGCGTGGCCCGGGAAAACGGCGCCCTGGTCCTGGCCCTGGGCGCGTTACCGTTTGATTTCGAGGGCCGCCGCCGCCTCGCGCAGGCCCGCGCGGCCCTCCAGGAACTGCGCACCGCGGCGGACGCCGTGATCGCCCTGCCCACCCAACGGGCGGCCGCCCTGCTCGATGAACAGACCTCCCTGACCGAGACCCTGCAGATCATTGACGATCTGCTGGCGCGCGGAGTGCTCGGGCTCTTGCGCCTGCTGCGGCGCGACGGCCTCATCAACGTGGACTTCGGCGACCTCTGCCAGGTGGTGCGCGGCCGTCAGGCCGAAAGTTGCCTGGCCACGGCCGAGGCCGAGGGCGAGCAGCGCGCCCGGGAGGTGATCGAGAAACTCGCCCGCAGCCCCCTGCTGGACGGCGGCCGCGCCCTGGCCGAGGCCGATGCCCTGTTGGTCAGCCTGACCGGCGGCCCCGACCTGGCCCTGAAAGACGTCAACCAGGTCATGGACCAGATCCACCGCGTGGCCGAGCACGCCCAGGTCATCATGGGCGCGCTGATTGACCCGGCCCTGGGCCGGCGCCTGGCCGTGACCGTCGTGGCCTCCCGCCACCTGCCCGCGCCCGCCCCGGAACCTGAAGCGCCCCCCGCCACCGCGAGCGAGCCGCCACCGCCCCGCGCCGAGTTTCCCACCGACGACTTCCCGGAACCGTCCGGCCCGGGCCGCGCGAACCCCGAGCCGACCGGCAGTGCGCGACGCTGGGTGCCGCCGCCGCCGGAGTTGACGCCGGAGCAGGCCCGGCGCCTCCTGGCCGACCAGGTCGCCGGACCGACCGGTCGCCGGCGTCGCCGCCCCAAACCGGAACAAATCGCCCTGCCCCTCCAGGTGATTTCCAAGGGCCGTTTCGCCCGCACCGAACCGACCGTGTACCAAGGCGAAGACCTGGACACACCCACGTTTCGCCGGCGGGGCATCCCGTTGAATTAGCGCGCGCGCCGGGCAGTGGGCCGCCCGGCCGGGTTCCCGGTGCGTAAAAAAAAGAGCAACGGCCGGTCTCGGGAAGCCGGACCGGCCGTCGCGCGGGGGAGAATATGCGGCCGCACTCAGGCGCGTTCCATGTACTTGCCGGTGCGGGTGTCCACTTTGATCTTTTCGCCGGTGTTGATGAACAGCGGCACCTGGATGGTGATGCCGGTCTCGAGCCGGGCCGGTTTCTGCACGTTGTTGGCCGAGTCCCCGCGGATGCCCTCCGGGGCGTCGGCCACGGTCAGGACCACGGCCGGGGGCAGTTCGATCTGCACGGCGCGTTCCTCGACGAAGGTGACGGTGACCGGGGTGTTTTCGACCAGGTAGTGGCGCGCCTCGCCCACGATCTCCGGGCTGAGCGTGACCGTCTCGAACGTCTCGGGGTCGGTGAAGACGTAGTCCTGGCCGTCCTTGTAGCTGAACTCCATCTTGCGGGTGATCAGGGGGACCACCTCGACCCGCTCGGTGGAGCTGAAGCGGATGTCCGAGGATTTGCCGGTGCGCACGTTACGCAGGGTGGCCTGCACGAAGGCCCGCAGGTTGCCGGGGGTGCGATGCTGGGTGTCGAGGACCACGCACACTTCGCCGTTGTGCATGATCGCCATGCCTTTTCGGAGGTCGTTTGCAACAGCCATAACTTGCTTTCCGGCCGGGCCCACTCTGGGGTTTCACGGCCCCACCGGAGCCGGGCAGCCTAACTCGCTCGCGGCCCGGTGCAAGCCCGCAAATTGAGTTGGCGCGAGGCCTCGCGGACCTTCCTCCCAGCCTGCCTCAAGCCGCCCCGCCCGGGGGCAGCAGTCCGCATTCGCCGAGAATGGCCCGGACTTGCGCCCGCTCGTCGGCCGCCAACGGCTGCAACGGGGCGGCCATGCGGTCCGCACAGACCCCCAGCAGGGCCAGCGCGCACTTGAGCGCCTTGAACACCCCGGCGGGATGTGCGCTGACGCGGTAAATGCGCCCCAGGCCTTGCAGGCGCGGTTGCAGTGCGGCCACGCGCGCGGCATCGCCCGCCAGCGCCGCGGCGCACAGGTCCACCAGCAGCCGCGGCCAGATCAGCGCCCCGCCGTTGACCCCGCCGTGCCCGCCCAGGGCGATGCCCTCGACCAGCAGCTCCTCCGGCCCCATCAACACCGTCCAGTCCGCGCGCTCCCGGGCGATGGCGGTAAGGCCGCGGAAATACGCCAGGTCGCCCGAGCTGTCCTTGATGCCGAGGAGGCGCGGCTCGTCGGCCAGCCGCCGCACCGTGGCGGGCTCGAAGGCGGTCTTCGTGAACTGCGGAATGTTGTACAGGAACACCGGCAGCGGCGACTCGCGGGCCACGCGCCGGGCCAGCGCCTCGAGCTCGGCCTGGTCGGGCGGGTAGTAGTACGGCACGGACAACACCACGGCCTGCGCACCGGCGTCCGCCGCCGCGGCCGCCAGGGCCAGTGAATGCGCGGGTGAGGCATCGGTCACCCCCACCAGCACCGGCACGCGCCCGCGCACCAGCCGGCAGGTGGCGTGGATCACCTCCCGGCGCATTTCCAGGCTCAGGCTGGGCGCCTCACCGCTGCTGCCCAGGGCAAAAACCCCCGCCACGCCGCCCGCCAGGATGCGCTCGATCTGGCGCTCCAGCGCGGCCACGTCGAGCCGTTCGGATTCCAGCAACGGTGTGACCAGCGGGGGCACAATGCCCCGCAAGGGACGGGGCAGGAGAGGATCGGGGTTCATACCAGGAGCACGGGAATTGTTCGACGGCCCGTCTCAGGGCGACGCGGAGGTTGCGCCGCGCCGCCGCGCCAGGACCAGCCCCACCACGAGGATGCTGGCCGTACCAAAGACGATGGTCAGGAAACTGTGAAACGGGCTTTTCCACGCCGCCCATGCCGCCGGCCAGCCGGCCTTGGTCGAAAGCGTCATCCACACGATCACCAGCACCCCCGTCACCACGCCCAGGGCGGCGTCCGCGTTGCGGGCGCGGCGCGAGATCAGCCCCAGCAGGAACAACCCCAACATGCCGCCGCTGAAGATGCCCGCCCAATCCCACCAGGCGTCCAGGGCGGACTTGACCCGCATCATGGCCAGGGCGGCGCCGGTCCCCAGCAGCCCCGCGCCCAGCGTCGTCCACCGCAACACCCGGAGCGACTCCCGTTCCCCGGCACCAGGGCGGAAGTACCGTTGGTACACGTCGCACAAGACCAGCGTGGCCGAGCAATTCATCGAACTGGAAAGCGTGGATTGCGCCGCGGCGAAAATGGCGGCGAGGACCAGCCCGGTCAATCCCACCGGCAACTGCGTGACGATGAAGTGCGGAAACACCTTGTCGCCCTGGTCGGCCAGCTCCGGCGGCAGCAACCCGGGCCGCGCGGTGTAAAAGGCAAACAACCCGGTCCCGATGAACAGAAACACCGCCGAGATGGGCAGGTACAACAGCGCGCCGGTCCAGACACTTTTCGCCGCCGCCGCCGCCGAGCGCGCGGTGTGGTAGCGTTGCACGAAGGTCTGATCGATGCCGAAGTTTTGCAGGTTGATGAAGACCCCGTAGGCGAGCACGACCCAGAACGTGGGCTTCGACAGGTCCGCGCTCCAGGCGCCCAGACTGAACTTGTGGTGCTCGGCGGCGAGGGCGAACAGTTGCCCCGGCCCGGCCGGCATCCCGGAAAGCAGGATGCCCACGCACGCCACCGCCCCCGCGATGAAGACCAGGCTCTGGACCACATCGGTCCACACCACCGCCTCCATGCCGCCGAAAAACGTGTAGAGGATCACCAGCGTGCTGGTCAGGAGGATCAGTGCCGGCACCCCCCAGCCGGTCAGGGGCGAAAGCGCCAGCGCCAGCAGATACATGATCGTGCCCATGCGGGCCACCTGGGTGAGCAGATAACACCCCACCGCGTAGGTGCGGGCCCAGGGGCCGAAACGCCGTTCCAGGTGCTCGTAGGCCGAGACCTCGCCGCTGCGCCGGTAAAACGGCACGAAATACCGCGTGGCCAGCCAGGCCGCCAGCGGCAACGACAGGCTGAACACAAACGGGTTCCAGTCGCCGGTGTACGCCTTGCTCGGCAGGGCCAAGAAACTGATGCTGCTGACGTAGGTGCCGAAGATGGACAACCCGACCGCCCACGTCGGAATGCGGCCCCCGGCGGCCATGAAATCCCGCGGGCTGCGGTTGCGTCGGCTCACCCACAGGCCCAGCGCGAGCGTCCCGCCCAGGTACAGCACGAGCACCGCCAGATCGAATTGCCGCATGGTTGGCCGCGCAGTGTGCGGCGCGGCGCCGCGCGCGTCCAGCCCCGGTTGTCCGTGCCGGGCAAACTTGACGCGACCCCGTTGCCCGGTATCCTCGCCGCTTCTGTTGTCAGGGTGTTTTGACCCCCGGGCTCGAGGTGACCTGGTCACGACGAGGCTGCGCGCCCGGAGCGCAACCATTGAGGCATGAAACGTACCTATCAGCCGTCCAAAATCCGCCGGCAGCGCCAGCACGGGTTCCGCGCCCGCATGGCCACCAAGGCCGGGCGGAAAATCCTCCGCAACCGCCGCCGCGTCGGCCGCAAGCGCCTGACGCCGGTCTGAACCGCCCCGGCGCCATGGCCGCGCCCGCTCCCCGCCGGCTGACCCTGCCGCGCGACGCCCGGCTCCGGCGCC
>JBBIJZ010000145.1:0-7181 GCA_037445715.1 Verrucomicrobiales bacterium | reverse complement strand
GGGGCCCCACCGGCCCCCCCCGGCGCCCACCCCGCTTGCGGGCTCCTGACCCATGCGCTTTTTGGAACGTCGCCGCCGGCAGCCGCCTTCGATCATCATCGTTTCGCTGATTGATATCCTGGTGGTGCTGCTGATCTTTCTGGTGGCCACCACCACCTTCAAGCAGCACCCCGCCCTGCGCCTGGTCCTGCCCGAGGCCCGCGCCCCCCGCGAGGGCGGCCGCGCGGAAAACATCGTGGTCACCGTGGCCAAGGAGCCCCCGTACTATTACCTGGGGCAGACCCCGGTCACCTTGGACCAGCTCCAGGCCGAACTGGCCGCCCGCGCGGCCCAAAATCCCGACGCCGCCGTGGCGGTGCGGGCGGATACCGACGCGCCCACGGGCCGATTTGTGCGCGTGGTGGAACTGGTCCGGAGCGCCGGCTTCAAGCGCCCGGTGAACGTCCACACCCGGCCGGCCGAACGCTGAACGGCGCCGGAGAGGCGCGCCCACGACGGCGCTTTGCCGACTGGACTTTCGGGGCTGCGCCCCGTAAACGAGCGCGGTGACGCCGGGGCAAATCAGCATCGCCCTCCTGGCCGCGCTGTTCATCGGCATCTCGAAGGCCGGCTTTGGCGGCGGGCTGGGCCTGTTGACCACGCCGCTGTGCGTGCTGGCCTTCGGGGCCAGGGACGCCATCGGTATTCTGCTGCCGCTTTTGTGCGCCGGGGACCTGTTTTCGCTCTGCCACTACTGGGGCAAGTGGCGCTGGGAAAACCTCCGCTACCTGCTGCCCGGCGTGGTGATCGGGGTGGTGGTGGGCGTGCGGCTGATCGGGCGTTTTTCGGCGCGGGAACTGAACCTGGCCATCGGCCTGCTGGCTGTGGCGTTTGTGGTGTTTCAGTTCGTCAAGGAGCGGGTCTTCCGGGCCGAGGGGGTGTTTCGCCCCGGCCACGCGGTGGGCTGGCCGGTGGGTCTGGGGGCGGGGATTACCTCGACCTTCGCCCACGGGGCCGGACCGCTGGTGAGCGTGTTCCTGATGCCGCAGCGGCTGCCCAAGGAAATTTTTGTCGGCACGACCGTGCTGGTGTTCACCTGGATCAACTGGATCAAGCTGCCGTTTTTCTGCGTGGACCGCACGATGGTGCCGCTGGACTGGCTGCCCGCCGAGGCCATCATCAACGCCCGTACGCTCCGGGCCAGCGCGGGGTTGCTGCCGCTGATCCCGGTGGGAGTTTGGCTGGGGGTGTGGTTGAACCGCCGGATTTCCGAGCAGTCCTTCGTGAACGTGATCTACCTGCTGGTGCTGCTGGCCGGGCTGCAGCTCATCTTCGACTTCGACCCGGCCGCCTGGCTACGGGGTTGAGCCGCCCGCGCCGGCCGCCACGGCCCGGCGGACCGCCGCCTCGGCGATCAGTTCCGCCACCAGCTCGCACGAAAGCCGGTCGGTGTTGAGCACCATGTCGTACAGGAGCGGATCGTCTATCTCCGCCTTGAAATGCTCGCGCAGATAGCGGGCGCGGCCCCGGTCTTCCTTTTCGAGGAACTCGCGGGCCTGCCGGGCGTCCAGCCGCCGCGTTTCCATCACCCGGGCCAGGCGTTTTTCCAGCGAGCCCACCAGGCGCACGTGCAGAACGTGGGGCAACTTGGCCGTAATCACGTTGGCCCCGCGGCCAATCAGGATCACGTGGCCCAGTTCGGCCAGCTTGAGGATGGTCTCGGAGACGGCGCGGGTGAGGGTCCAGGACGGCGGATGCAACCCGAGCAGCTCGGTCATCATGTCCTCCAGCAGCGAGACCCGGTCCTCGGGCATGAACTCGGCCAGTTTCCCGGGCAGGTGGTGGTCGGCCAGGACCTTTTCGACCAGTTCCTTGTCGAACACGGTCCATTTCAACTCCGGGTCGGGCACGCGCCGGTCCAGGAGCGTCGCCAAACGCCGGGCCACGCACCAGGCACCCGAGCCAGTCTGCCGGGAGAGGGTCACCGCCAGGCGCGGGCGGCCGGGGGGACGCTGCGCGGGGCGCAACTGGCACTGGAGGAATGCCTGGGCTGGCTCGATGCCTTTGTGGACTTCCATAAGCAGTGGGGCCGGGGGCCGGACGGAGCGTCTGGCCGGCCTGACGCCACGGCCCGCAGCCTTGTTAGCAAAACTCCCGGCACGGGCCAAACCCATTTTAACCGCACTGGGCGGTTGCCGAACTCGGCCCGCCGGATACAATGCCCCCCGGGTAGGAACTGAATCTGACGCACGATGAACGCGGAATTCTGTCGCCAAGCCGTCGAGAAAATCGGCAATCCGAACATTCTGGTGAACCTGGTCTCCAAGCGGGTCCGCCAGTTGACCTCCGCCGGCGGTGCGGGCAGCCGGCCGCTGGTCGAGAACGCCGAACACCAGGGCGCGGCGGACATCGCCCTGCGCGAAATCGTCGAGGACAAAATCACCTACGAACTCCTGCCCGAAGAGCCCGAACCGGTGGGGCCCGCGCCCCGACGGCGGCGCGGCTAACCCCGCCCGCCGGGGCCGCCCCCACCGGTGAGGCCGCCGGGCGGCACCTTGCTGCATGGGTGACCTCCTCACCAATCCGAAGGCCCGGCGCGATTACCACATCCTCGAAACGGTCGAGGCGGGCATCGTCCTGCGCGGGACCGAGGTCAAGTCGCTGCGCGCCGGCCGGGGGCAAATTGCCGATGCCTTTGCCCGGATCGAAAACGGCGAGGTCTGGCTCTACAACGCCCACATTGACGAGTACCCCCACGGCAACCGCCTCAACCACGCCCCCAAGGCCCCGCGCAAGCTGCTCCTGCACCGCGCCGAAATCCGCAAACTCGAGGCCGCCAGCGCGGTCAAGGGCCGCGCGCTGGTCCCCCTGGCCTTTTACTGGAAAAACCGCCGCGTGAAGGTCGCGCTCGCCCTCGGCCAGGGCAAACAGCAGTTCGACAAACGCGAGGACCTCAAGCGCCGCGAGGCCGAGCGCGAACTCCAGCGCCTGGCCCGCCACCGGCTCAACGACCGCTAGCCCCGGATGTTTCACACTCGTTTTGGCCGAGCCGCCGAAAGCCCGGTTGCGCAGGCTTCCAGCCAGCGGTGTCGCCGACTTCCAAGTCGGCCAGGCATCGGACCGCCGGCGTGCACTGCGGGTTTGGAAACCCGCGATCCAGCAGACCGGGAAGCCTGCGCTACGGCCTACGGGTGAAATATCCAGGCCAGTCCGCCACCCCGGCCCACGGTCCGCCGGTTTCCGGCGTTGCGGCCGCGTAAACGGCGCGGATAGTTTCCGGCCATGAAGTACACCTACGAGGAACTGGCCGGGATGCTGGACCATTCACTGCTCCATCCCACCCTCACCGACGCCGAGCTGGAGGAGGGCTGTCGCCTGGCCGCGCGTTACCAGGTGGCCTCCGTCTGCCTCAAGCCTTACGCCGTCAAGCGCGCCGCCGAGCTGCTCCGCGGCACCGGTGTGCGCGTCGGTTGCGTGGTCGGCTTCCCGCACGGCAGCTCCGCCACCGAGGTCAAACGCTACGAGACCGAAGTCGCCTGTCGCGATGGGGCGGAGGAAATTGACATGGTGCTCAACCTCGGCAAGGCCCTGTCCGGCGACTGGGACTACGTCGAACAGGACATCCGCGCCGTGTGCGAGGAAGCCCACCGCCACGGCGCCCGGGTGAAGGTCATCCTCGAGACCGACCACCTCGCCCGGGGCGGCGCGGGATTGAGCAGCGACGACCTCAAACGCCGCCTCTGCCAGATTGCCGAGCGCGCCGGCGCCGACTGGGTCAAGACCAGCACCGGCTACGGCTTCGTGAAGCAACCCGACGGCAGCTACAACTACCGCGGCGCCACCGAACACGACCTGGCCCTGATGCGCGCCGCCTGCTCGCCGCGCGTGCAGGTCAAGGCCGCCGGCGGCGTGCGCGACCTGGATGCGCTCATCAAGGTGCGCGACCTGGGCGCCAGCCGCTGCGGCGCCAGCGCCACCGCCGCCATCCTCGAGGAATACCGCCGCCGCGAGGCCGCCGAACGCGCCGGCACCCCGCCCCCGCCGGTCCCGGCCGCGGCGCCGCTCGGCACGGGCGGGTACTGAACCCCGCCGGGACGCCAACCATGAACGAAACCACCCGCTACCTCCAGTCGGTCTCCGATGCCCGCCCCATCGAGGTGGCCACCCTGGTCAATTGCCTGCTGATTGACGCCGTGCGGGCCGAGGCCAGCGACATCCACATCGAGCCCTGGGAAAGCACCATCGTGGTGCGGCTGCGCCTGGCCGGCGTCCTCCAGGAACTGGCCCACCTGCCCCTGGACCTCATGGACAAGTTGGCCGGCCGCATCAAGGTCATGGCCAACCTCGTCTCCTACCAGACCGACCTGCCCCAGGAAGGCCACGTGCCGGCCAGCCCCGAGCTGGGCGGCGTCGAGCTGCGCGTCTCGGTCTTCCCCACCGTCCGCGGGGAGAAGATCGTCGTCCGCATCTTCGACCCGCGGAACCGCAGCTTTGACCTGGCCGGGCTGGGCTTCGAGGAGGACACCCTGCACACCCTGGTGCGGCTGTTGTCGCGGCCCAACGGCCTGCTGCTGCTGACCGGCCCCACCGGCTCGGGCAAGACCACGGCCATTTACGCCGCCCTGACCCACCTGGTGAACCGGCACGGCCCGACCATCTCGATCAGCACCGTCGAGGACCCGGTCGAGTTCCACCTGCCGATGGTCAGCCAGGCGCAGATCAACCCGCACAAAGAATTCACCTACCCGCGCGCGCTGCGCTCGCTCATGCGCCAGGACCCCCAGGTGATCATGATCGGCGAAATCCGCGACGCCGAGACCGCCGCCATCGCCGTGCAGGCCGGCCTGACCGGGCACCTGGTCATCAGCACCATCCACGCCGGCAGCACCGCCGGGGTCTTTGCCCGGCTCATCAACATGGACATCGAGCCGTTTCTGCTGGCCTCGGCCCTGAGCGGCGTGCTCGGCCTGCGGCTCATCCGCACCGTCTGCCCGCACTGCGCCCAACCGGCCGAGCCGGACGTCGCCCTGCAAAAGGCCGTGCCTGCCGAGATGCTCGCCCGGGCCACGCTGCGCCGCGGCGCCGGCTGCGCCCAGTGCCTGGACACCGGCTACAACGGCCGCACCGCCCTGACCGAAATGCTCGTGGTGGACGAGGTGCTGCGCGAGGCCATCCTGCAAAAAATGCCCACCCGCTCGCTCCAGCAGGTAGCCATCCAACAGGGCATGCCCACCCTCTGGCAAAACGGCTTGCGCCGCGTCCTCAAGGGCGAAACCACCTTCGAGGAAATCCTGCGCGTGCTGGCCGCCGATTACTGACCCCCCGCCCCGCCAATGTTCGCCTGCGTCCTGGCCGGTCTGGCGGCGCTGAGCCTGGCCCTCCTGCTCTGGCAGTGGATCGAGGGCGCGCGCTTCCCGCTGCACCGCCGCGCCCCCGCGCCCGACTTCGCCCCACCGCTGACCCTGCTCAAACCCCTCAAGGGCGCCGACGCCGAGACCGCCGCCTGTCTGCGCTCCTGGCTGGCCCAGGACTATCCCGGCCCGGTGCAGGTGCTCTTCGCCGTGGCGGCCGAAACCGACCCCGCCGTGGCGGTGGTGCGGCGATTGTTGGCCGAGTTTCCGGCGGCGGACGCGCAACTGGTCCTCTGTCCCGAGCGGCTCGGCCCCAACGCCAAGGTCTCCCAGCTCGCCCAACTGGAAACCCGGGCCCGACACGCCCTTTGGGTGGTGAGCGACGCGGACGTGGCCGTGCCGCCGGATTTCCTGCGGCAACTGGTGCGGCCGTTTCGCGCCCCCGCTCCGGCCGGACTGGCCTGCGCCTTGTATGAACTGGCCACACCCGCCACGGCCGCCATGCACGCCGAGGCGCTGGCGGTGAACGCGGATTTCTGGACCAGCGTCCTGCAGGCGCGGCGGCTGGGGCCGCTGCGGTTCGCGCTGGGCGCGGTGATGGCCGTGCGCCGCGAGCTGGTGCAACGCTTCGGCGGCTTCCGCGCGCTGGTCGCGCACCTGGCCGACGACTACGAGCTGGGCCGGCGCATCGCCGCGTTGGGCGAGCGCGTGGAATTGCTCCCGGTCGTGGCCGCCTGCCGCGAGGCACCGCGCGGCGCGCGTGCGGTGTGGCGGCATCAACTGCGCTGGACACGCACCATCCGGCACTGCCAGCCGCTGCCCTTTGCCTTCAGTCTGCTGGCCAACGCCACGTTCTGGCCGCTGGGGTGGCTGCTGGTCGCACCGGGGACGGCTTCCCTGGCGGGGCTGGTGGCGTGCCTGGGCACGCGGCTGGCCATGGCCGCGCACTGCCAGGCCCGGCTGACGCGTTCGTGGCGGCACCTGCCCTGGTTGTGGTGGGCACCGGTCAAGGACCTGCTGGCGGCGGCGTTGTGGGCCCTGGCGTTTTTCGGGAACACCGTGGAATGGCGGGGGGAACGCTACAAGGTGCGGCGCGGCGGCCGCCTCGAACGGCACGGTTGACCCGGGGCTCCGCGCACAAAAAGTTCCGCCCGGCCCGGAGGCCGGGCGGAATTTGCTTTCGATCCCAGACGCTCAAGCGGAGACCGCGACCGTTTTTTTACGGGCGGCGGTGGACCGCTGGCGCGGGGCGCTTTTGGGCGCGCGCGTTGCAGGGGCAGATTCCGCGGCCGTGGGCGACGGTGTCTCCGGCGCCACCACCAGGTAGCGGGCGCAGTTGTCACACACGCACACGTCGTCGTCCCGGAGCAGCTTGGCGTACAGGCCGGAGGGCAACTGCATCCGGCAGCCGGTACAAACCCCGTGGCGCACGTAGGCCACGGCCTTCTTGCCCCGCGACACGAGCCGATCGTAATGCCCCAAGATCGGCACGGGCACTTCGCGGCGCAGGGCTTCCGCCTCGCGCCGGGTCTCCGGGCTGCCGGCCCGGGGGCCCATTTCCAACTCCTGCAATTGGAGCAACACTTGAAGCACTTTCATTGGCAAGACCGGGAGTTCACCGGTTGATTGCATTGTGCAGCCCGGGGTCACGGAGTGCCAAGCGATTTTTTGTCAGCACACGGTCTGGATTACCTTTGCTTGGGGGGGCCGGTACGACCCGGCCCGCGCGCCCGAAACCGGAGCGCAAGGCACAAACAGGCGGAAAGCTTCTGGGGCAAGGTGGTTGCCGCAAATCAACGGCCCTCCAGCGCGTTCACCCACCCCAGCGGGGCCTCGCCGGCGGTCGGGTCG
>JBBIJZ010000144.1:0-7232 GCA_037445715.1 Verrucomicrobiales bacterium | reverse complement strand
TCACCTGCGAGGCCGGTGGACCAGGCGGGGTGCGGCCTCAGGAGGTCAGCCAGGGCGGCAAGGGCATCCTTGGCCGGTGGCAGAACGACCTTGAGGAACGTCTCAAACCTCTCGTGCCTCCGCACCGATTCGGCCAGCCGGAGGATGGGAATTTTGCCGTTCAGGACTTCAGACGGGAGGCCATCGAGTTCGGCCTCCGCGCCCGGCAGGTGCAGCACGTCCGCCGGTTTCGCCGCCCCGCCTGCCGTCAGGGGCAGCCACGGGACCTCACGCACGCGGTCGCGCAGTTCCGCGCGGAGCGTCCTGAGTTGGCCGATCGCGGTCAGGATTGTGCCGTGCCACTGTGACGGCTCCGACTGGCTCAAGGGGATTTCGATGACGGCCTCCCAACTCAATCTCCTGACCGGCCGGTTGCTTCCATCGGCGTTGGCAAAGCGCCCGTAGCCGGGGCGGTCTCGCAGCCGCGTTACGAGTTCTTTGAACTGTTCCGGCAGGTCCTTGAACGAGCCGTCATCCACGTAGGTGTGTCTGCTGATTCGAACTCGGCGGCCATCGGTCGTCTCGTGGATGTTCAGGCCGCGCAGCGCTTCCACGTCGTTGAACTGAAGCAGGATCGTGTCGCATTCCTCGATGGTCAGGCTGGCACAGTCCACCTTGGCAGGGCCGGCTTCTTTGGCCAGGGCTTCGGCTGTTGACGCCGAAACGTAGAACAGTTTCAGGCTTCGCTTCTGCTGGTCATCGAGCCGGAGCTGGCCGGCAATGCGGTGCGGAATCAGCCTCCAGGACTGGCCGGCTGCTTCGCAAGCCAGTTTGGTCAGCTTGACGAAGGCGTCAGTCTGCTGGGGTTCGCAGAACAGGGTTGTCTGGTTGTCCCACTCGGCGAGTTGGCCATGCAGCAAGCAACGCATCGCTTTCCAGCTTTCGCCATCGTTGGGTTTGGCCTCGCCCAGCAACCGGTCAAGAAGGGGCTTGCGGCTGGCAAAATCGGCGGCCACCCGTTTGGCCTTTCGCAGCAAAGCAGTGCATGCCATCGCATCGCACGCGGCATCCGGCAAACCCAGCACTTCAGTGACGGCGCTGTCGAGCAGGACGGGCTTCAATTCCGGCACTGCCTTCGCAAGGTCCTTCGCCCAAGGATCTCCGCTGGTGAACAGACGTTCTGCAGAGTGGGCTTGCTGCAGGTCTGCGCGGCTTATGCCCAGGGTCTGAGTGCCGGCGAGACGACTCGCAAACAACGGTAGCTCGGCGATTGGGGCGGGCCATACGCCGGGTCGGTCGTTGCAGGCTTTCAGCAGCCTTACCGCAATGGCGGAGCGCTGTTTGATGGCTTTCTCCTCACCAAGCCCCAAGGCTCCCAGACTTTGCAGGACCGTCTCCAACTTCAACCAGGGAATCACGCCGCTGCCGTCGGCTCCGCGCCAGTCTTCCCACAGCAGCGCGACCGGCAAGTCGGTGCCGTTCACGCCTTGCTTGATTGCGGCGTCCACCTCGGACGATTTGGCCGGTAGGCGGACGAACGACTTGGGGGGCAGGCGATTGAAGAACTCTTTCCAGAGGCTGGCCAGTTTCTCGTCCTGGGGCAGCGGCTTATGGAGCAGATGGTTGGCGAGGCGCACAACCGACTGGATCAACTCGGGACCTGGTTCGGACTTGGCCAGATCCTTGGGGATGAGCCTGAGCAGGTAATCGAGATGCGCGGCGTTCTCGAAGCTGGTGGCACGCACGCTGGCCAGCAGGCCGGCCAGTTCGCTGTCGTTGGGTGACTGAGGCTTGCCGTCCGCCAAGCACGGCTTGCCTTTGAGGGAAACCACGGCCCGTCCGCACAGGTCGCTGAGCTTGGGAAGGAGATCGAACAGTTCGTTCGCGCCGAACTCCGGCTGAGGAAGTTCAATCCAGCGTCCCGGCTGGCCGCGGTCGGCATCCCAGGTCTCACGCTCCCAGTTTGCGCAACCGGGCCGGAGCCTGCACACGAACCTTTGCCCACGGCAGACCCACGGTAGAATGCCTTTCAGCGTTTCGGACTTTCGCATCGCGCCCACCAGCGACTCGACCTCTGTGGCCTCCATCTGCTCCTGCTTCATGAAGGCATCAAGGCCGGGCAGCACAAGCGGTGCAACGACTTCTCGGAGCAGGGTGCGGTTCCACAGCTTGATGACCTCCGACTCGCTGCTGGCTTGGTCAGGCGTGAAGCCGTCCCTCAAGTCGTCAAACGGCTGGATGTGCCGGCGGCCGGAATCCACGAAGAAGAATCCGTGCAGGTAAAGGCAATAACGCCATGCACCATCGCAGGAGACAGCTTCTGGCTCGCCCAAGGGAAGAAACACTGCATGCTGCAGCCGCAGCGTGCCGTTGCCGTTGGCAGGTTGGCGAGTGAAGACAACCGCACCATGTGGCTCCGCCTTTTCCGATACTTGCGTGTCCTCCCCGTTCGGACCGAGGGCGGCCTGGATGGGCCAACGGGAGTGCCTTTTGAGGCTGTTCAGGTTCCCGTTCCCTTCAGCCTGCTCGAGACCCACGAATGGGCAGCCACGCCCCTGGTTGCCGAAGGACACGCGCACCATTCCCGTCAGGAGCCCGTGCCCCTTGGTGGCAGTCTGCTCGCCCGGCTGTCCCAGGCGCATCCTTTGGGCGGGCGCTTCAACGTCGAATCGGGCCTTCTCGACGTACTTCTCGTTGTTCAGTTCTCCGAACCGCACCGTCTTCAACCGCCGGAGCAACGGCAGGGTCTCGGCCAGACGGTACGCCCAGTCCTGTCCCAGCAGGGCGTCCAGATCCAGCGGGGGAAAGCGGTTCTCAATGGGTTGGACTTCGCCTTTTTCGTCCCTGAGGTGCTCCTTTGAACGGAGCGGAATCCAAAGCCCAAACCAGCGCTCCGTGTTACCCAGACCTTGGGCAAGATTCCTGAACGCTCGGAAGTTGACCTCACGCGATTGCTGCCATGCCGTCTCCCAATCCCCGTGCCGGCCATCGTTCGATTCGTTGCTCCACCATGGATTCAACAGGTCGTACGGCGAGACGCGGCCAGAGTTGCCGTCAAAGGAGGCAGACGAGAAATAGAAAAACGCCTCGGCCCAGTGGTAAACGCTCTTGAGCCCCAGGCCGAACTTTCCCGCCGAACCGGCCTGGCCGGGTTTGTTGCTCATGCCGATCGAGGTGATGCTGACGGCGTCGTCGAAGGTGAACCCGCCGTCGTTCAGGACGAGGAGTCCCGCGGTCCGGAGCAGGGAATGCTCAGCTCCGGGCAAGCCTTGCCTTGCCAGGGCCAGCATCAGTTGTTGCGCCGCGTCGTCGGGTGCCCTCGCCCCGGCGTCGTCGGCGTTTTGGAGCAGTTCCTTCAGAATGGGGAAGCCGTCGTGGTAGCGGTCGCGCAGGTCCTGGCGGATGCGGCTGATGTCCCCCAGCGGGCTGTGGCGATGTCCGGGCATGGGCTTGGCGCAAGGACACTTAGCAGGCGCCGCAGACCCTGACAAGCGGGGCTTGCGCGTGCGGCGAGTTCCGCGCCGCAGGTCAGGGGTGCGCGGGCTGCACCGCCCCGGGTGAACCCCGTTCGGCCACGCGCCCGTGCTACGCCTGCCCCGCCTCGCCGCCCCAGGCCGAATCGCCGACCGACCCGGCGCGCGCGCCCGGTCGCTCAATCCGTCAACCGCGGATCCAGGGCGTCACGCAGGCCGTCGCCCACCAGGTTCAGGGCCAGCAAGGCCGCCGCCAGCGCGCCGGCCGGGAACACCACCAGCCACCAGTAGATGCGCAACGGGTTGATCTGGGCCGCTCCCTCGGCGATGAGCGTGCCCAGGCTGGCCGCGGGCGGTTGTATGCCCAGCCCCAGAAAGCTCAAAAACGACTCGTACAGCACCACCGCGGGCACGGTCAGCGCCAGGTACACGATCACCACGCCCGCCAGGTTCGGCAGCAGGTGCCGCCGCAGAATCCACCCCGGTCCGGCGCCCAGCACCCGCGCCGCCTCGACGAACGGCCGGGTGCGCAGCGAGAGCACCTCGCCCCGCACAATGCGGGCCATGGTCAGCCACGAGACCGACCCGATGCCCAGCAGCAGGCCCGCCAGCCGCGCTCGCGCCGGGTCCACCGGCACCCCGGCGGCCTCCCATTGGGCCAGCAACCCGTTGAGGGCCGTGACGATCACGATCACAAACACCAGCGTGGGCATGGCGTACAACACGTCCACCGTGCGCATCATCAGTCCGTCCAGCCGCCCGCCGGCGTAGCCCGCGACCGCGCCCCACAGCACGCCGATGACCAGGCTCAGGACCGCACCCACCAGCCCCACCCCCAGCGAGAGCCGCGCGCCGACGAGCCCCCGCGCCAGCAGGTCCCGGCCGTGCACGTCCGTGCCCAGCCAATGCCGCCACGACGGCGCCTCGAACTGCCCGCCCACAAACGCTTCGGGGGCGTAGGGGCAGAGCCACGGTCCGAGCAGCGCGGCCAGGATCATGGCCCCCAGTCCCCACGCCGCCCACACGGCGGTCCGGCGCCGGCGAAACCGCCACCAGGCGCGCGCCGCCGGGGATTGGGGCCGGTGGGAGTTCATGGCCAAGCGGGTCTCCGCATCGTGAACCGGGGATTTCGGACTCGGGGCGGCGGGTTCATCGTTCATACCGCACCCGGGGGTCGAGCACGGCGTAGAGCAGGTCCACGATCAGGTTCAGCACCAGCAACAGGCCGGCGTACAGCAGCACCAGCCCCACCACCATCGTGTAGTCGCGGTTGAGCGAGCTGTTGACCATGAAGACGCCCAGGCCGGGGATTTGAAACAGGTTCTCGACCACGAACGAGCCGGTGAGCAGGTCGGCCAGCAACGGCCCGGAGTAACTCACCACCGGCAACACGGCCGGGCGGAAGGCGTGCCGCCAAAACACCGCGGCCTCCGAAAGCCCCCGGGCCCGGGCGGCGACCAGGTACGGGGCGGGCAGCGTGTTGAGCATCCCCTCGCGCATGAGCCGGGCCACGCGCCCGGCGAAATACAGTCCCAGCGTGAGCACCGGAAGCACGGCGTGCGCGGGCGAGTCCCACAGCGCCACCGGAAACCACCGCAGCTTGACCCCGAACCCCATCACCAGCAGCGGCCCGGCCACAAACGTGGGCACGCACAGCGCCGCCAGCGCCAGCAGATTGCCCGCCTGCCCCGTCCAGTGCCCCCGGCGGATGGCCGCGTAGAACCCCAGCGGAATGCCCGTGCCCAGGGCGAAAGCAAAGGCCAGCCCGCCGATGGTCAGCGACACGGGCAGGCCCGCGGCGATGAGGTCGGCCACGGTGTGGTTGCGGTAGCGCATCGAGGGGCCCAGGTCGCCGCGCACCAGCCCGCCCAGGTAGCGCAGGTACTGGCGCCAGAGCGGTTCGTCCAGGTGGTAGCGCGCGTTGAGCTGGCGCTCGACCTCGGGCGGCACCTGCCGTTCCCGGTCAAACGGCCCGCCCGGCGCCAGCCGGATGAGGACAAAGGCCGCGAGGCTGATGACCCCCAGCAACGGCCCCAGCAGGGCTGCGCGACGCCACACCCAGTTCATGGTCCGGGGGAAACTTTGCGGACCGCGTTGAGCGGGTGCACGTCCAGCAGGTTCGGGTAGATGCCGCGGACGCGGTCCGGCCGGTAGAAGTGGAAGCCGCTGGAGAAGTACACCGGGGCCACGACCGCCGCCTCGCCCACCAGCCGCCGTTCCGCCTCGGCCAGGAGGGCGGCGCGCCGGTGGGGGTCCGGTTCGGCGTTGGCCCGCGCCAGCAACGCGTCGTAGGCCGGGTCCGCCCAGCCGGTACGATTGTTGCCGTTGCCGCTCAGGAACAGGTCCAGGAACGTGTTCGGGTCGTTGTAATCCCCCACCCAACTGCTTTGGCTCAGGTCGTAGTCCAGCCCGCGCTGCGCGGCGATGAACACGCGTTTTTCACGGTTGTCCAGGTCCACCCGCACCCCGAGCACCTGCGCCCAGAGGGCGCGCAGTTCGACGGCAATTTTGGCGTGCTCCTGGCCCGTGCCCGCGCCGGCGGTCCAGTACAGGTAACGGAGCGGCCGCAGGCCCGCGCCGCCCGGGTAGCCGGCCTCGGCCAGCAGGCGGCGGGCGGCCTCGGGATCGAAGTGCACCGCCTCCACCGGTTGGTGGTGCGCGGTGCCCGGCGGCACCAGGCCGGCGGCGGGTTGCTCGCCCCCGCGGGTGATGCGCTCGACGATGCGGCGCCGGTCAATGGCCAGGGACAGCGCCCGGCGCACGCGCGGGTCGTCCAGCGGCGGGCGCGTGGTGTTGCAGCGCACGAAGTACACGGCCAGGAAATCGAAGCGGTGGCAGTCGGGCCGGGCGCGCAGCAGGTCCAGCAGCTCGGCGGGGACCAGGTTGCGGTCCCAGATCACGTCCGCGCGACCGGTCTCGTACAGGTTGAAGGCCGTGGTGGGGTTGGCGACGGTGAGCAGGTCCACCACCTCGAGCGCGGTGTGGGGCGCATCCCAGTAACGCGGATTCTTCCGCAGCCGCACGCGGTCGTTGAGCCGCCAGAATTCGAGCTGGTAGGGCCCGCTGGCGGGCAGCGGCCGGGCGCGAATCCACTGCTCGCCCAGGCGCTCGATCACCGCGCGCGGCACCACGGCCAGCGTGGGAAAGGCGCACAGGTCCAGGAAAAACGGCGTGGGTTGGCGCAGCCGCACCTCGAAGCGGCGCGCGTCCAGCGCGCGAAAGCCCAGCCGTTCCGGGTCGCGCAGCCGGCCGGTGTGCCAGGCCTCGGCGTTTTCCACGAAGAAAAGCTGGCTGGCGTAGCCGGCGCCGGTGCGCGGGTCCAGCACCCGCTGCCAGGACCAGGCCACGTCCGCGGCGGTGATGGGTTCGCCGGTGGACCAGACGGCGTTGGAGCGCAGGTAAAACCGGTAGGTCCGGCCGTCGGCCGAGATGTCCCACCGCTCGGCCAGGCCGGGCACGGGTGCGGCGGTGACGGGGTCGTTGCGGGTGAGGCCCTCGAACAGCGGCTGGGTCACGCGCAGGTCCTCGATGCTCAGGGCCAGGGCGGGGTCGAGCGATTCGGGTTCGGCGCCGTTGATGACGGTGAGGTCGGCCGGTGGCCGGCGGGGCGCGCAGGCGGTCCACCCCAGCAGGGCCAGCGCGGCGAGGAGGAGGGCGCCCCCGGCCGGTGCGGGCGGCGAAAAACAAAACGCCCTCGGCAAGGGACCGAGGGCGGGGCGGAGCACGGGCATGGGCCTTACTGCGCCGGCGCGGGCGTCGGCGCCGGGGCCGGGGCGGGCG
>JBBIJZ010000143.1:0-7527 GCA_037445715.1 Verrucomicrobiales bacterium | reverse complement strand
GTTGCGGACCAGGCCGGGCGGTGTTCATGCGCGAGCCGGCCGCGGCCCGCGGGCCGCGGCGGGACCCCAGCTTGGCGAGGGGCGGCGCCGGCGCCACAAAATTCCGCTTGGCAGACCGGCGGTAGCCGCCAAGGTTTTCCCCGTGCCGACCCCCCTGGAGCCGCCGGATGCCCATCGCGTGAGCGCGGCCCACGGCTGGTTGGACCTGGGCAACCCCCGCGAGGCGGCGGCCGAGTTGGCGCAGCTTTCCCCGGCGGGGCAGGCCCACCCCGAAGGGCTCGAGGCGCGCTGGCGGTTGTGCGCGGCCGAACGCCGCTGGGCCGACGCCCTGGTCGTGGCGCGCGCGCAGGTGGCGGTGGCGCCGGACGAGCCCACCGGCTGGGTGAACCAGTCCTACGCCCTGCACGAACTCCAGCGCACCGCCGAAGCACTGGCCCTGCTCCGACCCAAGGCGGTCGAGTTCCCCCGGCAGAGCCTCATCCCGTACAACCTGGCCTGTTACGCCTGCCAGTTGGGCGACCTCGACGAAGCCCGCCGCTGGCTGCGGCGTTTCCTGCAACTGCGCAGCAAGGACGAACTGCGTCGGCTGGCCCTCAACGACCCGGACCTGAAACCCTTGTGGCCGGAGATTCGCGCGTGGTAGGCGCCGGCCAAGGAGCCGCGTCCCAACCGGGCCCGGCAAGCGGGTCTTTCATTTCGGGCGCGCGGGTGGGAGGGTCGCGCGGCCGCCCAAGGGGACCTGCGCGGCACTTGCGCAGCGGCCATCCAATCCCGAGCCACGGCCTCGGGCGGCGTTTGACGGGCGGGGCGGCGCTTGCAACAGTGCGCGCCCGCGATGGCGCACATCCATGAGCGCATTGACTTCACGGTGGCCGTGTTCGTCGTGCAGGACGCCCGGGTGCTGCTGGTGCACCACCGCCGGCTCGACCGCTGGCTGCCGCTGGGCGGCCACATCGAGCTGGACGAAGACCCCGAGCAGGCGGCCTTGCGCGAGGCCCGGGAGGAAAGCGGCCTGGACATCGAACTGCTGGGCGAGCGACCGCCCACCACCGGGGCCGGCACGCGCGCGTTGATCGCCCCCCGCTTTCTGGACATCCACCGCATCCACGCCACGCACGAGCACATCGGCCTCATTTACTGGGCCCGCCCGCGCGGCGGCACCCTGACGCTGGCGGCGGCGGAGCATCACGACCTCCGCTGGGTGAGCGCCGCCGAACTGGACACGCTGCAACCGCCCGTGAGTGACGCGGTGAAATGGTATGCGCGCCGGGCGTTGGAGGAGGTGCCCCGCGGCCGCTGGGAAGTGGGGGCGGACGCCCCGCTTCCGCCCGGTCCGGCCCCGGTTTCCCGCCATGTTTAGCCCGCGCGTCAAAGCCGGCGTGTTCGTCCTGGAAGGGCTCAACGCCTACGCCACGACGGTCTATTTCACGTACCTGTTCTTCGTCATGCGGGACCGGTTCGGCTTCGGGAACCTCGAGAACCTCGCCCTGGGCGCGCTCAACGGCGGCGTGTACGCGGTCTGGGTGGCCCTGGCCGGGCGTTACGCCCAGCGGCGCGGGTACTTTCACGCGCTCAAGCTGGGCTTTGCCATCATGGGCGTGCTCATGGGGGTGGGCAGCACGCTCGACTCGGTGGCCGGACACCTCCTGACCCTGCTGCTGTGGACCCTGGGCATCGGGCTGACCTGGCCGGCCCTGGAGGCCATCCCCAGCGAGCACGAACCCCCGGCGCGACTGCAACGGCTGCTGGGCCTCTACAACGTGGTGTGGTCCGCCGGCAGCGGCCTGGCCACGTTCTCCGGCGGCCTCATCCTCGAACACCTGGGCCCGCGCGGCATCTTCCTGCTGCCGGCCGCGCTGCACGCGGTCCAGGTGGTGTTGACGGTCGGGCTGGAGCGGGCCCACCGGCGCGCGGGCCGCGCGGCCCGACCCGAGCCCCGGCCCGGGGTGGAGTCCGTCGCCGCCGGTGCCGCGCCGCGGGGCGAACCGGGTCCGGTGCCGCGCGCGGTGTTTCTGCGCATGGCCTGGATCGCCAACCCGCTGGCCTACGTGGCGGTCAACGCCATCATCCCGGTCATTCCCGGGCTGGCGAACAAGTTTGCGCTCTCGCCGGCGTGGGCCGGGGTGTTTTGTTCGGCCTGGGCGCTGGCGCGGGCGGCGGGCTTCTGGGTCTTCTGGCTCTGGGCCGGCTGGCATTACCGCTTCCGCTGGCTGGCCGGGGCGTACCTGGTCATGGTGATCAGTTTCGCGGTCGTGTTGCTGGGCAATCACCTGGGCGTGTTGGTGGCGGCGCAGGTGGCCTTCGGCCTGTGCCTGGCGCTCATTTACTCCTCCTCGCTGTTTTACTCGATGGACGTGGGCGAGACCAAGGGCGAGCACGGCGGCCTGCACGAGGCGGCCATCGGCGCCGGGCTGTTCGGCGGACCGGCCCTGGGCGCGGCCTCGCTCTATTTCTTCCCGGGCGTGACGGCGGCCAACGCGTGGGCGGTGACCGCGGTGCTGCTGGGCGGGCTGGGATGGTTGCTGGCCCTGCGGGCGCGCCACGGCCGCCGCTGACCTCGCCGGGCACTTCTCGCTTACCTTGGCCCGGCCTCGCGGGTAAAATCCCCGCCGTTGAAACCCGGGAAACATCCACGCAAGCCCCCGGCTCCGCCGGCAGCGGCCCGCACCAGAGCGCGCGTCCGCGCGGTCGGGTGGGGTGTCGCGATCCTGCTCGGCGTGGTGCTGCTGGCGATGGTTCTCCCGCGGCGTGTCCCGGGGCCGAAGCCGGCTCCGGCGGCCGCGCCCACACCGGCTTCGCCCGCGACGGCGGCCGCCACCAACCCGCCCGCCGTCCCGCCAGCTCCCCCTGACGAAATGGGGGCCGCCCTGATCACCCGCGGCAATGAACTCCTGGCCCGCGGCGACCTGGCCGGCGCCCTGGCCAGCTACCGGGCGGCGGAACGCCTCCTGCCCGAGGACGAGGACGTGTACTACAACCTGGGCATCGTGCTGACCCGGCTGGGCCGGACCAACGAGGCCATCGCCGCCTACGAAACGGCCCTGAAGCTCTTCCCCGACTACGCCGAAGCCCTCAACAACCTGGGCAACCTCCTGCTCCGCGCCGGCCGCACCGGGGAAGCGGTCGAACGCTTCCGCGCCGCCATTGCGGCCCTGCCCGATTACCCCGCCGCCCACAACAACCTGGGCAACGCCCTGCGCCTGCTCGGCCAAACCAACGAGGCGCTCGAACACTTCGCCCGCGCCGCCACGCTGGACACCAACTACTGGGAGGCGCGCTTCAACCTCGCCCAGATGTACCGCGCCGCCGGGCGGCACGCCGAGGCCGCGCACGAATACCGCGAAGTGCTCCGGCTCCAACCCGGCTTTCCCCCCGCCCGCGCGGCCCTCGAAGAAATCGCCACCGCCTTTCCGCCGCCGCCGCATCCCTGACCGGACGAGGCCGGTCGTCCCGGCCGGGACGCGCCCGGTCCGGGGAGCACTCACGGGACCGTGACTTCCAGCCGACCGTTCACGTGCGCCCGTACCTCGCGCGCCTCCGGCGGCACGGCGTAGTCCCGTTCCAATCCGCCCGGCCAGCGCACGTGCAGCACGCCGGGCGGCGCCGGCAGGGCCAGGACCTGGGTGAAGCCGTCCTGCGACCAATACCCGCCGCCGGCGCGGACCTCGCGCGCCGGACCCGTCCGTCCGCCGCACGTCAACCGCAGCACCGCGCCCACCCCGGCCGGGTTGGCCGGCGGACCGGCCAGGCGCACCCGCAGCCCGGGCCGGGCGCCCGTGTTGCGCAGCAGTTGCGTGGCCGCGCCGTGCTGGGCCACCGCCAGGTCCGGCCGGCCGTCGCCGTCGTAATCGGCCACGGCCGCACCGCGTTGTTCTCCGTAAATGACCACGCCACTTTCGGTGCCGGACAACGCGGTAAAACCGCCCCGGCCATCGCCGAGCAACACCAGCCCCCGGCCCGCGTCCAGCCGCCCCTCCTCGGGGCGGGTGCCGAAAAACCCCTGGGCCAGGAACAGGTCTTCGTGACCGTCGCCGTCGAAATCCGCCACCGCCAGGCCGAAGGCGGGGGCCAACTGCGCCACGAGCGGGAGTGGTCGGGCCTCGAACCGCGCGCCGCGATTCAGGAACAGCAGGGAAGCCAGTTGCCGGGCCTCGACGCGCCGGGGCACAAACCCGGCCAGCACCGCCGGCACGGTCGCCCCGGCAAAGGCCGTGTGCGTGGGGAAACACGCGCGCAGCCAGATCAGGTCCTTCTCCAGCACCGACATCCCGCGCCAGGGCAACACCCGCGACGTGGCCGGGTCCGTCCACGCCTCGACCAGGTGCACGCCCTCGTCGCCCACGAAATCGCCGTGGTACAGCAGCCAGGGGCCGGGTGCGGCCAGTTGGTAGGCGCTGTTTTCGCCCCAGTTGCCCGCCACGAGATCCAGCCGGCCGTCGCCGTCGAAATCCCCCGCGCTCACGCTCGTCCACCAGCCGGTGGGTTCGGCCAACCCCAGCCCGGCCGTGACCTCGCGGAACCGGCCGCGCTCGTTGCGGTACACCCGTACCGGTCCCCACTCGCACGCCAGCACCAGCTCGGGCCAACCGTCCCCGTCCAGGTCGCTGAACAACGCCGCGCTCACCAGCCCCGCCGCGCGCAGCGCCGCGCTTGCCTCGGGGTCGGGATGGAACTGCCCGTTCTGCTGCCGCAGCAGCCACGAGGCCCCCGGCTCCGGGTACCGACCCGGCACCACCCGCGCCCCGACGAATGCATCCAGGTCGCCGTCGCCGTCCCAGTCCGCCAGCGCCACCGGGCCGGCACTGGCGTTCATCCGCAGCGGGAGGGCGGCGATTTCGCCCGGGCCCGGCGCTTCCCCGGCGGGCGCGCGCGGGCGGGCGTCCGTTTCCTCCGGCCCCCCCGGAAAGTTCACCTGCCACAGCGCGAGGGTGTTGGTTTGGCCGCTTTCGTAACTGGCCAGGCCGTAGAGCAGACTTACCCGGCCTTCGCCCAACGGCGCGCCGCACAGGCCGGTGACATCGTCCGGCAGCGCGGCACCGGCGGCGGCCGGATCGCGCGGTTGGAAACGGCCCGCCCCCAGATTGCGGTACCCGGCCAGCCGGCCGCCGCGCCCGCCGCCGAGGAACAGGTCCTCGCGACCGTCCCCGTCCGTGTCCAGCCAGGCCAGCCCCGGGCCGAGGGTGCTCAGGCGCCGGGGCAGGAGCCGTTGCCGGGCGAAGTCGTCAAACGGCGCATCCTGGTGGGTGTGCCCGAGGGCCCGGGATTCATCGCGGAACAACGGCGCGCGAGCGGGCAGCGGCGGGGCCGGCGGCGCGGGCCAGGCGGCGTCTGCCGCGGCCTCGTCCAGTTCGTAGAGGCACTGGGCCCGCACGTCCTCCAGGCGCGTGTACCGGCCGCTGCGCCAGAACACCTCGAGGGTCATGCCGGCCCGCGCGTGGCCGGTGGCGAAGACGCGCAGGGTGTCGCTGCCGGCCAGGTACAGGCCGCCGCAGGTGACTTCGCGAATCTGCTCCGGCACGGCGCCGCCGTGCAGGCGAATCCAGGCGCCGATGGCGCGGGTGTTGGGCGGCCGGCCCCGCAGGCGCACCGCCAGGCGCGGCGCAGCGGCGTTGTTGCGGTACACCAGCGCGGGGGCGCGCAGGCAGTTGACCACCACGTCCAGGTCGCCGTCGTTGTCCAGATCCGCCAGGGCCAGGCTGTGCGCGACCTGGAGCGAGTCAAAGCCCCAGGCGCGGCCGACCTCCTCGAAGGTCAGATCGCCACGGTTGCGGAACGCGTAATTGGGCACGCGCAGCGGGGGGAACAGCTCGAGCACGCGGCGGGCGTCCCGTTTTTCCACGGGTGTCATCTGGTTGTTGCGCTCGATCGCGTCCAGGTCCAGCGCATCGAAGTCATGTCCGGTGCCGACCAGGATGTCCTCGCGGCCGTCCAGGTCCACGTCCAGGCAGGCGACCGCCCAGGACCAGTCCGTGGCCGCCAGGCCGGCGCGGTGGGCCAGTTCGGTCCAGGTGCCGTCGCCGCGGCCGAGGAAAAGCATGTTGCGCTGGACCTGGGGGCGGTCGGCCTCCGGCTCGAGGGTGAGGCGCGGCGCGGGCGCGGGGGCGAGCAGTTGCTTCATGCGCCCCTCGTGCTGCCGAGCGAGCATGTCGCTCACGAAGAAATCCAGCCAGCCGTCGCCGTTGAAGTCGGCGGCGTCCAGCGCCATCGAGAACTGCGGGGTGCTGCGCAGGGCGGGGCGGGGCACCAGTTGGAAGCCGCCCCGGCCGTCGCCCAGCCAGAAGCGGTCGGGGGTGTGAAAATCGTTGCACACGTAAAGGTCCGGCCGGCCGTCCTGGTTGAAGTCGCGGATCACTGCCGTCAGGCCCATGTCCCAAAACTCGGCCGCCAGCGGCCGGCCGGCCTCGTCCCGAAACGCGCCGCCGGTCCAGGGCACCCGGATGAAGCCGCCCGTGCCGTTGTTCCGGTAAAACGCATCCGGCTCGCCGTACTCGACCAGTTGGCCGTCCATGAGGCGGACCCGGTGGCGGAAGCGGCCCACCACCTGTTCGCGCCCGCCCACCATGCGGGTGGTGATGGCCATGCCGCTGCGGAGGGTGTTCTCGCCGTAGTTGGCCACGTACAGGTCCAGGTCCCCGTCCCCGTCCACGTCGCCCAAGGTGAGCGTGGTGCTGCCGGTCTCGGCCCGCAGGGATTCCGCCGCCGCGTCCTGGAAGCGGCCCCGGCCGTTGTTGAGGAACAGCCGCACCCCGGCGCCGGAATAACTCACCAGCAGGTCCAGGTCGTCATCGCCGTCCACGTCGGCAAAGACCGCGCCGCGGGCGAGCGCGTTGGTGTTGGCCAGGCCGACGGCGTCGGTGACGTTGGTGAAGCGCCAGCCGCCCAGGTTGCGGAACAGCGCGCTGGAGCCGTTGAGATTGCACAGGAACACGTCGCACCAGCCGTCGCCGTCGTAATCGCCCAGGGCCAGCCCCGAGCCGTTGAGCAAATTCTGGTTCCGCGCTTCCGCCTCGGGCAGGAGCAGGTTCGTAAACGCCAGCCCGGTCTGCTCCGGCGCCAGCAGGGTAAATCCCGGCGCCCCCGCCGCCGGCGCGGGCAAGGGGAGGACCTTCACCCCGGGTGGCTCCGCCGCCCGGACGCCGCCCGTCCCCGCCAAACCGGCTGCCAGCCAGACCAGCATTCCCGCCCAACCGACCCAGGGCCGCACCGGGCCGAACCCCGCGAAAGGCCGGCTCCCGCGCGGTGGTCGCCGCGGCTTCGGGGCGGGGGAAATACGGGCGCCGGGGCTCATGGTCGCCTGGCACTCGCGGTCGCGGCGTCCGGGACGGTGAGGCGGCCCTCCGGGTCCACCACCACCTCGCGCGCCCCCGCCGGCAGCGCGGTGACGGTTTCGCGGCCGCCCGGCCAGCGTACCCAAAGCGCGGTGGGCGCCCCCGGGTCGGGCTGGGTCAACACCCGCGTGGCGCCGTCCTGCGAACCCCACCCTGCCCCGGCCAGCACGGCGCAGGCCGGGCCGCTGAGTTCGCCGGC
>JBBIJZ010000142.1:0-7559 GCA_037445715.1 Verrucomicrobiales bacterium | reverse complement strand
GCCGCCGCAGCCGGCGGCGGCGTTCGGGACCGAGATGGTGCTCGAGTAGGTGTTTTGAAACGGCCCGCACTTGAGCTCCCAGGTGACCGTGACCGAGGTGTGGCAGGGGTCGGAGTGCAGGGCGATCCGGTCCAGGAGCTGGCGTGCGCCCGGCGACACCGCGGGGGTGGGCGCCCGCGGCGAGGCGGGGCCGGCCAGGCCGGCGCGCCCGCCGACCTTGCGGATGGTCATGGGGATGGTCAGCGAACTGCGCGCGGGCAGGATGCCGATGTCCTCGATCAGGGGCTCGAACACCCAGCGGGGGTGGGTGGGCACGTGCAGCCGCATGGCGTCGGCGGCGATCAGGCCGTGGTTGGTGATCTTGATGTCCACCTGCGTGACGTCGGCGGTGATCTTGGCCAGGTCAATCACGGTGGGCTCGACCGTGATGACCGGCGTGGGCACGACGGTCTCGAACTCGGTCTCGATGGTGATCTTGTAGTGGTCCTCGATCTCGACCGGCTCGACCTTCCAGGTGTAGCGGACCGTTTCGCGGGAGATGAAGACGGTTTGCTCGCCGGTGACGCCCGGCTCGATGAACACCGAGAAGCGCGTGGTGGTGTGTTTGGGGGCGCCGACCTCGAGGTTGTAGAAGCCCTCCATCAGGCCCTCGGCCAGGAACGTGCCGTCGGGGCCCGTGACCCCCTGCGCCACCGTCTCGTGGGTGAAGGGGTCGCGGAAGGTGACCGTGGCGTCCGCGACCTTGGGCGCGCCCTCGGCGTAGTAGGTGAGCTCGTCCACCACCGTGATCAACATCCCGCCCCGGCCCTCGGACAGGGCGCGGAAATCGTAGGGCACGCTCAGGGAGGCGCGGTCGCTGGCCAGGACCAGGGTGCCGTTGTAAATGCCCAGGGGCAGGTCCGCCGGCGGGGCCAACTGGAGGGTCACGACGTTGGACTGGCCGGGTTGGAGCGAGGGCAGCGGGTTGACCGAGGCCAGCGTCATCCAGGGCACGTTGGGCAGCCCCACCTGGAGGGGGCCGCTTTCGCGCCCGCCCTCGTTGGCGACGGTGAACTCGAGCGTGCGCGTCCGGCCGCGCAACACCCCGGCCTGGAGCGCCGCCGGGCGCGCCACCAGCTTGGGCCGCAGCGCCTCGACCGTGACGCCCCAGGCGATCTCGACCGCGGCCCCCTCGCGGCTGCTCACGCGCAGACGCACCAACCCGCCCGGCAGGGAGGCGTCCGCCGCGCTCACCGTGTAGTCCAGCGGCACTTCGGCCACGCCCGGCAGGGTGGAGGCGCCCAGGGTGGTGGCGACGGTGAGGTTGGCGGGCTTTTCGAGCACCTCGACCGCCAGGCCGGTGAGCGGGACCGGACTGAGGTTGAGCAGGCGCACGCGTCCGGTGGTGCTGCCCTCTTCAATCACCCGGAAGGTGGTTTGTGCCGGGTCGGCCCGCATCCCGATGAGGGTGAACCGGTCCTGGACCTCGGCCGTGTCCACGCCGGGGTGGACGGCGCCCACCTCATAGACGCCGGCCTCGTTGGGCAGGGGTTGCCAGGTGGTGCGGAAGGTGCCGTCGGCCCGGGTCAGCGCGGAGATGATGCGCGTGGTGTCGCGCAGGCGGATGTGGATGTTCACCAGCACCGAGGGCATGGGCTGGCCCAGCGGATTGCGTGCCACGCCGTAGAATTCGACGGGCGTGCCGGCCAGGGCCTGTTCAAGGTCCGTGGCCACGGTCACGCCATAAGCGGCGCGCACGCTCACCGGCACGGCGCTGACGCGGGCGTTGTTGTCCTCGCGGCCCTCGCGCACCTGGTCGGCCACGTCGGTCACCACGATCACCCAGTAGTTGCCGGTCTTGAGCGGGGCCTGGGCGGCGATGGTCTGCTCGAAGCGCTGGTTGACCGGCAGGGTGCCGGTGAAGCTGTACTGGCGCAGGAGCTGGTCGTCGCCCACCACCGGGTCGCTGGAGAGGTACACGCGGGTGAGCCAGTTGGTGCCGGCCGGGGCCAGCCCCTGGTTGAACACGCTGTAGGTGATGTTGAACAGGGTGTCCGCGGTGACGAATTCCGGCGCCGTGACGTGCCCGACCACCAGGTCCGGCAGGTCGCGGTCGGTCACCACCAGCGTGTCCTCGCCCGGCGCGTAGCCCTCGGCCGTGGCGCGGAGGACGACCGTCTGGTCGCCGTCCACGATTTGGTCCTGCACGGTGGCGATGGGGAAGGTGGCCGTGGCCGCGCCGGCGGGGAGGGTGACGGTGGGGGGCACGGTGGCCTCGGTTTCGTCGCTGCTGCTGAGGTGGACCGTCAGCGGCGCGTTGGTGGCGGTGTTGCGGGTGACCGTGGCGGTGGTGGCCGGACTCAGGCCCTCGGCCACGAGCCGGCGTTCGACCACCAGCGTCAACGCCGGGCCGTCATTGTCCCGCACGGTGACCCGCGCGGACGTGCCCTCGGCCAGGCGGACCCGGGCGGCGCTGGACAGGGCGAAGGCGCGCACGAGCACCTCCACCTCCCCGTCCACCAGGGTGTTGTCCACCGCGGCCAGCGGCACGCTCACCGACTCCCGGTTGGCGGGCAGGGTCACGCGGCCCGGCACGGTCAACTTGCCGGGGTCGCTGCTGAGCAGCTCGACTTCCAGGCTCTGCGGGCCGACCGGCGTGCGGGTGATCGTGGCATTGGCGGCCTGGGGGCCGTCGCCCTCGCTGACCGACGGGCGGTCCACCGTGACCTCGATCCGGGGCACGTCGTTGTCTTCGATGCTCACTCGGGCCGTGGCGGTCTGGTAGCCGGGGGCGACGGCGCGCAGTTCGTATTCCTGCGTGGGTTCGAGCAGGAAATCGTCCACGGGCGTCACCTCGACCACCACCGCGGCCTGGCCGGCCGGGATCACCGCCGGTCCGGGCGCCACGAGCTGATCGGGTGTGGGCGTCTCGAAGGCCACCGCCAGGGGCTGGTCGTTCACCACCTCGCGGGAGACGGTCAGGTTCACCCGTTCGTGCTCGCGGAGGCTCGGCCGGGCGAACTGGAGCGTCAGCCGCGGCACGTCCACATCCAGCACCCGGACCTCGGCCTGCGCGCTGGAATAGCCCGGGGCCGAGGCGGTCAACCGGGCCACCTGCGGGCCGTCCACGCGGTCGTCGCGCAGCACGCGCAGGGTGAAGGGGGCGTCGCTGCGGCCGGCCGGGATGTTCACGGTGGCGGGGGCCTGGATTTCGCCGGGGGCGGAGTTGTCGAGCGTGACGGTCAGGGCCGTGTCGCGCTCGCCGCTGCGCACCACGGTGCCGGTGAAGGTGGGCGGTTGGGCGTCCTCGCGGATTTCGTTCAGGTCCAGGCGCAGGGTGAGCACGCGCGGCACGGTGGTGGGCGCGGCTGCCTCGCGGCGGTTGTTGGTCTCGTCCTGTTCGACCACGGCGTCGCGCACGTCGGCGTGGACCACCAGCCGCAGGAGGCCGGTGGGGGCGTTTTCGGGCAGGGTCACGGTGGCCCGGCGGGTGAGTTTGGCGCCCGCGGCCAGCGGCGCGGTCACGTCCACCAACGTCAGCGACCGCTCCCCGGTGGCCGGGTGGACGAAACTGATGCCCTCCTGCCAGGGCGCGGCGGCGGGGGCGGTGCCGCGGTTTTCCACCTCCCAGCTCAACTCGAAGGGCACCCCGGGGCGGGCCTCGGCCGGGGCGGTGACGCTGTTGACCACCAGGTCGGGCAGTGGCGGGCGGGTCAGCTCGAAGGGGAGGGCCACCTGGTTGTTGACCTCGTCCAGTTCGGTCTGGGCGTTGCCGAAGTCGGCCTGCACCACCAGCCGGTAAGCGCCGGGGGGCCAGGCGTGGCTCAGGGGCAGGGTCACGGCGGTCTCCTGGCGGTATTGCGCGGCGGGGTCCAGGGGGGTCCGGGCCGCGGGCAACGTGGCCAGTTCGAGCCCGTCGGCCAGGGTGCCCAGGGCGGGCACCAGCCAGAGGCGGTCCACCCACGCGGCCGTGGTGGGCGCGCCGCCAGCGTTGCGGACAACCCAGGCGACGGTGATCGTGGCGCCCTGGAGGGCGCCGGCCGGGGCGGCGAGGTCGGCGGCCGTCAGGTCCGGGGCGCGCAGGGCGATGGGTTGCGCGCTGGCCACGCGGTTGTTGGTCTCGAGGCGCTCGGCCACGGCGTTTTGCACGTCCACCTCGACCAGGAGGTAGTTCACCCCGGCGGCGGCCGGGGGCAGGACGAGGTTCTGGCTGCGCAGGACCTCGCCGTCGGGCGGCAGGTCTTCGGAGGCGGTGATCTGGGCGATGAGCCGGCGGTCGGCGCCGTCGGTCGTGGCCGCCACGTACAACGCCTCGCGCCAGGGGGCGCGGGCGGGCTGACGGCCCGCGTTGCGGACGCGCCACTGGAGGACCACGGGCTGGCCCAGTTGCGCCTCGGCCGGCGCGGTGAGGTCGGCCGGCACCAGGTCGGGCAACTGCTCGACGTCCACCGGCCGGGGCACCGTGGTGAGGTGGCCGTCCATCGTGGCCACCTCGAGGGGTTGCGCGGCGGCATCGGCCAGCTCGAGGGCGGTGGGGTCGCTGCCCAGGGTCAGGGGCAACCGGGTCACCGGCCCGGCGGTGCGCAGCCCCAGGCGGGCCACTTCCTGCCAGCCCGGGCCGAAGGTCTGCCCGGCCGGGAGCGCGACGCCGAAGCCCACCCGCCCCGGGCGCGTGCCGTTGAAGAGCAGGCTGCCGCCGGCGGTTTGGGCGCCGGGCACGACGTCGAGCCACTCGATTTGCGCCGGGTCAAACGCCACGCTGGCGCCGAGGGAATTTTCGCCGCCCAGCGCGAAGAGCCGCACCGGCACCTCGACGCGTTCGCCGCTGAAGCCGGTGGTGTCCTCCACCCGCAACAGCCGTCCCACCACCAGGCGCGCGCCCTCGCTCACGGCGGCGCCGACGCGGTTTTCCACCGCCACCGAGTACACCCCGGCGTCGGCGGGCTGCAGGTCGTTCAACACCAGCGTGGGGGTGGTGGTGCCGGACACGCGCGGGCCGTCGGTGAGATTGGTGCCGTTGAACCGCCAGCGGTAGGTCAACGGCCCGGTGCCCACGACCTCGACGCTGAAGGCCACCGATCCGCCGGGCGCGCCGGCGGTGCTCTCGGGCTGGGTGGCGATGCGGGGCGCGGACAAAATGGCCACGGCCCCCGCGGCCGGCGTCACGGCGCGGGGATGGCCGGCGGCATCCACGAAGGCCACCGGCAGGGGGGCCTCGCCGATTTCCAGCGGGGCCACGACCGCTTCGCCGATGGCGACCAGGCGCAGCCGCACCAGGGGGCGCGCGCCGGCGGCGAGGGTTTGGCCCGGCGGCAGGGAGTACAACAGGCCCACGCGGCCCTCGCCCGCCTGCGTGGTGTTGGCCAGGACCGTGCCCCCGCCCTCGGCCAGCGCCTCCACGAACCGGAGTTGGGCCGGGTCGTACCGCACCGACCACGACCCGGCCGCTTCGCCGCCCAGCGCCCGCAGGGTGACCGGCACCTCGGCGGTGCGCCCCTGCAAAATCTCGACCGTGCCGGGCTGCAGCAGGCGCTCCTCGGTACTGAGGGCCAGGTGCGCCGGCGGGGCACTGGTGATCGCGCCCAGGGCGTTGGCCACGACCACGCGGTAATCGCCCGTCTCGGCGTCGCTGACGGCGGGCAGGTGCAGGGTGCGGTCGGTCGCGCCGGGCACGGGCGTGCCGTCGCGTTCCCAGCGGTAGGTCAGGGGCGGCGTGCCGCGGGCCACGACGGTGAAGGTGACGGCTTCGCCGGGGCGCACGGTTTGGGAGAGCGGTTGCACCTGCAGGGTGGGGCGCAGTTGGTCCAACTGGCCCCGGGGCAGGCCCTCGGCCATCGGGCGGCCCAGTTCCGCCACTTCCGTGTCCGCCAGCGGGCGGTTGTAGAGCTGGAGGCTGTTCACGTGGCCGGCGGCGGTCTCGAGGTTGTTCTCGGTGAACAGCAGCGCCTCCGGGCCGAGGGAATAGGCGTTGTCCGGCGTGGCGGGGATGGGGTGGCGATGGACCAGGACGCCGTTGATGAACTTGCCCACGGTGCCGGCGGGCACGTCCACCACGAAGGCCAGCCGGTGCCAGGTGTCGGGCGTGACCAGGCCCGCGCCGTGCTCCCCGCCGCTGATCCAGAGGCCGTTTTGCGTGCCGACGTAAAACTCGGCGTCCTGGCCGTTGCTGGGGTCGGTTTGCAGCAACGCCCGCCAGCGGCGGTCGGACGCGGCCGGGAACATCACGTCCAGGAGCAGGGTGTAACGGTTCAGGCGCGTGCCGCCGCCGTTGCCGCCGGCGTCTTGGAAGAGCCGGTAACCCTGCGTCTGGCCGGCGCGCGGGAACCCCATCACCCGGGCGGGCGCGCCGTCCAGGTCGCGGGTCTCGAAGGTCGTCACCGCGGCGGTGTCGCCGCGATACGCCAGGTCCGGGCCCACGCTGGCGACCAGGTCGCCGCCGTCGAAGTCCCACTGGCCGATCAACCCGTCCCGCAAGCCGGGGTTGACCGTGAGCCGGGCCTCCCGGCTGGTGACGCTGCCGGCCGGGTTGCGGACCACGACCCGGTACCGGCCCTGGTCGGCGGGGGTGACGCGGCGCCGGACCAGCACCGGGCCGGTTTCGCCGGGCAGGTCGGCTTCGTCGCGCTGCCACTGGTAGGTCACGGGGGCGTCACTGGCGGCGGTCACACGGAAGACGGCGTTGGCGCCGGCGTACACGGTTTGGTCCGCGGGTTCGGTGGTGAACGCCGGCGGCAGCAGGGCCGCGACCCGCACGGCGCCGTTCACGTAGGTGGTGGGCAAAACGCTGCCGTTGGTGTCCACGGTTTGCCGCGCCACCGGGGTCTCGCCGAAGCTCAGCGGGACCGTGCCGGCGCCGCCGCGGGCCAGAAACCGCAGGTGGACCACGGCCCCGGTCGCGGCGGGAAAGGCGGTACCGGGCGGTTGGGAGAGCGCCAGCCCGAGCCGCCCGCTGCCGAGTTCGGACACGTTGACAAAGAGCGTGGCGCCGGTGGCCCCCGGTCCCAGCAGCGCCTGTTGGAACAACAGCCGGGCGGGGTCAAAGCCCACACTCCAGCCCAGGGCGTGTTCCGTGCCCGCGGCCGACAACGTCACGGGCACGGTGACCGGTTGGGTGTCCACCGCGGCCACGTCGCCCAGGGTGAGGGTGGTGGCGGACCGGGCGGTGGTGTGGAGCAGACAAGCCGCGAGGCTTGCCCACAGCGCGGCGGACGGGCGGCCAGGACGGTTCATGGATCAACCTCGGTGGATGTTGGGTTGAACCGGCTTGCGGCTATTCCATCAGGCGGGCGCGGAAGAACCGCTGCGCGCCGGTGTTCTCGACGCCCAGGGACCAGCGGCCTTCCGGCCCGAGCGTTTGCACCGGCTGGACCGGTTCCCAGACGCGCAGGTCGTCCGAGGCCTCGAGGGTCACGCGCCAGCCCGGCTCGCCCGCGAAGTCCAGGCGCACCCGGTCCGGGGCGGCGGCGTCCACGCTCGCGCGCAACGTGCCCGCCTCCGGGCGCGCCAGGAGGTAGGCCGGTGCGGCCACGCGGAGGGCGAGCGGCTCGGCCAGCACGCTGGCCGCCTCGAGCGCCACCGGG
>JBBIJZ010000141.1:0-8029 GCA_037445715.1 Verrucomicrobiales bacterium | reverse complement strand
CATGCGCTATCTGCCATTTACTGTTCCGCACCAAACAACCAACCAACACACACAATGAGCCAATACATCGATGGATTCGTCCTCTCAGTCCCCAAAAACAAGCTCGCCGCCTACAAAAAGATGGCCACCAAGGCGAGCAAGGTCTGGATGGAGCACGGTGCGCTCGAATACCGCGAGTGCGTGGGCGACGACTTGAACGCGCCGGGACTGCTCGCCTTTCCGAAACTGGCGAAGTCCAAACCCGATGAAGTCGTCATCTTTGCCTACGTCGTTTTCAAATCGCGCCAACACCGCGACGCGACCAACAAGAAAATCTTCGCCGACCCACGCCTCAACGCGATGTGCGATCCCAAAGACATGCCCTTCGATTGCAAGCGCATGGCTTACGGCGGCTTCAAGACGCTGGTCCAAGCCTGAGGCGCAGAAGACAAATGACCGCAACGCCTAACCATGCGCTGCAGCGAACCCGGCGGGGGCGTCGCGGTTGCAAGCGTTGCCTCTCGTGCGCCGGGTCGCTGAGCTTGGGTCGTTGAGCCACCAGCTTGGACGGCGTCGCAAGTCCTTGCCCCGAGGGGCGGAGCACGTTGCGAAAATCACACAAGAAATCCCGGTTCCGGAGCCGTCGGTTACCCGTCCCGGCCCGAAGGAATTTCCCCCACTCCAGTCACCCTCGCCCAAGGGCTGGAGACCGCCGGCTGGTGCGGCTGGCAGCCGCTTCCCACGGCCGGCTGGGAAGCCCGCTGCTCCGGGGCCAAGGCCGGCCGCTGCCGGGCGATTGGCGGTTGGGTCCGGACGGGCGTGAATAACCGGGCTAGAGCCGTGCCACGAGCAGTTCGCGCTGGAAGATCATTTCCTTGGGCAGGTGGGAGTAGAGCTTGAGGAACAGTTCTTCCTGGAGGATCAGTTCGCGGCGCCATTCCTCGATGTCAATGTCGAGCACTTTTTCGAGGTCGGCGGCGGTGAAGTGGTCCAGGCCGCCCAGGTCAATGTCCTCGGGGCCCGGCACCCAGCCCAGCGGGGTTTCGTAGGCGTTGGCGCGGCCGCGGCAGCGGTCCACGATCCATTTGAGCACGCGCATGTTTTCGCCGAAGCCCGGCCAGAGGAAGCGGCCCTCGGCGTCGCGGCGGAACCAGTTCACGTGGAAGATGCGCGGGGGGTATTTGAGGCGTTTGCGCATCCGCAGCCAGTGGCGGAAGTAATCGCCCATGTTGTAGCCGCAGAAGGGCAGCATGGCCATGGGGTCGCGGCGCACCTGGCCCAACCCGCCCACGGCGGCGGCGGTCATTTCCGAGCCGATCGTGGCGCCGACGAAGACGCCGTGGACCCAGTTGAAGGCCTCGAAGACCAGGGGCATGGTCGTGGCCCGGCGGCCGCCGAAGATGATGGCGCTGATGGGCACGCCCTGGGGGTCGTCGAACTCCGGCGCCAAGGCGGGGTTGTTGCGCGCGGGGGCGGTGAAGCGGCTGTTGGGGTGAGCGGCCTTTTCCCTGGATTCGGGCGTCCACCGGCGGCCCTGCCAGTCCAGGCATTCCTTGGGCGGCGGGCCGTCCTTGCCCTCCCACCACACGTCCAGGTCGGGCGTCAGGGCGACGTTGGTGTAGATGGTGTCCCGCGCGATGGTGCGCATGGCGTTGGGGTTGGACCGGGAGTTGGTGCCGGGGGCGACGCCGAAGTAGCCCATCTCCGGGTTGATGGCGTAGAGGCGGCCGTCGGCGCCGGGTTTCATCCACGCGATGTCGTCGCCGATGGTCCAGATTTTCCAGCCCGCGAAATGGGGCGGGGGGATGAGCATGGCGAAGTTGGTCTTGCCGCAGGCGCTGGGGAAGGCGGCGGCGACGTAGGTTTTTTCGCCGTTGGGGGCTTCGACGGCCAGAATGAGCATGTGCTCGGCCATCCAGCCCTCTTGCCGGCCCAGGTAGGAGCCGATGCGCAGGGCCAGGCATTTCTTGCCCAGGAGCACGTTGCCGCCGTAGCCGGAGCCGAGCGAGATGATGAGGTTTTCACGGGGGAAATGGCAGATGTAGCGGCGCTCGGGGTGGACATCCAGGAGGCAGTGCAGGCCGCGGTTGAAGTCGTCGCTGTTGCCGAGCTGGCGGTAGGCGATGTCGCCCATGCGGGTCATGATGCGCATGTTGAGCACGACGTAGATCGAGTCGGTCAGCTCGATCCCCACCTTGGCCAGGGGCGAGCCGGGCGGGCCCATGAGGTAGGGGATGACGTACAGGGTACGGCCCTTCATGCCGCCGCGGGCCAGGCCGTAGAGCCGGTCCTTCATCTCCCGGGGCGGGGCCCAGTTGTTGGTGGGGCCGGCCTCGGCCTCGGTGTCGGTGCAGATGTAGGTGCATTGCTCGACCCGGGCCACGTCGTTGGGATGGGAGCGGTGGTAGTAGCAACCGGGGAGCTTTTCCTGGTTGAGCCGGATGAGCACGCCCTCGACCACGGCCTGCTCGGTCAGCGCCTGCTTTTCCTGCTCGGAGCCGTTGCACCAGAACAGGCGGTCGGGCTGGCACAGTGCGGCCATTTCCCGGACCCATTGAAGGACGTGTGGATTGGTGGTGTTGCAGTCGCCCAGTGTGCTCATGTTGTGCTCGCCGCTTGGCGGGTCCAGTCCGGCCGTTCCAGGGGTTCATGGACGGGGAATACCTGCGAACGCCCGGCCCGCGCGCGCCGCGGAAATCGCGGCGCGGCGACAAACTAGCCAAGCGACCCCCGCGCGCAAGCCCATCATTCCGCCGCGCCGGGGCCGGCTTCAGGGCAGGCTGCGCGCGCGGTAAAACTGCCACGGCCACCCGCCGCGCCCGGGGTCCTCCCCGGTCCCGCGGCCTGCGGCGTCCGGCACCAACACCAGGGTCGGTTCCCAATGGACCAGATCGCCCGAGCGCTCGACCTGGTAGCTGAAGTCCGAGGTGCCGTGCAGTTCCAGGCGCAGCCCGGTCAACGGCGAAAATTCCGCCGGCACCAGCCGCGCCCGCGCGGGTTTGAGGGCCGGCAGCCGGGCGGTGATCTCGGGCAGGCTTGCCGAGCGGACCAGCAGCCAGTCCACCTCGAGGCTCCCCTCGCCGCCGATCAGCCCCGGCAGGCCGTTCCCGGGGGCTTCCCGGGCCGGATGGTAATCCCGCCACGCGGTCCACAGGACGGGCTCGGGCGTCTCGCCGTCGGCAGGCCAGAGCCGCATCCAGACGTCCGGGTAGCCGGTCAAGGTTTTCGGCTCGTGCCGCACGCGCAGCCAGTACCAGCGATTGGTTTCCCACCGCGCGGCCTGAAAAACGGTGGGACCTTCGCCCGTTGCCGCCAGGCCGAGCTGCGTCGCCCCGCTGGCGTCGCGACGCAACCAAACGGCGAAGCCCTCGCCGGTGTCGGGGGCGACCGCCACCGCCAGCCCGCCCAGCCAGGTCGGTGTGGGGTCGGGCGAAACCGGCCGCACGCGCGCCAGGATTTCCACCGGGTAAGTCGCGTCGCTCGCGGCGCCAGCCAGCAACAGGGCGGGCGCATCGCTCGGGCGGAGCGTCAGCAGGCCGTCGGCGACGCGGAAACTTCCCGGCGCGCCCCGGACAAACCAGCTCCGGTCCGGCGGGCGCTCGAAGTCCCACTGCCAGCCGCGCAGGTCGGCCCCGGCCTCGGCGGGCAGGCCCGGCCGCGTCACGGTCACACGGCTCACGTGCAACGGGTCGCCCTGCGTGGCCAGGCGGAAATCCGCGCCCCCGTTTTGGGAGTTGAGGAAGCGCGCGCCGGTCAGGCGGAAGGTGGCGGTCTTCCACTGGCGCGTGTCCGTGAGGGTCACGCGGGTCTTCGAGGCGGTGTAGGCGCCGTTGAAGGGGGCGTTCGGGTCCGGGCCGTCGTACTCGACGTGGAAGCCGCCCGCGCCCTGGTCGAAGTATTCGACCTCCACGTCCACCAGCATCGCGTCGGCCCATTTGAACGAGTCGTGGATTTGGAAGTAGATGTAGCGGCCGGGGTGCGGATTGGGCGCCACCACGCGGCAGACGCGCCCGCCGATTTCCACCGGTGCGGTCGTGCCGTCGGCGAACTCGAACTGGGTCAGCCCGCGCGCGTCGTTGGTGGGCCCCAGCGTGATGCGCACCGACTTGAAGTCCGAGTACGGCCCGCGCGGGCGCGGCGGCTTGAGGCCCGCCTTGAACATGTCCACGAACTTCCGGGTCAGCTCGATGTACCGGCGACCGTACTCGCGCGAGGCGGCGATGTCCGTGCCCTCGTGGTACTCGTTCCAGGTCTCGACGTGCACCAGCCGCGAGGGCGCGCGCAGGAAGCGGATCCATTGCCGCTCGTAGAAAGCGCCCTCCTCGCGCGGCACGATCAGCGGCTCGCGGCCCGGCACGGCGGAGTGATCATAGCCCGGCCCCAGCGCCGCCACACCGGGGTTCTTGAGCCCGAGCGCGCCGCCCCAGGCGTAGGTGTTGTCCGCCCGCACGTTCCAGGAAATCTCCCGGACGATGTACGGCACCGCGCCGCTGAAATCGCGGGCGAACTCCTGCCGCACGTGGTCAATGCACGACTGGTCGTGCGCCGCCGCGAAGGCCGCCGAGTACAAAAACACGATGGGCCGGCCCTCGATCGTGGCCCAGTGCCGCGCCGGGATGAGGGAGAAGAAGTCGCGGATGCTCTCGTAGAACCAGCGCCGCCCGTAATCGGTGGTCAGGTCAATCTTCCGCCCGGCGGCGTTCCACTCGAGGGTCGAGGTGTCGTAGAACATGCCGATGGCCGGCGGTTTTTCTCCTGCGTCGAGCAGGGCCTGACGCGCCTCGACCAGGCGGACCAGCCCGGCGTAGCTCCAGGGCTGTTCGAGGGCGGGCTTGCCGGGGAGGCGCTGGGAGGGCTCGCCCCAGTACACCGGCAGGAGCACGTCAATGCCCGCCGCCATCATGTCCACCAATTGCGCCCGATGCCAGGAGGCCAGCTTGTAGGAAAAGCCCTCCAGCGTCGGCGGATGGTCGGTCAGCGCGTCCGTGCCGTCCGCATCCCGGATGTGCGCCCCGGACAACACGTCGTACCAGTAGAAATAGCTGGTGAGCACGACGGGGTCGTTCGTGCCGAAGCGCGTGGCCCGGGCCAGTTCCGTCGCGCCGGGGTTGAGGTGCGGCCCCAGGGGTGGGTTGATGGTCTCGGCGGCCCGGGCCGGGCCGAACAGCGCGGCGACGAGCGCCAGCCCGAGTGTTGCCGCGCAGGTGCGCCGGGCCGGGGAAGCACGAAAACACGCCGAAAAGCACGAGCCGGTGGAAGGGCTGACTTGCATGGACCCGGGTATGCCACGGCGGCGCACGCGAGGCAAACCTGCCGTGGACCGCGCTCCTTACGGGCCTCCCCCGGGCTTTTCAGCCGCCGGTTCCGCGCGGGGGCGCCGGCAGCCCGGGACGGGGGGTGTGCTGGAACCAGGCGTCCACCAACGCGGCCAGGCTCCAGGCACCGGCCGGCAGCGACCCGGCCACAAAGCGGCGGACCCGCTCCGCCCGCGCCGCGTCGAGGTACTCGACCGGGGATTTGCCGTCCACGCGCGCCAGCAGCAGGAGCAGGAGCAGGCGGGTGACCCGCGTCTCCCAGTCGGCCGGCAGGCCGGTCCGCTCGTCGCGGTAGCTTTGCCAGAAGGCCTCGACCAGTTCGCGCAACGCCCCGCCGCCCGGCGCGTGGTAGAGGCGTTTGAGCAACAGGTGATTGAGCAGGAACGCCACGTCGAAGGCCGGGTCGCCGTACCAGGCCACTTCCCCATCGAGCACCACCAGGCGGCCGTCCGCGCCCACCAGCAGGTTCTTGGGGCTGAAATCGCCGTGCACCAGGCCTTCGCGCGTGGCCTCCAGCCGCCGGGCCTCCCCCTCGAAAAACTCGCGCAGTTCCGGGTGCCGCGCGCCGGTGGTCAACAGGTACGGCGCGGTGCGGAGCTGGTGGAAATTGGCCGTGGTGTCGAAGCGGGTCCGCAGCGCGGCGTCCCCGGCCGTTTGCCGGTGAATGGCCCCCAGCCAGCGCCCGGCCGTGCGGGCGGTGGCGACCGTGAAGACCCCGTCGAGCAACTGGCGCTTCCAGTTCGCGTGGCCCGCGCCGAGATATTCCATGGCGAAGTAGCCGGCGGCCGGGTGGGCAAAGAGCACCCGCGGCACGCTGCCGGGGGCGAGCCGGCCCACCACCTCGAAGTAGGCGCGCTCGACGTCGTTCCGGCTCACGTCCGCCCGCCACTCGTCCCGTACCCGGAGCCGGGGCAGGGCGCGTTTGACGACGAACCGGTTCGGGCCGTCTTCGACCAGGTAAATGTCGCTGGACACCCCGCCGGCCAGCGGCGTGAGCCGCGCCGCGGGGTCGCGCAACCGGCCGTCGCGGCGGAGCTGTTCCCGCAGGGCCTCGGCATCGGCCGAACTCATGGGCGGGGGTGTCAGCGCGGCGCGTGGAGCGGGAGGCGCTGCCTCAACTCTTGAGACCCAGCCCCGCCACGTCGCGGCACCAGGCCAGACTGCGTTCCAGTTCGGCCTTTTGGTACTCGCGCTCGGCCTGCTGGCGGTCCGCGCCCTCCGGCGGCCGGAACGGCGGGACGGGCCGGCCCTTCTTGGCCAGGGCGAGGAAGCGGGCGAAGTCCGCCCCGCGTGCCTTGGGCCAGACCTCCCAGAACTCGGGCTGGAGGTACGGGAAGTCCACGCTGAAGCCCGAGATGATTTCGGCATGGACCCCCACACCCGGACACAACTCGGCCAGTCGGGCCAACAACGCCCGGGCGTCGGTGCAGCCCTCGCCGATGGCGGTCCAGGCCACGCGCGCGCCGGTCTCGGTCTCCCAGACCATCGAGTCGCGGATGTGCGTGCAGAGGATGTACGGCGCCAGGCGGGTGAGGCTGTCGAGCGGGTCCTCGAGCGTCCAGGTCACGTTGCCGGAGTCGAAGGTCACGCCCACGTAATCCTTGCCGGCGGCCTCGACCAGCGTGATCAGCTCCCAGGCCTGCATGTCGCCGGCGTGGTTTTCGATGGCGATTTTCACCCCGGCGTCCAGGGCCTGGTTGCGCACGGCGCGGCAGACCCGCACGGTGTCCTCGATGCGTTGCTCGATGCCGCCCGGGGTCTTGCGGTCCTCCCGCGTGCCCAGCACGCAGCGGAAGACCGGCGAGCCCAGCGCCCGGGCCAGGCGCAGGCCCAGTCGCAGATGCTCCTCGGCCGTACCCCAGGTGTCCCGAAACGCGCGCGAGGTGGGGCAAATGCTCCAGGAACCGAGCAAGAGGTCCAGGCCGTGGTCGCGGGCGCGCGCCCGGAGGTCGGCCAGGTAGGCGTCGTCGAACCGCTCCAGGGCGTCGAGGTTGGTGATGAAGAGCGAATCCAGCTTCAGCGCCGCGGCGTACTCGATGAGCCGGGGGGCCTTCCAGCCCCAGGCGCGCAGCGAGAAATTGTCAAAGCCCAGCTTGACCCGGCGCGGGCGGTCCGTGGTGGCGGCCGGCGCCGAGACGGGTAAACCCGGTGCGGCCAGGGCCAGCCCCGTGGCGACCGTGGCCTTGAGAAACTCGCGGCGGCTGGCGTGCGAAATCGGTGTCGTGTTCATGGCGCAACACGCCGACCTTGGCGCAACTGCCCGCGCGCCGGCAAGTCTGGCGGCGGGGCGGCATCTGACAATGGACGCATCTCCGTTCCTTACCCTTGCCGGGCGGGCCGTCGCCGCGAATTTCCCCGTCCGCCGCCGGATCGCGGGAGGTTCCAACCCCCAGGTAGGGTCGCGCTGTGACGCGGCCGGATGGGCGGGCCGGCGCAGCGGTGCCCTACCAAATCGCTTGCCGCAGTACCCAGCGGTACCAACACAGGGGCGCCCGACCGGAGGCGCATCGCAGTTTCCTGCCGTGGTTGGTTTGGCCGTAGCGGCGGACCTGCCGGTCTGCCGCAACGCGGGTTTCCCAACCCGGCGGGCTTCCACGTTCCTCCCGCGCTGAAAGCGGCGGCAAGCCGCCGCACTCCAAACGCCGGCGCGGGACGGCGGCTTCCGAAGTTCGCGAAGCGCCTGGAGTGCGCCAGCTTGCTGGCGCTGTCGGCGCAACGCCGAGGAGTCAGGCGAC
>JBBIJZ010000140.1:0-8087 GCA_037445715.1 Verrucomicrobiales bacterium | reverse complement strand
CCGTCTGGGCGCTCACCCGCCTGGACGGCGCGGCCGCGCGGGCCGCGGTGCGCCGGGCGCTGGACGATCCCGACGCCCCGGTGCGCCGGGCCGCCATTCACGCCGTGGCCATGCACCGCGACGCCGCGGCACTGGAGAAAATGTTGGCCCTCCTCCGCGACAGCTCCGGCTTCGAGCAGCGCAAGGCGGCCGAGGCGCTGGGGCGGATCGGCCGCCCCGAGGCGGTGCCCGCCTTGCTCGAGGCCGCCGCCGGGTTCCGCGCCAAACTGCCGGCCGGTCACGCCGACGCCGAGCGCATTCAGGATCACGCCATCATTTACGCGCTCATCGAAATCGCCCACCCCGCCGCCACGCGCCGCGGCCTCGAGGCGTCCCCGCCGCCCACCCGGCGCGCGGCCTTGATCGCCCTGGACCAGATGGACCAGGGCGGCCTGACCGCCGCGGACGTCGCGCCCCTGTTGTCCAGCCCCGACCCCGTGCTCCGGCAGACCGCCGTCTGGATCGCGGAGCATCACCCGGACTGGGGCGGCCAGTTTGCCGAACATTACCGGCGCGCCCTGGCGCACGGTGAGTTCCCCGACGCCGAACGCGCGGACCTGCAGCGGCAACTGGCCCGCTTCGCCCGCAGCCCGGGCATTCAGGAACTGTTGGCCGGCGTGCTCGGCGAGGCCGCGGCCGCCCCCGCCGCCCGCCTTCTGGCGGCGCGGGCCATGGCGCAAAGCGGCTTGAGCGAGATGCCCGCCGCCTGGTGGAGCGCCCTGAAAACCGCGCTGGCGGACCGCGACGCCGAACTGGCCCGGGCCGCCGTGGCCGCGGTGCGCGCCCTGCCCGTGCCCAAACCGCGCCAGCCGGAACTCGCCTCGGCCTTGAGCACCCTGGGTGGCGAGGCCGCCCGGCCGGTCGAATTGCGTCTGGAGGCGCTGGCGGCCGTGCCCGGCGGACTGGCGGCCGTGGAGCCCCCGGTGTTTGCGCTGCTGCTGGCCGAGCTCGACCCGGCCCATCCGGTCGCCCGCCGCAGTGCCGCTGCCAAGGTGCTCGCCCGCGCCCGGCTCACCGAGGCGCAGTGGCTGGCCCTGGCCGAGGCCCTGCGCACCGTGGGGCCGATGGAACTGAACCCGTTGCTCGAAGCCTTCGAGGGCGCCACCAGCGAGGCCGTGGGGCGGCGGTTGGTCGCGGCGCTGGCCGGGGCGAAAGCCCTGGCGAGCGTGCGGGTGGATTTGCTCACCGCGCGCCTGGCGGCCTTCCCGCCGTCGGTGCAGACGGCGGGGCGGGCCCTGCTGGCCCGCCTGGACGCCGACCCCGCCCAACAGGCGGCGCAACTGGAGGCCCTGCTCGCCGAATTGCGGCAACGGCCGGGCGACATCCGCCGCGGCCAGGCCCTGTTCAACAGCCCCAAAACGGCCTGTGCGACCTGTCACATGATGGGGTACCTCGGCGGCCGCGTCGGGCCGGACCTCACCAGCATCGGGCAAATCCGCACCGAGCGGGATTTGCTGGAGGCCCTGCTGTACCCGAGCGCGAGCTTTGTGCGCAGCTACGAGCCGGTGGTGGTGACCCTCAAGGACGGCGAGGAGGTCAGCGGCATCGTCCGCAGCGAAAACGACGCGGAGCTGGTCCTGGTGGTCGGCGCGGACCAGGAGCAGCGGCTGCCCCGCAGCGAGGTGGCGGAAATGCGCCCGGGCACGGTGTCGCTCATGCCGGCCGGGCTGACCGACCAGTTGACCCGGCAGGAACTGGCCGACCTGCTCGCGTTCCTGAAAGCGACCCGCTGGGGCGCGCAGTAAACGGTGTCGACGCCCGCGCCCGGCCACGCCCGGGGCGCTCCGGGGGGCGGCGCGACGAGCGGTCAAACCGCGGTGGCCCGCAAATCGGGTTGCCTCGCGGCGGTTTCTCTGGCATGGAGCGGCGCGGATGATGCGCCTTGCGTTCTCGACCCTGCTGGCTGTCCTGGTGGTGGCGTGCCAACCCCGCTCCAACTCCGCCGCCGAACCCGAGGCGGCGGACCTGCTGGTGCGCTGGCAGTTTGCCGGCACGGAACGCCTGGCGGCGGAAACCAACGGCGCGGCCCTCCGGGCCGTGCTGGCCGAACCGGCCACGCGGGCGTTGATCGCACACACCCTCGAACGCCTGGCCGGGGCGCCCGTGACCAAACCCCTGGCCCCGCTGTTCAACGACCTGCTCCGCGCCGACTCCTTCGTGCAGGCGCGCGGCGAGCCGGGCCGCCCCGAATGGACCCTGGCCGTGCGGCTGCCGCCCGAGCGGGCCGCCGTGTGGCTGGGCACCTGGACCAACTCGGCCCGCGCCTGGGAACGGCCGCACGCGCGGGTCGCCCGGGCCGGCGAGTGGGTGGTGGCCGGGGTGGGGGACGAGCCGCTGATCGGATTTGAGGCGGTGCGGCAGCGCCTGCACCAGACCGGCCGTCCCGGGGCGCATCACGAGCCGGGCGCGTGGCTCGAGGTCGAGGCCGACCTGGCCCGGCTGGCCCCCGGCTTGGGCCTGCCGACCAATGTGACCTGGCCGCGTGCCCACCTGGCCCTGGCGGGGCAGGGCGAGAGCCTGCGCACCGTGGGGCGGTTCACCTGGCCGCGGCCGCTGGAGTTGCCCCTGGAGCCGTGGCGGATTCCCACCAACACGATTCAGGACCCGCTCATCAGTTTCACCGCCTTGCAGGGAGTGCGGCCCTGGCTGGCGGAGCATCCGCTGGTGCGCGAGCTGGACCTGCCGGCGCCCAACCAGATTTACGGATGGGCGCGCGCGCTGGCGCCGTATCTGACGCAGTATGCCTGGGAACTGCCGGACGTGGCGGCGCGTCTCCCCGCCCTGCAAACCAAGCTGCCCGCGGCGTTGCGCACCCGCCTGCCCTGGCTGGACTTCGGCGAGGTGCAGCTGGTGCCTGCGCTCCCGCGCCTGGTCTGGACCGGTTTTCCGATGTTGGTGCCGTTCCTCGGGCCGGCGCCCGACCCGGGGTTTGTCACGGCGGGCATCTTCCCGGTCCGCGGCGGCGATCAGCCGGCGCCCGCCGAGTTGTTTGCCCAGTTGCGCGGGCGCACCAATCTGGTCCTGTACCACTGGGAGATCACCCAGCCGCGGCTGGCGGACTGGCAGGAGTTGCGCCGGCTCTACGACATGGTGGCCGGGCACGCGCCGCCGCCCACCAACACGCCGGCCGTGCGCTGGCTCCAGGACACCAACGTGACCCGGCACCTGGGTAACGCCGTGACCGAACTGACCCGCACCGGCCCGCGCGAGTTGACCCTGGTGCGCCGCTCCGCCGTGGGGTTGACCGCCTTTGAAATCCACTGGGTGACCCGCTGGCTGGACGGGCGCCGTTTCCCGCTCTTGAGCCCGCCGGTGCGCGTGCTGGGTGCGCCCAAACCCGCCCCGGCCGGACGCACCAACGCGCCGGCCGCCGCCGTCTCCCCCCATGCTCAAACTGGGCGTCAACATTGACCACGTCGCCACGCTGCGCGAGGCCCGCTACCGCGGCCGGCCCAGCGGCGAGCCCGACCCGGTCGAGGCCGCCCGCGTTTGCGAAGCCGCCGGCGCGCAGGGCATCACCTGCCACCTGCGCGAGGACCGCCGCCACATCGTGGACCGGGACGTCTGGCGCCTGCGCGAGACGGTGCGCACCCGGCTGAACCTCGAGATGGCCAACACGCCCGAGATTGTGGACATCGCCCTGCGGGTGCGGCCGGACATCGTGTGCCTGGTGCCCGAGCGGCGCCAGGAGGTCACCACCGAGGGCGGGCTCGAGGTGGCGGCCCAGGTGGCGGCCCTGACCGAAACCCGCCGCCGGCTCAACGACGCGGGCATTGCGGTCAGCCTGTTCATCGCGCCGGACCCCGTGCAGGTGGAGGCGGCGGCGCGTGTGGGCAGTCAGTTCGTCGAACTGCACACCGGCCGCTTTGCCGAGCATTTCGCGGAGCCCGCGGCCCGGCAGCAGGAGTTGGAACGGCTGGCGGCCGCGGCCCGCCAGGCACACGCGCTGGGGCTGCGGGTCAACGCCGGGCACGGGCTCAATTACCTGAACCTGCCCGCGCTGTGGGTGGTGCCGCATCTGGTCGAGTTGAACATCGGCCACAGCATCGTCAGCCGCGCCGTGTTCACAGGGCTGGACCGGGCGGTCCGGGAGATGTTGGCGCTGATGGCCGATTATCCCCTCGCCTCGTCCTGAGCCGCGGGCCGCGCGCGCCGGCGCCGCTTCCACGGGCGTGGATTGCCGGGGAGGCGGAGACCGGGCCGGTGGCGGCGCGGAGCCCAGCACGGGGTGCGGGCGGCCAGGGCACGCGCCCGCCGGTCGGGACCGGTCTCAGGTGAGCACGGAGCCTTCCACGAACGGTTGTCCGGCGGCCAGGGCGGTGAGGTTGGCCACGGTGTGCGGGCGATGTCGGCCAGCGCTTCCCGGGTCAGGAAGGCCTGGTGCGCGGTGATGAGCACGTTGGGAAAGGTCAGCAGGCGCGCCAGCTCGTCGTCCTGCAGCACCTGGCCGGACAGGTCCTCGAAAAAGATGCCCTCTTCCTCCTCGTAAACATCCAGGCCCACCCCGCCGAGCCGGCCGGATTGGAGCCCGTCAATCAGCGCCGTGGTGTCCACCAGCGCCCCGCGGCTGACGTCGAGCAGGATCACGCCGGGTTTGAGCTCGGCGAGAGTCTCGTGCCGGATGAGGTGGCGGGTGTCCGGGGTCAGGGGCACATGCAGGGAGACCACGTCGCTGCGGCGGAACAACTCGGGCCGCGACACGTAAGCGACGCCGTGGGCGCGGCCCATTCGGGCTGCGGCACCGGGTCGTGGGCCAGCACCTCCAGGCCGAAGCGCGCAGGATTTGCGCGGCCACCCGGCCGATCTTGCCCGTGCCCACGCTGCCGGCGGTTTTGCCGTGCAGATCGAAACCCACCAGCCCGTGGAGCGAGAAATTGAGCTCGCGCACGCGCTGGCAGGCCCGGTGGATTTTGCGGTTGAGCGCCAGCTACAGGGCCACGGCGTGCTCGGCCACGGCATGGGGTGAGTACCGCGGCACGCGCGTGACCACCAGACCCGGCGCCCGGGCGGCGGTCAGGTCCACGTTGTTGAAGCCGGTGCATCGCCGGGCCACCAGCCGCACCCCGGCGCGGGCCAGCGCCTCGAGGCAGGGCCCGTCCCGCGCGTCGTTGACAAAGGCGCACACCACCCCGGCGCCACCGGCCGAGGCCGCGGTTTCCGCCGTCAGCCGGAATTCATGAAACCGCCACGCCAGCGCCGCCGCGCCCGGCGCCGCCAACAGGGCCTCGCGGTCGTACGGGCGCGCGTCATGAACGGCCGTGAGCAGGGCGGGCCTGGGCGGTCCCGTTAAGCTGCCGTCCGCGCTGCCGCGAGCACTTCCGCCGCGTGCGCCTCGGGCCTGACCTGGTCCCAGATGTGCCGGATGCGGCCGTCCCTGCCGATGAGAAAGGTGACCCGGTGCGTGCCCCGGTACTTCCGGCCCATGAAGATCTTTTCGCCCCAGACGCCGTAGGCCGTGACGATCTTGCGGTCTGCGTCCGCCAGCAGCGGAAACGGCAGCTTGTACTTCTCGGCGAATTTCGCGTGCGACTTCACCGGATCGGTGCTCACGCCCAGCACGGCCACGCCGGTTTGTTGCAGGGCGGACCATTCGTCCCGGAACGCGCAGGCCTCCCGGGTGCAACCCGGCGTGTCGTCTTTCGGGTAGAAGTACAGCACCACCGCCTGTTTGCCCCGGTACTGGGCCAGCGAGACGGTTTCGCCGGTCTGTGAGGGCGCGGCAAAATCGGGCGCGGGATCGCCCACTTTCAGTTTCAACTCCGGTACTTTGGCCATGTGCGTGGTTGGTTGCGATGCGGCGGCCCCGGCGTTACGCCGGCGCGCGCCGCGGGCGGAAGGTGCCGCAGGAAGGGGCGAAGGCAAGTCGCCGGGCGTCCTGCCCGGCGGGGCGCCGTGTCGCCGGCGCACTTGCCAGCGCGGGCCGGGCCCTTATGCTCGCGCCATGCCGCCGACCACCCTGAACGAACGCCTCGCCGTGTGCAGTTGGTCGCTCCAGCCCCGCTCGGCGGAGGACCTGTGCGAAAAGCTGGTCGCCACGGGCCTCCGCCGCGTCTCCCTTGCGCTGGACCCGCTGCGCGAAAATCCCGGCGGCGCCTGGAGCGATTTTTCCGCCTGCGCCGCCCGCCATGGCGTGACCTGCGTCTCCGGCATGATGACCGCCATTGGCGAGGACTACTCGACCCTTGAATCCATCCGCCGCACCGGCGGGGTGGTCCCCGACCCGCACTGGGAGGGCAACTGGCGCAACTTCCAGGCCAATGCCGACCTCGCCGTCCGGCTCGGCCTCCGGTTCGTCATGTTCCATGCCGGCTTCCTGCCGCACGAGGAGAGCGACCCCGATTTCGCCAAGCTGCTGGACCGCCTCGGCCGCATCGCCGACCGGTTCGCCGCGCGCGGGATTACCATCGGCTTCGAGACCGGCCAGGAAACCGCGGACACGCTGGCGACGTTTCTCCGCAAGCTGAACCGCCCGAACGTGGGCATCAATTTCGACCCCGCCAACATGATCCTCTACGACAAGGGCGATCCCATCGCCGCCCTGCGCACACTGGGGCCGTGGCTGCGCCAGTGCCACCTCAAGGACGCCGTGCGCACCAAGGTCCCGGGCACCTGGGGCGAGGAGGTCGTGCTCGGCACCGGCGAGGTGGACTGGCGCGCGTTCTTCGGCGTGCTGCAGGAACTGAACTTCACCGGCGACCTGTGCATCGAACGCGAGGCCGGCAGCCAGCGCGTGGCCGACATTCGCGCCGCCCGCGACTACCTCGAACGCCTCGGCGTCTGACCGGTCTCCTTCACCTTTCCACATTTCACTTTCCCCTTCTTTCTCTCCCCCCATGGTCAACATCGGCATCATCGGTCTGGGCTTCATGGGCCAGACCCACATCAAGGCCTACCGGCAAATCCCCAGCGCCAACATCATCGCCATCTGCGACGCCGTCCGGCTGCCGGCCGACGGCGTCCTCACCGGCGTCACCGGCAACATCGCGGCCACCGACGCCATCCGGTTCGACATGTCCGTGGTCCGGGGCTACCGCGACTACCGCGAGTTGCTGGCCAACCCGGACGTGCAACTGGTGGACATCTGCCTGCCCACGCCCTTGCACGGGGAGACCGCCCTGGCCGCGCTCCGGGCCGGCAAGCACGTGCTCTGCGAGAAACCGCTGGCCCGCACCGCCGCCGTGGCGCGCGAGATCGTCGCCGCCGCCCGCCAGGCCCCGGGCTACTTCATGCCCGCCCACTGCCTGCGCTTCTGGCCGGAGTGGGCCTGGCTCAAGCAGGCCATCGCCGAAGCCCGCTACGGCCGGTTGCTGGCCCTCAAGCTCACCCGCCTGTCCGAACCGCCCGGCTGGAGCCGCGGCACCTATCTCAAGGGCGACGAATCCGGCGGCGCGCTCCTGGACCTGCACATCCACGACACCGACTTCGTGCAATTCTGCTTCGGCCGCCCGCGCGCGGTGTGCTCGACCGGCCAGAGCCTGCTCAGCGGGGCCATTGACCACGTGACCACCATCTACCTGGTGGCCGGCGGTGCCAGTGTCGTGGCCGAGGGCAGTTGGCTCATGGGGCCGGGGTTCGGCTTCAAGATGGCCTACCGGGCCGTGTTCGAGCGGGCCACTGCCGATTACGACTCCTCGCGCGGGGCGGAGGCCCTCAGGCTGTTCGAGCTTGATCAGGGCACCCAGGTGGTCACCTGCGCCGGGCCGGACGGCTACGTGGGCGAACTGCGGCACATGCTCGAGTGCATCGAGACCGGCCGCCCGCCCGCGGTGGTCACCGCCGAGGACGGCCTCGGCGCCGTGGAAATCTGCGAGGCCGAGGAACGCTCCGTGCAGACCGGTCAGTGGGTGGCACTGGACTGACCCAAGAGCAAACGCGGAAGGCGGAATGACCGGGCATCAAACCGGACCGGCTGGGAACCGGACGCCAGGCCCAAACTCCGAAATCAGAAAATGAATTTGCAAGGCCGGAAGGCGAGAAGGAGCGGAACGTGAAAAGAATCGAGAATCGCGGAGCGAGAAGCGCGTATCGAGGAGCCTAGCGTTGGCGCG
>JBBIJZ010000139.1:0-8262 GCA_037445715.1 Verrucomicrobiales bacterium | reverse complement strand
CATTTAAACAGTGCGTAACAGCTGACTCATCGAGCGGTGTCGCGCCGAAAATGATTGGCGATCAAACCACATACCGAAGCCGCGGGTACGCGTTATTCGCGTGCGGTAGGAGAGCGTGGTCAGGGCGGCGAAGCCGCGCGGAAACGCTAGGTGGAGCTCTGACCAGTGAGAATGCAGACACGAGTAGCGAGAAGCCGGTCAAAAATACCGGCCGCCGTAAACCCAAGGGTTCCTGGGGCAGGTTCGTCCGCCCAGGGTTAGTCGGGAGCTAAGGTGAGGCTGTAAGGCGTAGCCGATGCCCGGCAGGTCAACATTCCTGCACCGTTCCGGGTTAAGCACTAGGGGGACGCAGAGAGAAAGGTGATTATCCAATTGAATCGGGAGCTGCGGCTTCGGCCAAGGCGCATCACCAGACGATCTGCCGAGAAAAGCCCGCGTGTGTTCCCCGGGATGCCCGTACCGTAAACCGACACAGGTGGGTGGGTGTAAATGCACTCAGGCGCGCGAGAGAAACCTCTCTAAGGAACTCGGCACATTAGCCCCGTAACTTCGGGAGAAGGGGTGCCCAACGCAGGTGCAGTAATGTGCTTGCGAAGGGTCTCAGTAAATTGCGCTTAGCGACTGTTTAACAAAAACACAGCTCTCTGCCAAGTCGTGAAGACGACGTATAGGGAGTGACACGTGACCAATGCGGAAAGATTAAGGCATCTTGTTAGCCGCAAGGCGAAGCTCGGTGCTTAAGTCCCCGTGAATGTCGGCCGTAACTATAACGGTCCTAAGGTAGCGAAATTCCTTGTCGGGTAAGTTCCGACCTGCACGAATCGTGTAACGACTGAGCGACTGTCTCGGAGAGGATCTCGGCGAAACTGTAACGGCGGTGAAGATGCCGCCTGCCCGCAGTAGGACGGAAAGACCCTATGCACCTTTACTGTAAGCTGGTATTGTGTTCTGGTTGGCAATGCGTAGCGTAGGTGGGAGACGGTGAACGGTCGGCTTCGGTTGACCGGGAGTCGCAATGTGAAACACCACTCTTTGCCAATTAGAATTCTAACCCCAACCTGTCAGCCAGGTGGGGGACAGTGCCTGCGGGTCAGTTTGACTGGGGCGGTTTCCTCCCAAATGGTAACGGAGGAGTGCGAAGCTCGGCTCAACACGGTTGGCAACCGTGTGTTGAGGGTATGGCCATAAGCCGGGTTAACTGCGAGACTTACAAGTCGAGCAGATGCGAAAGCAGGCCCAAGTGATCCGGTGGTTTAATGTGGAATTGCCATCGCTCAACGGACAAAAGGTACGCTAGGGATAACAGGCTGATCGGGCCCAAGAGTTCATATCGACGGCCCGGTTTGGCACCTCGATGTCGGCTCATCGCATCCTGGGGCTGGAGAAGGTCCCAAGGGTCCGGCTGTTCGCCGGTTAAAGCGGTACGCGAGCTGGGTTCAGAACGTCGTGAGACAGTTCGGTCCTTATCCACTGTGGGCGAAGGAGACTTGAGGGGTTCTTTCCCTAGTACGAGAGGACCGGGAAAGACGCACTTCTGGTGTGGCAGTTGTTCCGTCAGGAGCAGCGCTGCGTAGCCATGTGCGGAAGAGATAAGCGCTGAAAGCATCTAAGCGCCAAGCTCATCCCAAGATATGGTCTCCCGGCCGCAAGGCCCTAAAGACCCCCGGCAGACTACCGGGTTGATAGGTCAGGCGTGTAAGCACGGTAACGTGTTTAGCGGACTGATACTAATCGGTCGTGAGGCTTGATCAACAGACTCCATCCAATGGAGCGCAATGTTTTTACGCACAGTTTTCAAAGAACAGAGTTCTTTGATGGTGACCATAAAGCGGTGGTCCGACCCGATCCCATCCCGAACTCGGCCGTCAAACACCGCATTGCCGATGGTAGTGGTTGTCTAGCTTCCGCGAGAGTAGGTAGTCGCCATCCTTCACACTTGAGCCGAGGGTTGACCTCGGCTTTTTTGTTTTGTAGACTACGCCCATCCTCGGGCGCACGGACGGAAGTGCACATTAATATTGCAAAAGCAATCATCATGGTTGCGGTAGGAATTCCAGAATTGTTCGCTTACGGCGGATTAATCACCTGGCTGCTGGTGATAATGGCAGCAGTGGGGTTGGGAGTTTTTATCGAACGACTGGTTTTTTTTCACCGGGAGAACATCAACAGTGTGGATTTTTTGAACGGCGTGCGCACGGTGCTAAGGCGCGGCAATTGGGTTGAAGCACTGTCCATCTGCGAGGCAACTCCGGGACCGGTGGCCCGGTTGGTCAGAACCGCCGTTTTGATGCGGGAGCACAGGCGCGAGGAAATCCGGGAAGCACTACATGTGGCGGGGTTGACCGAATTGCCGAAATTGGAGGAAAAGTTGGGTATATTGGCCACCCTTGCGCAAATTGGTCCAGTCATTGGTTTGTTGGGGACAGTTTTAGGATTCATGCAACTACTGGAGGTGCTTCAAACTTCGGGTGTGGCTGCTCCGGTGGCGGTTCTGGTTGGGGGGATTTGGAAGGCACTAGTTTGCAGTGGTGCCGGTCTGGCTTTGGCCGTGCCCTGTTACGCCGGTTACAATTACCTGGTTAGTCGGGTGCGTTTGATCGCGTTGGACATGGAGAAGGCCGCAGCGGAGATTCTAAACATCCTTAGTGAAGGCACGGACTGATGCTGGAATTCCGTTCCCAATTGCATTGCCGCTGGTTTACAGGGTTGTGGGAATTCGCCCCGATGAGTTGTGTGTTTTTCCTCTTGTTGTTGTTGCTGTTGCTTCAATCTTACCTGGCGCCCGTGCCCGGAGTGCCGGTGGAACTTCCTGTCTTGGAATCCGGCATGTCGGTCACGGGCCCGGATTGGCAGGTCTTGGTGGTGGATCGGGAAGGTCGTCTGTACTTTCGCCAGCAATTGATGACCGCTGAGGCGATCGAGGGACAACTGGTCCGACTGGTGGAGGCAACACCCGGACAACCACTTTTGGTCATTCAGGCAGACCGCTCCCTGGATTTGGAGCGTCTTGCCGAGGTGTACGCACTGTGTCGGCGTGCCGGCGTTGTACGGCTGAAGCTACAGACCCGCCCAAGTATCGGCCTGCCGGCGCCTCTCCGGCAGCAGCCATGAAATGGTGTTTGCCTCCGACACGGAGCGGTTGGTCTTGGAATCGCCTGGCTCGGGTAACCGGCGGAATACTGGTGCTGGAATTGGTCCTGCTTTGTATCCTTTCCCGATCGGTCACCCCGCGCCGTGCGTCTGAAGCATTTCAGGGCGCACTTGTCTGGTACGGGGAGGAATCAGATTTTGTCTTCTCCCAGTGGCTTCCAGACCCCGTCGTGTTTGCCCGAGTGGTGGCCCAGGGCTTCTCCGGACCACTTTGGGTTTCTGCCGAAGTGACGGATTCAAGCCAGGGAACACCGGTTCATCAGGGCTTGCGGTACTCCGCCAGATTTCCTCCCGCCCTGCGTCCAAAGCTGGACGAGGTTGTACCGACCGAGCCTCGTGATCCCCGCACACGGTTGATGGCGACGTGGTTTACGTCCGAACCGTCCCTTCGAGCTTTCCGAGCGCCTCAATCATACGCGGCGGGACAATCCCTTCTGCGTTTGGGTGAAGGTTTGATCGGCTGGCGGGTGGAACTCAACGAAATGCTGCCCGCCTGGACCAATGCCCACCTTCTGGCCTCCACGGTGGTGCAGGTGTTGGTGAATCATCAGGGGGGAATTCTCTCGGCGACCTTGGAACCCCCGGGATGCGGGTTAGCGGCGGCGGACCAAGAAGCCCTGCGACTGGTCCGGCAGGCGCGCTTTGTTGCTCCGTCCGATCAGCCGGTGAGTTCCCCACTGCACTGGGGCCGGGTCGAATTTGTCTGGCACACCGTTGCGCCGACTGCGGAACCTCCGCCGTCCCGACCATGAATCAACCATGAGTGTGGGCGCCCTCTTGGCGTGGTACGTGATTGTGCTCCTGGCTGCGCTGGCTGCGGTGGCGATCTACTACGGCCTACGTCAGCGCCGTTTTGGGCCCTCCCGCTCCTTGGATCGCATCTTCCGTTGTTCGGGGTGCGGCTACATGTACACTGACGATCCCGACGTCGCCCGCTCACGCTGTCCGCAGTGCGGACAAACCAACGAACCCTACCGTTTTTAACCTCCCGCCACGGTGGACTCCCGGATGGCGCGGCCCGGCCTTGCGGCGCGAGCGGTTCCGGCTCTGCGGGGCGTGGGCTCAACTGCCCGTCTTCAACTCGACCACATCGTGCGGCGCGGCTTCCCGCCGGCCGGCCGAAGTGACCCGGGCAAACCGGGCCCGCTCTCGCAACTCCGCCAACGTGCGCGCTCCCAGGTAGCCCATGCCCGACTGGATGCCGCCGATGAGCTGCGTAAGCACGGCGTCCACCGAGCCGGTGGCTTCTTTCAGGGCCTCGATGCCCTCCGCGGCCACTTTGCTCGACTGGTTTCGGGCGTGGCCGTAACGGGCGGCCGCGCCGGCCTTCATGGCGGCCAGGCTGCCCATGCCGCGGTACTGCTTGTAGTATTTGCCGTCAATTTCCAGCACCTCCCCCGGCGCCTCGGTGCACCCGGCGAACAGGCTGCCGCACATCACCGCGTCGGCGAGGGTCAAGGCCTTGACGATGTCGCCGGAGCGGGTGATGCCGCCATCGGCCACCAGGTAAACCCCCTTGGCCCGCGCGGCGCGCGAGCACACGTACAGCGCGGTCAGTTGCGGGATGCCCACCCCGGCCACCAGGCGCGTGGTGCAAATGGACCCCGGCCCCTGGCCCACCTTGATGGCGTCCGCGCCGCAGTCTGCCAGGAACTCCACCCCCGCCGCGCTGGTCACGTTGCCCGCCAGGATGGGCAACTCCGGAAACGCGGCCCGGATCATGCGCACCGCCTCGCCCACCCCGCGACTGTGCCCGTGCGCGGTGGACACCGCCACGATGTCCAGCCCGCAGTCCACCAACGCCCCCACGTGCCGGATCAACCGGTCCCGGTCCACCTCGCCAAACGCATTGCGCGTGGCGGACACCGCCGCCCCGCAGAGCAGGCGGAAACGGTGGTCGCGCGCCGGCCGGAACTGCGCCTGGCGTTCCTGGGTGATCCGCTCCACGTCGCTCATGGTGAACAGCCCGCGCAACCGGTCCTCCGCGTCCACCACCAGCAATTTGTGAATGCCGGGGTGCTCCGTAAAAAACCGGTCCGCCCGCGCGATCGGGTCGTTGCCCAGTTCCTGTTCCTGCACGGTATGGACCTGGGCGCGCGGCGTGAGCACCTTGGCCACCGGTTGGTGGGCGTAACGCGGCTTGACCACGTGACTGGACAGCAGCCCGACCAGGCGGCCCGAATTGTCCACCACCGGAAACGTCCCGAACGCGTAGCGCTTCTCCTCGATCATGCGCAGCACGTCCCCCACGAACTGTTCCGGCGTCACCTTCACCGGGTCCTGGATCAACCCGTGCACGTGCTTTTTGACCCGCGTGACCTCGGCGAGCTGCTGGCGCTCGCTCATGTTGTAATGGATGAACCCCAGCCCGCCGTTCAACGCCATGGCAATGGCCATGCGGGACTCGGTCACCGTGTCCATGTCCGCCGAGAGGATCGGGATGTGCAGGACCAACCGTTCGGCCAGCCGGGTGTCGAGCTGCGTCTCGCGGGGCAGCACCTCCGAGTAAAGCGTGGCCAGCGTCACATCATCGTAGGTCAACGCGGTGAGGCGCTGGGCCGGGAAGAATTCGTCTGCCGGCAGGTAAAACTGCGCGTCCAGTTCTGCAGCCACGAAGTTACTTGCCATGCAAAAAAATGCCCGCCCGCCTCCCGCGCTGGCAAGTGCGAAAGCACCCCCGCGCCGACGCCTCAGCCCCACCGCACCGGCCGGCTGTCCAGTTGGAACACCTGGCCTGACACGTTTTGCAGGCCGCACAGAAACAGGACAAACCGCGCCACCTCGTCCACGGCGTTCATCCGCCCCAGCCGATTGGCCGCCACCAACTGCGCCCGGGCCGACGGGCTCAGCCGCGCGGTCATTGGCGTGGGCAACACCCCCGGCAACACCACGTTTACCCGCACGTTCTGCCCGGCCAATTCCGCCGCCAGCGTCGCGGTCAGGCCGATCAAGCCCGCCTTGGCCGCCGCGTAAGCCGCCTGTCCGGGGCCGCCCGCCCGCCCGGCGTAGCTGCCGATGTTCACGATGTGCCCGCCTCCGCCCGCACTCAACGCCCCGACGGCCGCGCGCGCGCAGCGCATGGCCCCGGTCAGGTTCACCGCCACCACCCGGTCCCAATCGGCCTCGGTTTGCCGGGTCAACAGCGCGTCGGCTGTCACGCCCGCGTTGTGGATCAGGGCGTCCAGCCGCCCCCACCAATCCAGCACCGCGCCCACTGCCCGCTCCGGGTCGCCCGGCCGGGTCACGTCCAAGGGCACGGGCCGGACCGGCTCGCCCGCGGCTTCCGGCGCCCGGACATGATAGCCCGCGGCCACGCGCCAACCCGCTTCGGCAAACGCCGCCACCAATCCCCGGCCCAGCCCGCCGGCCGCGCCCGTGATCAACACCACCGGTCCTGGCCCCGCTTTGCTCATGGCTCCGGAACTCCGGCGGGGCGCCGCGCCCATTCGCCGCCGATCAGGCTTGCGGCGACGTCGCCCTGGTGCTGCGTCACGGCCTCCGCCACGGCCGTGGCCGGGCCGGCAAACGGCACCGCGATCAGGTCCGCCCACGCCCCCGGCCGCAGTTCCCCCACCTGCCCGGCCAGGCCCAGCGCCCGCGCGGCGTTGACCGTGGCCAGGCGCACCGCCGCCTCCGGGGAGGTACCGGGATGGCGGCTGAGGAACTCCCGCAGTTCGGCCCACAGGTCCAGCACCTGCTCCTGCCGGCGCGGCACGGTCACCAGGCTGTCCGTGCCCAGGCACACGTTCACCCCGGCGCGGGCCAGGCCCGGCCAGGGAAACGGCCGGTGTCCGAAATACGCGTGGCTGCGGGGGCAATGCACCACCGACACGCCGTGCCGCGCCAGCAACTCCGCGTCGCCGGCCGCCAGGTAATTGGCGTGCACCGCCAGCAGGTCCGGCCCGAGCAGGCCGTACCGGGCCAGGTGTTGCACCGGCGACACGCCGCCGCAGTCGCGCGGGTCCCGGCCGTGGCGCGCCAGCCAGTCGAACATGGTCCCGCGCCGGTGCTGGAACATCTCGAACTCCTCGGCCGATTCCGCCACGTGCGTGCTCAAACGCCAGCCGCGCGCCCGGGCCGCGGCCGCGCTCCGCCGCAGCAGTTCCGGCACCGTCGAGTACGGCGCATGCGGTGAAAGCCCCACACCGCACCGCCCGGACCGGGGCAACGACTCTGCCCGGGCCAGCGTCTCCTCCAGGAGTTGCGCGGGCTCGCGCCGGCTTTTCACCCCGGTCATCTCGAAGAACGAAATCACGCGCAGCGGCGTGGCCTGCCAGACTTCGGGCAGCAACTCCGGCACCGCCTCGATGTCGGCCACCGTGGTCACGCCGCGGCGCACCAGCATGGCCGCGCCGGCCAGCCAGGACGCGCGAAAGGCCGCCACCGACCAGGTGCCCTTGAGCGCGGTGATGCTCTTGATCCAGTCCGTGAAACTGCCGCCGGGCGCGATTTGCCCGGCCATGCCGGTGTAGTCCAGGTGGCAATGCGCGTTCACCAGGCCCGGCAACACCACCACCTCGCCCAGGTCCACGCGCGGCGCCCCGGCCGGGGCCGGCACCTCCGTGGCGCGTCCCACCGCCGCCACGGTGTCACCGGCCACCAGCACCGCGCCGTTGTCCACCGGCGGTTGGGTCACCGGCCAGACCAGCCGGGCGCGCAGGTGCAACAGGGCCTTCGTCGCGTGCATTGAACCCGGGCGCCGGCGGCGTTGAAAAAACCCACTTCGGCCGCCCCGCCCGGCCCGGATTCTGGGCCGGGGGCCCGGAGCGGGCGAGCCGGAAGCCGTGGCGCCAAAACCGGCTTTCGCCGCTCCGCCGGCGGCCTACACTGACCGCGGATGAATCCCGCGACCCCGAGCCCGGAACGCGCCGCGCAAATCGCGGCCCGGCTGGCCGCGTTGGGCGTGCGCGAGGCCGACCTCGAGGAAACCTTCGTGCGGGCCGCCGGGCCGGGCGGTCAGAACGTGAACAAGACCGCCACCTGCGTGGTGCTCCGCCACCGGCCCACCGGTGTGCAGGTGCGCTGCCAGGCCACGCGGCAGCAGGGGCTCAACCGCCTGCTGGCGCGGGAATGGCTGGCGGCGCGGCTGGCGGCCCTGGCGCGGGCGCGGGC
>JBBIJZ010000138.1:0-8623 GCA_037445715.1 Verrucomicrobiales bacterium | reverse complement strand
CGGGCGGGCGGCCGCTTTGTCAATCCCAAGGCCCGCGGCCGGGCCGGGGCACTCCTGCGCGTGCCGACGCGGTCCGGACCCGATGATGTTGGGCCAGCGGTCGGGCACCTGCTCGCCCGGAAAAGCAGCCAGCGCCGGCAGCGGCCGCCTGACGTGCCGGCCGAGCGGACAGAAGCGGAAAGGGACCCGACCCTCGCCGGGGTCGGCCCAGTGCCATGTGCTGTTACAGCACATTGTCACTCATCGCCGATAGACTCATCGGGGACATCGGCGCGAACAATTACCCATGCCACCGCGCGATCCCGTCCTCGCAGCCTTCGGCCGTAACATTCGCCAGAGACGGGAGGCCAGGCATCTCACGCAGGAAACCCTGGCCGAGTTGGCCGGGCTTGACCGCACCTACATCAGCGATATCGAACGCGGCTCGCGCAACCCCGGCATCAAAAACGTCGTCCGGCTTGCGCGGGCACTAGGGGTCCCCGCGGCCAAACTGTTGGAGGGGGTGGAGTGATGGGGCGTCGCCGGTCTTGGGACTCGAGACCACCACGGCGCGGACCCGCGCCGACCGGTGCCGGGGCGGTTCCCCCCTTAGAAACGGGCGGGCGAGTGGGAAGACGGCGGCCGCTTACCTGCGTGGACCTTTTTTGCGGCTGTGGGGGCTTCGCCCTCGGCATGGAGCGTGCCGGCTTCTGCACCCTGGCGGCAGTGGATGTGGACCCGGTGGCCGTGGCGACCTTTCGCTGCAACTTCCCCCACGTGTCCCCCGTGCTGCAGCGGGACCTGGCGACCTTCAGCCCGGCCGAACTCGACGAAATGCTCCAAGGGCCGGAGGTGGATGTCATCGTCGGCGGGCCGCCCTGTCAGGGCTTCTCGAATGCCCGCCGGCGCGACGGCTCAAACCACGGTCACCGGACCAAGGAAGACCCCCGCCGTTGGTTGTATCGGGCCTTCCTCGACTACGTGGACTACTTCCGGCCGCGGGTGTTTGTCATGGAGAACGTCCGGGGCATCCGGACCGCTGCCGGCGGTGAATTCTACACTCGGATGCACGCCGAGGCCCGGTCACTGGGCTACCGCGTTCACGGCATCGAAATCCGTGCCTGGCAGTACGGCGTGCCCCAAAAACGCATCCGCCAGCTCATCATCGGCGCCCGCCTCGAACTGCCCCTGTTCGTGGCCCGCCGCTTCCTGCCCCCGACTCATGGAGAGCCGATGCCGGGGGCCGGCACCACGGACCTGCAGCCGCCGGTCACGCTGTGGGAGGCCATTGGCGACCTGCCGCCCTTGGCAGCGGGTGAAGGGGCGGAGGAGCTGGACTACGACCTGCCCCGGCGCCGGGCACATCTCGCCCGCTACGGGGACCGTTACCTCGAGCAGGTGCTGGAAATCCATCGCGCAGCCCGCCTCACCGCCCACACCGCCCGTCCGCACAGCGCCCGCGACCTGCGCGACTTCGCCCGCCTGCGCGAGGGCGAAACCTCCGCCGCCGCCATGCGTCGCGGAGTACTGTTCGAGTGGCCCTACTCGAAGGAGCATTTCAAGGACCGCTATACCCGCCAGCCGCGGGACGGGCTGTGCTCGACCATCGTGGCGCACCTGGCCAGGGACGGCCTGATGTTCATCCATCCCACCCAGAACCGCACGCTCACCCCCCGCGAGGCCGCCCGTGTGCAGAGCTTCCCTGACTGGTTTCAATTCCCGGTCGCCCGAACGCACCAGTTCCGCCTCATAGGCAACGCCGTTCCGCCACTGGTGAGCAAAGCAGTAGGACGGGCCGTCCGCCGGTTTCTGACTGCTGCCAAGTGGGCCGCCCGCCGACCCGGACGTCACCTGCCTCTGCCGCGGGACGAACACCAGGCGCTTGAATGGCTTTTGCCGCTGGTCAAAGCCGCTGAAGGCGGCGCATTGGTGACCCTGCCGGACAGAGACTTCAAACGGGGATGGTTTTCCCTCGGGTTCATTCATTACCGGCTGCATCCCGACAGTGCGGTGGAAAATGGACGTCGCACCGTTGAGGGCAGCACTGATTTTGGGACCATCCGGAACCTGGCTCCTGAACTTGTGTCTCCCGTCTTCATCCAAAGCGGCTTGCCCGTAAAACTCGAGCCCATCGCAAAGGAGGCTTTCCGCCGATTCTCCACCGGCAGGCTGGAAGAGGACGAATTTTATTGCTCGGAGGCCCTCATGGCGGGGGCAGAATTCGCCGAAAATGGAGGCATGTCTGATGGCCGGTAACAACGAGAACAAAGGGGGCAGGAAACTCACCGTCAAGGAACGGCTTCGAGAACCGCATATCCTAGCTGAGTTGGTCAGGGTCTCGATGACGCAGTCTTCGACTGCGCAAGGGCAATTCCTCCAGGCTTTGGAGGGACTGGCCGCGTCTATCCGAGACATGCTTGAAAACGCCGGGCTCATCGAGTCTGTTGAGATCAACCACCGCAAGCTCTGGGCTGAGATGGCGGGCAAGGGTGTGAGCTTTGTCGACGGAGGCATGGCCAATGTGGCAAGCCTGGGCGCTGAGCCGGTCGCGGTGAGGGTGGGCAGCTACACCGTGATTCCCGGAGTAATCAGCGAGGAGAGGGAAACTTTCCGAATGGAGAAACAGCTCGTCGCGGAGCTGTTCGATACGGACAATTCGAGCGGTGTTTACGAGCACCTGTTTGAGGATCCGTCAAAACTCCGGGATGCGGCCCGGTTCTGTTTGGAAGCTTCCGCTGCCTGCCAAACTTTGAACCGGTCGCCCAAGCCGGAGTTCCTTTTCCTCCACGGTGCCCTGGTCAACCCGGTTTCCGCCTACGCCGACTCCGACTTCCCGCCCTTTTCTGCACGCGGCTTGGATATTCTCCTGCCGCCGGGCGAGAGAAACCGCACGGGGCGTAACAGGGAGTTCGTCTTTGTTTACCTCCACCTGCTCAACACACTGCGACAGTCGCAGGTCAACGTGGCATCCGTGGTGGAACGGGCTTCTTTTTCCTCCTTGGTAAGCCGCACATGGTTGGACTACCTCAAAGGCACTCCGGTGTCGCCCGGAGCACAGGAGTTGGAAACAATAAAGGAGCGCCTCAGGAACTACCGCATATCCGACTCACTGCTCTTCCACGCCATTCTGAATGAAGGCGAGTATCTCCGCCCCGTAGAAGTGGACCGCAATGTTGCCGAGAAGCGTCCTCAGTACTCGTACGACGTGATCGGACAGTATCCACGGCCGATGGTTACCTACGTCGGTGTTGGCCCGTTTGCTCAGCCCTTGCGGGTAGAATTTTTTGGACCGCCCCCCGCTGGCTACGAAACCTGCATCCGCTTGGTAATCCACTCTTGTCGTTTGATGCCCAACTACGCCTTCCCGGCGGGCTTGGACATCGTGGACAGGTTTGCCAAGGTCCCTGATTGGATGAGCCGTCCCATCAATTCGACGTTGGCCGTTCAACTGCTAAGACGGGCCATGGACTCCGGCAATCCCAAGATGATCGAGACCGCCAAGCGGATGCTCTGCGGCACCAAACGAGACTGGCTGTTCCGGCCCGAAACAACGCGCTGACTGACACTCACCCATGAGCAACAACAACAACTGGACCCCCATAGGCACGGTGGTGGGCAATGCAACTACCAGCGAGTTCACCTTCATCCTCAAGAGTTTCAAATCCCGGGTGGGCGACCTGGTGGCGGTGCGGATGGAGGTGCCGGACGAGGCGCGGACCGGCACGCACGGGATTTACGTGTGGGGACGGGTGACCTCCATCACCCGCTACAACCCGTTTTTCCCCTACGAGGCGGCGCAGGAGCTGTCGCAGGAGGGTCTTTCGCTACAGGACACGATCCTGTCCCACAGCCGCGACCAGTTGGAGGCGGGCGTGCTAATTTTGGGCTGCACGCCGGCGGACGGGGGGTTCAAGCACCTTTACCCGCTGACGTATCCGGTGCAGCCGGCGGCCGAGGTGCTCTACCCGCCGGCCGCGGCGATCAAGGAGCTGCTGGCCAGCGGGATTCCGGGCCATACCCCTTTGCACATCGGCTCGCTGATTGCCCGGCCGGACGTGGACATTGCCATTTCCGCAGACCGCGTGGTAGCCCGGCATCTCGCCATCTTGGCCATGACCGGGGGGGGCAAAACCGTGGCGGCACGGCGGATGCTGCGGGAGCTGATCGACCGGGGTTACCCGCTGCTGATCCTTGATCCGCATGGGGACTACCTCGGCCTGTGGCAAAAGCGGGAACTCTTTGCTGGTACGAGCGTCCGGCTGTTGTACCCGCACATTGCCATGACCGAGGAGAACCGGCACATCGTGGAGATTCTGATCAACAAGATGACCGAGGGATTGACAGAACCGCAGCGGGAAGTGCTCGGGGAGGTGCTGGCGGAGGTGGCTCCCGTGGCGGGGGAGTCGGTCCTGCGGTACATCAAGCGGTTGCGGGACGCGCTGGCCAAGAGAACCGGTCAGGCGAACGACCGGCGCAAGCTGCCCACGTTTTGGGTCTGCCAACGGCAACTGAGCCTGGTCGAAAACCGTCTGGAGCGCATGGAGCTGACCAACGAAAGGATGCGCCAGCAGTTGAGGCAGCTTCACTTCGAGCAGATGCCCGATCCGCAGGGCCGCCCGGAGGGCATCGTAGCGCCGAAGACCGTCTCCATCCTCTACCTCGGCGGTTACGACCACCTGACGCAGACAACCATCGCTTCGATCCTGCTGGAGGCGCTTTACGAACACCGGGCCAACCTGTCGAACCGGATTCCGCCGTTTTTGGCGGTCGTCGAGGAGGCGCACACCTTCATCCCCTCGGCGCGCGAGGGGACGGCCGACGTGCCGTCATTGGAAACCATCCGCAAGCTGATCACCGAGGGGCGGAAGTTCGGCACGGGTCTGGTGCTCATCAGCCAGCGGCCCAGCAGGGTGGACGAAACGATCCTCTCGCAGTGCAACTCCTTCCTGATCCTGCGGCTGGTCAACCCGCGTGACCAAAACTTTGTGAAACAGATCATGGAAAACCTCAGTGAGCAGGACGCCCGGATGTTGCCGGGCTTCGGACCGGGGCAGGGGATCATCAGCGGGCAGGCGGTGCGGTTCCCCCTGCTGGTGCGGATCAGGATGGACGAGGACCTGATCTACAGCGACCTGGGTGACGAGAACTTCCTCGAACAAGCGGCACGCTGGAAGCCGGATGAGCACGCGCCGGTGCGGGCACGGGTAGCAGGACAGGTGGGCCAGGTGGCCGCGCTGCCGGAACGTCGGCCCAAGGGCAAGAAGACCGGGGCGGCACGCGGACCCTCGACGGAGACCCCGGCGCCCCCACCCGGTGTGGCTGAGCGCTGGGAGACGGTGCGCCGGAAGTTCACCGGGGATACCCGGTTGCTGGGAGAATTGGAGGCGCTGACCGGGAGGGACTGGGACCGGTCGCGGCGGAGACAGGAGGTCAGCGATTTCGCCAAGCTTTCCTGGGACAAGCTGAAGGACGCGGGCCTGAGCCACCCGAAGCGGGAGGGACTGCTGACCCTGCTCGAGGCGGCGGCACAGGCGGGACACGTTTAATGGGCCAAAATCGGGAGAACCATGCCTGAAGCAGACACCGCCCCCCAAGACCCGCTGGAACAATTTGCGCAGGACGTGCGCGCCGAGGTGCAGGCAAAATGTGCCAAGGAAGCCGAGTCTGAAGCGCAGGAACAGTCCTTCACGGAGTGGTGTCTCGAGGCCCTGGCCGAACACAACGAGGCCGACCATGCCGAAGTGCTCCCGGACCGCCCCTTCCGGGCCGAAAGCCGAGGGCCCTGGCCGGCGGCAAAACTCAATGCTTGGGCGCTGTCGAGTGATGGTGCAACCCTCGACCTGTTCGTTGCGCTGTACCACGGAGGAGAAGGCGTGCCCACGGTCGGTGTGACGGAGACGCGCAAGCAGTTCAAGCTGCTGCTGGGCTTCCTGCGCCGGGCCCGAGACGGGTTTCACCACCAGCTCGGGGACCCCCGTTGCGAGGTGTTTGAAATCGCTCGGCGAATCCACGAGGCTGGAGAGACCTTGACCACTGTGCGCCTGTTCTTCCTAACCGACGGCGTGGCCCGGGCCGAAGACATCGAGGTGGAAGAGCTGGAGGGATTGGAACTGCGCTACGTCCTGTGGGATTTGCAGAAACTCAGCCAGCTCCGGGTGGGGCACCGGGAGGTGATCGAGCTGGATTTCGTGCGGGATTACGGCGGGGCAATCCCCTGCCTGACCGGCCTGGAGAACGCGCGGGAGTATCAAACCTACCTCGCGTTCATGCCCGGCCCCACGCTCGCGCGCCTCTACGGGGAGCACGGACAACGGCTGCTGGAGCGAAACGTCCGGGCCTTTTTGCAGACCAAGGGTAAGGTAAACCGGGGATTGCAACAGACCCTGCGCAATGAGCCCCACCGCTTCCTGGCCTACAACAACGGCCTGTGTTGCACCGCGGCGGAGGTGGGAGTGACGCGGCTTGAGGACGGCCGCACGGCCCTGGCGTGGGTGCGGGACTTCCAGATCGTCAACGGCGGACAGACCACCGCCAGCATCTACCACGCTTGGAAGAGGGAACGCGTGGACATCCGCGAGGTGGTGGTCCAGGTCAAGCTGACCGTGCTCAGCGACCCTGGACTCGTCGAAGCTCTGGTGCCGTTGATCGCCCGTTACGCCAACAGCCAGAACAAGGTCAACGCCGCCGACCTGGCGGCCAACGGGCGGTTCCATCAGAATCTGGAGGCACTGTCGCGGACGGTCTGGGCACCGCCGGCCAGCGGGTTGGCGCGCGGCACGCGCTGGTACTACGAACGGGCGCGAGGCTCGTATCTGGACGACCTCGCGCGCCTGGAGTCGCCCGCCCGCCGGCGGGAATGGGAAGACCAGCACCCGCGGCACCAGAAGTTCACCAAGACCGACCTGGCCAAATTTGAACACGCCTGGTTGGGGCACCCACACTGGGTCTGCCTGGGCGCTGAAAAGAACTTTGTCCGCTTCGCCGAGCGCCTCGAGGAGGAGGGCGAGCCCGAGGTCAACCTGGATTTTTTCCGGCACGTCGTGGCCCGGGCCATCCTATGGCACACGGCAGAAAAGCTGTTCGACTCACTGGGCCTGGCAGGCTACCGGGCCAACAGCGTGGCGTACGCCGTGGCGTGGCTGGCGGAGAAGTCCGGCTGGCGCATAGACCTGGACCGCATTTGGAAGGAGCAACATGTCTCGCCGACGGTGTGCGAGGCCTTAAAAACCGTCTGCAAGGCGGCGTGGGAACACCTGACCCGCCAGCCGGGGAATGTGGGGGAGGCGTCCAAAAAGGAGGAATGCTGGGAGACCTTCCGGAAAAAGGACATCGCGCTGCCGGCCAACTGGCAGGCGGAACTGGCCGCGACCCCGTTCACCGCACCCGGCTCCACGGAGGAGGCGCTCAGGCTAAAGTGGGAGCACTGGCGTCACAAGTTCACTGACAGCGAATACACCATGGGCTGGCTGTCGGCATTGACCAACCGCACTTGGACGTACTCCGACCCTCAGGAGTTGATTTCCTCATTCGCCGCACTGACGTGGGAGGAGTTGCGAAAACGGCCGGGGATGGGTCTGAAAAAACTACGGACCCTGGTGGAGATGTTGGAGATTACGGTGGAACACCTGCCCGGGGACGCAAAGGAAGAATGATGTTTGTGGGCGCCCTTCCCGCCCGCGGCTTGGCACCCCGGCGGCACAGACTGGGAATTCCCTGCCTGACGTGTTCACCCAACCGAAGCGCTCGGAGGTCATGGGCTACATCCACTGTCGCGGGATTGCGGCCGGAAAGCAGGCGTTGCGGATGGATGGGCGGTGTAGTTATTATGGGCGCATGGGCTTCGATTACAACCAGTACTTCGAGCGGCGGCGCGAGATTTGCGGCGGCGCGCTGGTGGTTAAAGGGACCCGCGTCACCGTGCGCACGTTGCTGGCCAGCCTCGCGGAGGGAGCAACGGCGGAGGAAATCCTGGCTGACTTTCCAACGGTCACGCCAGAGGCACTGCGGGCGGTGGTGGCGTTTGCCGCCGCGTCCGCGGAGGAAGACCTGCCGCTGTCGCCCGTGCCCGCCCCGGCATGAAGCTCAAGCTGGACGAGAATCTGCCAGAATCGCTGCGGGCAACCCTCGCGGCGCTCGGCCACGATGTGGACAATGTGCGGCTGGAAGGTTTGCGGGGTCAGGTGGAGGCGGAGGTGTGGCAGGCGGCGCAAACCACGGAGCGGTTCTTCATCACGCAGGACCTGGATTTCTCGGACCTCAGGAAGTTTTCTCCCGGCTCGCATCATGGTTTGATGCTGGTGCGCCTGCGTGCGCCGGGACGGCGGGCCCTGGTGACGCGCATTGCCACCGTGTTTCGCGACGAGGCGGCGGCATCATGGGCGCGTTGCTTTGTGCTGCTCACCGATCACAAGTTGCGCGTTCACGCACCGCGTCGGTGAGGCGCCCACCGGCCGTTGTCACCCGGGCTCAACGGCCGGGAGTGGCGACCCGGAGGGCACGGATTCACACGGAGGGAGTCAGTGACAATTCGTGAAACCGGTGTCTATGGCTGATGTCTTTTCCGCACGAAAGCGGTCGGAAATGATGGCTCGCATCCGCTCGCGCGGGAACCGGGACACGGAACTGGCGCTGGCGGCGCTGTTCC
>JBBIJZ010000137.1:0-8757 GCA_037445715.1 Verrucomicrobiales bacterium | reverse complement strand
GTGTGTGCCGGAAGGCGTGAGGCTGCGACGCCGCATCGGATTTGTTCTCGGAACGGGCCGGACTTCCCAGTCCGGCCCCCGTTCTTTTTGGGGGGATGATTCCCGGTTCCGCCCCGTGCGTTGCAGCGCTGCCCTTTTGTCCCTCCGGGAGCAAAAGACCCCGTCGAGCCGCGCCTGCGCGTCCGCCCGGCCAAACCATTTGCACCGTCGGGGCCGCCGACTACACTCGCCGCATTATGGCTGATGCGAATTCTCCCGGCCCCGGTCTGGGGTGGCTGGTCTTTGCGTTGCTGACCGTGGCCTGCTGGGGCGTTTACGGGGTGTTTCTCCACACCGGCCAGGTGGCGATGCAGGACCCGGTCAACGGCCGGTACAAGGCCTTTCTGTTTGTGGGCCTGGCGTATTTCCTGACCGCGGTGCTGGCGCCGCTGGCCGTGCTGTGGGCCAAGGGCGCGGCCTTCAGCGGGTACACGCCGCGGGGCATGGCGTGGTCGTTGCTCGCGGGCGTGGTGGGCGCCGCGGGGGCGTTCGGGGTGTTGCTGGCCTTTGGCGCCCGAGGCACCCCGGCCGTGGTCATGTCCATCGTCTTCGCCGGCGCGCCGATCGTGAACGCGGTGTACTCGCTGCTGCTGCACCCGCCGGCGGGCGGTTGGGGCGCGATCAAGTGGCCGTTCTATCTCGGCATCGCCCTGGCCGCGCTGGGAGGCTGTCTGGTCACGTACTTCAAGCCCGCGCCGGCCCCGGCCAAACCGCCCGCCCTCCAGGCCGCCCCGGCCAACGCCGCGCCCGCCGCCCGGTCCTGAGTCCATGCCCGCCGCGGGCCACCCCTCGCGCGCCGCGCTTCGGGCCGCGCAGCTCGAGCGGTTGCGCGCCCTGCTCGAAGTGCTCCGCGCCGGCAACGCCTTTCAACGGACGCGCCTGGACCCGCTCGGCGACGCGGCGTGGCGGCCGGCCTCGCTGGACGGGTTCACGCGCACCGTGCCGTTCACGACCAAGGCCGAACTGGCCGCCGACCAGCGCGCGCATCCGCCCTTCGGCACCAACCTGAGCTTCCCGCTCGAACACTACACGCGCTACCACCAGACCAGCGGCACCACCGGCACGCCCTTGCGCTGGCTGGACACGCCGGAAAGCTGGAACGCGCTGACCGCGTGCTGGGCCGAGGTCTTCCGCGCGGCCGGCGTGGGCGCGGGCGACCGGGTGATGTTTGCCTTTTCGTTCGGTCCGTTCATCGGCTTCTGGCTGGCGTTTGCCGCGGCCGAGCGGCTCGGCTGCCTCTGTCTGCCCGGCGGAGGGCTGAGCAGCGTGGCGCGGCTGCGCGCGTTGCTGGACCTGCGCGCCACCGTGCTCTGCTGCACCCCCACCTACGCGTTGCACCTGGCCGAGACGGCCGCCCGCGAGGGCGTGGACCTGCGCCAGACCGCGGTGCGCCGCCTGATGGTGGCCGGCGAACCCGGCGGCAGCCTGCCCGCCACGCGCGCCCGGCTCGAACAACTCTGGCCCGGCGCGCGCGTCTTTGATCATCACGGCATGACCGAGGTCGGCCCGGTCACCTACGAATGCCCGGCCCGGCCCGGGGTGTTGCACGTCATGGAACACGCCTACCTCGCCGAAGTGGTGGACCCCGCCACCGGCCGGCCGGTGGCGGCCGGGCAGCGCGGCGAGCTGGTGCTGACCACCCTCGCGCGCGCCGGCTCGCCGCTGTTGCGCTACCGCACCGGCGACCTGGTGCAACCCCGCTTCGCCCCCGAGCAGACCGACCCGCCACCGTGCGCGTGCGGCCGGGTGGAACTGGCCCTCGAAGGCGGCATCCTCGGGCGCACGGACGACATGGTCATCGTGCGGGGGGTGAACCTGTACCCGACCGCCGTGGACGAGGTGCTGCGCCGTTTCCCCGAGGTGGTCGAGTACCAGGTCCAGGTCCACCGGCCGCAGGGCCTGGCGGAGTTGACCCTCGAGATCGAGCCGGCTCCGGGCTGCGCCGACCCCGCCGCCCTGGCGGCGCGGGTGCAGGCGGAGTTGCAGGCGGTCTTCGCGTTGCGGGTGCCGGTCACGTTTGTCGCGCCCGGCACGCTGCCGCGCTTCGAGATGAAGGCGCGCCGCTGGGTGCGGTGCTGAAGGCGGGCCGCGGGAGCACCGGCCTCAGCCCGCCCGCTGCCAGAGATCGTGGAAGTAGCGGCCGGTTTGGCTGAGCGAGCCGTCCGGCTTCACCAGCCAGAAGCCGCGAAGCTGCGCCGGGTCTTTGACCGGCGGGACCGGCGGCGGCGTCACGCAGGGGTTCAGTTCGTTGCAGAACAGTTCCCACTGGACGATGTACGGCACCTTCGCGGCCAGCAACGCGCCCAGCCATTCGTCCCAGCGTTCGGCCACGCGCTCGGGCTGCTCGTTTTCCGGCAGGCCGATTTCGCCCACGTACACCGCGCCCGGCCCGAACAGCGGCCCGGTGCGCGCGTGGCGGCGGATGTCCTCGACGCACCGCCACAGGGTGACGCCGTCGGCCAGGCCGTCGTAGGCCGAGTAGGAGACCAGGTCCAGCTCCACGCCGGGCAACACGGCGCGGGTCATGGTGGGAATGCCACGCCAGGCGTCGGGCACGCGATTGACCTCGGCGGCGTGCGCCACGCGGCATTTCGCGCTGGCGGGGGCTTCGCGGCGCGCCCGGCTCACGCCGGCCTGGCGGGCGGCCAGCCAGCGTTGCATCCGCTCGCACTGCGCCGGCCAGTCCGGCGGCGGCGGGTTCCAGGATTGGCCGGCGCCGCGCAGCAACCAGTCCCCTTCCCAGTGCTGGAGGATGATCGTCACCGGCCGGTCGCGACAGACGCGGTACAGGTGCGCGGTCAGCTCGAAAAACTCGGCCGTGACCGCCTCGTAGAACGACGCCGGCAGACCGGGCCGTTTCCACGGTTCCTCGGCCGGCGCATGGGCCTCGAAGATCAGGGTCTCGAACGGCATCGCCAGCAACTCGGCGTAGGGCTCGCTGCGCGCCAGGCTCACGAGCGAATCGTACCGGCCCCAGCGGTGATGAAAGGGGTAGGAGCGTTCGAGGTCGCGCGGGATGAGCCAGAACTTGCCCAGGCGGGTGCCCAGCTCGAGCAGGCGCGCCGCGCCCTCGAGCAGAAAGGGCCGGTCGGTGAAGTGGTACTTGCCCGCGACGTGCGTGGCGCCGACGCGGCGGCTGAAGCTCTCCGGCAACTTCGCCAGCCGGCTCGGGCGATGGGCCTCAATCAACCGCCGCATTTCCTCCCGCCGCGCGGACCTGAGTGGCGGTTCGCCCGCCCGCGGGTCTTCCGCGGCTGTAACGAAGTGGGCCAGCGCGGGAGCGCCGGTCAACGCCGCCGCCGTGGCCTGGAGAAAGCGGCGTCGCCGCCAGCGAGGCGCAGGCAGCCGTAACGGCCGGCCGGCGCGGGGGGCGTCAGCCGAGGAAGCCATAGTCATACGGCTTCCGCATTTCGCGGGCGACGTGGGCATTGGCCTCGGCCGCGCCCTCGCCGGTGAACTGTTCGCGGGCCGGGTCCCACGTCAGCGGCCGGCGCAGGCGCAGGGCGATCGTGGCCAGGTGGCAGACCGACGCCGAACGGTGGCCGACCTCGACGTGGGCGATGGGGTCTCGCCGCTCGCGCACGGCGGCGAAGAAGTTGCCCATGTGGTCGGCGCTGGCCTCGAGCCGCTCGGCGCCGGCGGGCAACGGCGTGCTGAGGATTTCCTCGCGACTGGCCTCGATGTCGCCGCGGGTCACCCAGAGCCAGCCCTCGGTGCCCTCGAAGCGGATGCCGTGACGCTGGCCGTCCTTGTTCACCACGCCGCCGAAGATGTTGTCGTCAGTGGTGGTCCGGGCCACCAGGCGCACCCCGCCGGCCCAGGTGTAGGTGACCTCGTACTCGCTGATGGCGGTGTAGCCGCCGGGAATGGGTTCGGCGAGGACCTGGCCGCTGACGGTGAGCGGGCCCTCCTGGCCGAGCGCCCAGCGGGCGATGTCCAGGTGATGCGCGCCCCAGTCGGTGATGGTGCCGCCCGAGTAATCCAGCCAGTAGCGGAAGGTGGTGTGACAGCGTTCCTTCACGTACTCGACCTTGGGCGCCTGGCCCAGGTAGAAGTCCCAGTCCAGCCCGGGCGGCACGGGCGAGGGCGCGAACGGCCCGCCGCGCAGACCGGCGGGCAGGAAGACCGTGATCTGCTGGAGCCGGCCCAGGCGGCCGTGGCGGACCAGCTCGCAGGCGAGGCGGAAGCGGTTGTCGCTACGCTGCTGGGTGCCGGTCTGGAGCACGGCCTTTTGCTCGCGCACCGCCCGCACCAGCCGGCGGCCCTCGTCAATCGTGAGCGTCAGCGGTTTCTCGGCGTACACGTCCTTGCCGGCGCGCACAGCGGCCAGGTTGATCAAGGTGTGCCAGTGGTCGGGCGTGGCGTTGATGACCACATCCACGCCGGGGTGGGCAAGGGCCTGGCGAAAGTCGCGGAATTTCGCCGGCGCCCGGCCGTCCCGGGTGAACTGTTTGGCGGCGGCCTCGACTTGGCCGGCGTCCACGTCGCACACCGCGATCACCTCGCCGAAGCGCTGGGCGTTGGCGGCGTCGCCGCGGCCCATGCCGCCGCAGCCCACCAGCAGGATGCCGGGGCGGTCGTCGGCGCTGCGGGGCGGGGGCGGGGCGTCGGCGGCGGACAGTTCGCGCTCGATCCACCAGGCCGGCAGGCCGCTGGCGGCGGCCAGCGTGGCACAGCGTTGGAGAAAGGCGCGGCGGCTAAGCGGAAAAAACTTCGGCGTCATGCGCCGATTGAGCGGACGCGTCGCCGTAGCGTCAAGGACGCTTGCGCCGGGGGGACGCTGGGCCGCGCCGTGCCTGGCCGCACGCGCCCGGGTTCGGTTGCGTTGCGGGACTCACCCGCTGCGGCGGCGCGGGGTCAGGGATTGGGCAGCCCCGGCGAGGGCGGCAGCGTGGTCCACAGGTCGGGGTTGGCCGCCGGCCGGCCCTGGGCCTGGTCCTCGGCCTGCGCGCCAAAGACCACGCGGTCGCGGACCACGTTGAAGCGGGCGTCGGTGTCGAGCAGGTAGATGGCCTCGCCGGCGGCGGAGAGGCGGAAGGCGGCGTGCAGGCCCACGGGCGCGTCCACGTCCTCGTCGGCCCAGACCAGCAGGTAACCGGCCGGCGGGATGACCGTGCCCGGCGGGAAGGCCCATTTGCGCGGATTGTTCGGGTTGTCGGTGAGGTACCAGCCGCCGAGGTCCACGGGCGCGTCGGTCAGGTTGCGCAGTTCGATCCAGTCATCGTAGTCGCCCTGGGAATCGGCGAGCGTCCGCGTGTTGGCGGCCATGAATTCGTTGATGACCACCGGCGTGTCCGGCGCCGAAGCCAGCCCGACCCGGTAGCTGTAGGTGACCTCCTCGGCCCGCGGCGGGGCGAAGGCGGCTGCGCGGGCGGCGTTGGCGGCGCGGGCTTCAACGTAGTAGCGCACGCGCGTGTCGGCGAGGTAGGCGGGCGCCTCGGTGCCGTACACGCCGTCGCCGGCCGCGCCGTCCCCGTGCGCGCCGTCATCGTACATGGGCTGGCGGGTGAACCGGCCGTGGTTGCGGTCGCGATGGTACAGCCAGACCGAGTCCACGCCGGCGTCGTCCCCGGCCCGCACCGTGGCGGTGATCCAGGAGGTGCGCCCGGCCACCGGCGGCGGTTGTGGCCCCTCGACAACCTCGATGACCGGCGGGCGGGAGCGCAGTTCGGCGTGGTTGAGGAGGAAGTTGTAGCGGTTGGTGATGAACGTCTTGAGGGCACGCAGGTCGTTCGAGTAGGCGGCCATCGTGTAGCCCTTCTTGGTGTCCGCCACGATGGCCTCGAAGGACAGGGCGCCAAGGCGGTCAATCTCGGGCGTCAGCACGGCGGGGTGGAAGGACTCGGCGAGCACGGTGCGCAGGTGGGCGAGGTAGCGCTGGCGCAGTTCGGGCACGCCGAGCAGTTTTTGCAGCACCGGCCGGTTTGCGGACGTGGCCCCCTGCACCGGGGACAATGTGGCATCCCCCGCCACGAACGCCTCGTTGCCGTCGTGCTCGATGGGGTGGAGGCGACCGCTCTCGGGCTCGAAGTAGAACATGTAGTCGGCGCCCTTGTTCCAGTAGCTGTCGTCGTCGGCGAAGACGTTTTCCAGGGCCAGGAACCGGAGCCAGCGGTCCACGGCCAGGACGTTTTCGACCGCCTCGCGGTAGGCCTCGGGCGGGTTGGTGGGGGTTCGGTTCAGGACCCCGATGACGTTGGTCAACCGCTCCCAGGCGTTGGTCGAGTTGTCGGTTTTCGGCTCGTAGGCGGCCTTGTAGGCGGCAAGGTTGGTGCCCAACCAGCTCAGGGCCGAGGTGCCGCTGCTGAAACCGCCGCCGCCCCCGCCGATGTTGGGCGCGCGCCAGCGGTCGCCGTCGGCGCTGGGGAACCATTCCTCGACCAGGTCGCTGTTCTGCTGCTGGGCGCAGGAGTACACGCCCCAGTACTCGCCGTTGATGTAGAGGCGCACCAGGCTGGCGCGCGGGCAGACGGCGTACCGGCGCATGACCGAGAAGTACAGCGGCTCGCGGAGCAGGGTCTCGTCGCCGTAGGCGTTGTTCAGGTTCAAGGTGCGGTAGCCCAGCAGGCGGGCGTCGGGGTCGGAGAAATCCAGCTCAAGGTTGAGGGATTTCTTGGTGGGAGCGCCGCCGCCGCCGGGGCCGCCGGTAAAGGAGGTGTTGCCGCGGTAACGGGCGCCGACGCCCTCGATCCGCGCGCCGTTGTTCATCACCAGCAGCGCCGGGGTGTTCGAGCCGGTGGTGCGGCCCTGGGTGAGCCGGGTCTGCCAGTTGGCCTGGGTGAAGGTGAGGCTGATGGTGCGCAGGAGCGAGAGGTCGTAGAGGCCGTCGGTCTGGCGGGCGCGGAAGAAGCGCGGGCCGGGCTGGGGCTCGAAAGGCAGCGCGCGAACCGGCGGGTTGGTGCGGTTGGCCAGAAGCGGCGGCTGGCCGGGGAGTGCCGACCAGGTGTGCAGGTCGGGCGAAGCCTCGAGAAACCAGTCGTACTTCCGGCTGCCCCAGATGCGGAGCGCGGGCGCGCCCTGGTCACGGAACAACTCGAGCATGGCCTCGGCAGCGTGTAGGCCGGACGCAGCCAACCAGACGGCGATCAGCAAGGGCAGTTTGCTCACGGACCTGGACTTTGGGGAAACCGGAACCGATGTCGAATCTGCCGGAGCGTGGCCGGCTCAGCGAGCGGGCGGTCTCACCGCAGGCACGGCCTTGACCTCCGGGTGGTTCAACAGGTACGCGCGCCGGCGCTCGGCGAAGGTCTTCAGCGGCAATTTCTCACCGCCGGGGCCGAAGCGGGGCCGCCCCGGCTCGCCCGCCGGCGCCGTCTCGGCCGGTCCTTCCAGGCTGCGCAGGAAGGCCTCGGTGGAATAAAGCTTGCGGGTGTCGGCCTTGACCTCCTCGGCGATCAACTCGTGGTAGCGCCGAGCCAGCGGCCCCAGACGCTCCCAGTCCAGCCAGCGCTCGGCGAGGTCGCGCACGTAGCCCAGGTACCGAGTGCGGTATTCGGGCACGGCCAGCAGTCGAGAGCGCAGCGGCTTGGCGGGGTCGTCCAACCCAACCAACGGGTCCAACTCGACGCCGCCGCCCCCGGGACCGCCCGCTCCACCGCGCGGGCCAAAGCCGCGTCCACCCGGCCCGCCCGGACCGCGCATGCCCGGCCCGCCTGCCGGGGAGAAAGTCTCGTTAACGTCGTGCGGGAAGAGGTGGAACCGACCGGCTTTGTCCTGGAACAGGTTGTAGTCGCTGGTGCGGACCCAATAGCCGTCGTTGTTGATCAAGGCCAGCTCGACGGCCAGGAAGCGCAGGACCTCGTCCACGTCCAACAGCGGCTCGAGGGCCGTCGGCAGGGCGGCGGTCTCGGTTTGGTTCAGGACCCGGCAGAGCCGGATCAAGTCCGCCCAGACCTCCGGCGCGTCCTTGGTTTTGATCCGGTACAGGTGACGGTACGGCTCGAGCTCCTCGCCCAGGTACTCGAGGCCGGCGCGGGTCTGCGGGCTGCCGGGCACCTTCCAGCGCGCGCCCTTGGCGGAGCCGAACCAGTCGCGCACGAAATCCTTGTTGAACTGCTGCACGTTGACGTAGATGCCCCAGCACTCGCCGTTGATGACCACGCGCACGAAGTTCGCCTGCGCCGCGGGCAGGTAGTCGCGCGCGATCTGGAGGTAGAGCACCGCCCGCAGAAACGACGGGTCCTCGTGGGCGTTGAGCAGGTTGAAGGTGCGGTAGCCGCCGAGGTTTTGCTCCTGGTGGACGAAATCGAAGGACAGGTTCAACGGCCGCTTCCGGCCCGCGGGCACAAACATGAACGAGGTGGCGCCGCGGAAATGCACCCCCACGTCGCGGTACGTCTTGCCGTCCACGCTCACCGTGGCCGGCACCTCGACGTCGGTGTTGTTGAAATCGGCCAGCTCCTGCTCCCAGTCCGCATTTTCGAACTCGAGGAAAAACGTGCGCAGGGTGAACGGCTCGTACACCGGCGCGTCCGGGTACGCCGGCACGTCCGCGGGAGTGAGCCGGCGGCCGGGCCGGGGCGGCTCGGCGGTGTCGCCTTCCGGACCGAAGCGGCGTCGGCCGGGGCCGCCGGGGCCGCCGAAGCGCCCGGCGCCGCCCTGGGTTTTGAGCCAGGCGCGCGCGGCCTGGCGCTCGTCGCGGTTGAGCCGGCCGTCGCCGTCCTTGTCGAACTGCGCCACCACCTTCCGCTCCTGGTTCAGGCCGCCGGGCCCCCCGGG
>JBBIJZ010000136.1:0-8923 GCA_037445715.1 Verrucomicrobiales bacterium | reverse complement strand
TGCCTGCCTCCGCCTCCGCCGCGGCTGCGTGGGGATCGAACTGGACGAGGCGCACGCAAGACATGCCGAAGCCCGAATAAAGGCTCAAATCGCTGGAAAGGAGGGCGAACTTTTCACGTGAAAGAGGGTGGAACAGGGGGAGTCAGGACGCTGACGGGACTACGTTTTGAACGCGATGTCGATTTTCAAAAACTCCTAGCCTCCAAGGAAGGATACGAAGTAAAAACACTGCCTGGCAAAGCAGGCAAAGGCGTGTTCTTCAGGGGTAAACTCGTGGCACGATGCTTTCGGAAGAACGATTTTTACGCTTTTCTGGAAGAAGAAGGCATCGACTGGAAATCGAAAATTTCAAAGAAACTGCTGCCTGACGACGCCTTGCTGGTCTTTGTCCGCGAGACACTTTTCATCATCGAGGTGAAGTACCAACAAGTGGAAGGGTCGGTTGACGAAAAACTTCAGACCTGCGATTTCAAGCGGAAGCAGTTATTGAAGCTCGTCACGCCGTTGGGGCTCAGGGTCGAGTACGTGTACGTCTTGAGCGACTGGTTTAAAAAACCAAAATACAAAGACGTCTTGGACTACATCCAGAGCGTAAACTGCCACTACAAGTTTGGCACCATACCGCTTTCTTGGCTGGGTTTGCCTGACCCGGCTGTTGAATGATGGACTTCAGCCTGATGCCTCCGCAGCCTCCAAGGATGCCGTTGAGCTGAACGATGTTGCTCGTTCCGCTTGTACCCCGCCCCCCGGCCCGACCCTCCAGGTAGCGGACGTGCGACTTGGTGAGGTTCTCGTCCTTGCTGACGAAGACCATCGCCTGCACCCAGAATTCCTTGTCCCGATGTTGCTTGAGCCGGTCGCGCACGACCTCGGCCTCGCCGATGTAGGCCGCCGGTTTGCCGGTTTCGGGGTCGGTGCCGATCAGAAAGTAAACGCCCGACTTGTCCAGCTCCTCCCGGGCGAGCAGGCCCTCCAACTCGGAGCGCGGGCCGGCCACGGCCTTGCCGGTCCAGTTGAGCAGCTCGGCGGTGCGGAGACTTTGGGCTTCGCCCTTCAGGAGGAACAACTTGATGGTGGCCGCCGCCATGCTTGATCCCGGCAGAGATGATCAAGCGGCGGATCAAACGTCAACCGCCCCGGGCAAAAGCACGACCCGTCCCCCGGGGGTCCGCCAAAAAGGATTCGGACGCGCGCCCGCCCTGCTCGCCACTCAACGCCCCGGACCGCTCGCCCTTCGGCGCCGTTTCCGAGCCGTTCCCCGGGCGCCCCGCGAGCGACCGGCGGCGCGGACCGGCGCGGCCGGGCTTGCCTGGCGCGACTCGCCGACCAAGATTGCGGCGTCCGGCCGCGGGCCGTCGTGGTCCCGGCCAAACCCGGAGTTTTTGCCAACACCATGACCCGCCCGCTTGTCCCCGGCCAACCCGCGCCGCCCGAGTCGCTACTAAATGTGGACGCCCTGCTCGCCGCCTTCACCGAGCGCGCCCCCGTGCCGGTGGGCGAACTCACCCGCGAGGGCCGCCCCGTGCCGATGTTCGTGAGCTTCGGCACCAGCGGCCACCGGGGCTCGCCGCTGGACGGCACCTTCAACCGCGCCCACATCCTGGCCATCACCCGGGCCATCTGCGAGTACCGCCACCGCCAGGGCTACACCGGCCCGCTGTTTCTGGGGCGCGACACGCACGCGGCGTCGGCCCCAGCCGAGGCGGTCGCGCTGGAGGTGCTGGCGGCCGAGGGCGTCACCGTCTGCCGCCAGGCCGACCACCTGGCCGTGCCCACGCCGGCGGTCTCGCGCGCCATCCTCCGGTACAACGCCGGACGCACCACCGGCCTGGCCGACGGCATCATCATCACCCCCTCGCACAACCCGCCCCGCGATGGCGGCCTGAAGTACAACCCGCCCCACGGCGGCCCGGCGGATACGGCGGTGACGAACTGGATCGAGCACCGGGCCAACGAGCTGTTGCTGGCGGACAACGCGGGCGTGCGCCGCGTGCCGCACCAGGCCGCGCTCCACGCCCCCACCACGCACGCGGTGGATTTCCTCGGGCCGTACGTGGCCGAGCTGGACCTGGTGTTGAACCTCGAGCCGGTGCGCGCCGCCGGCCTGCGCCTGGGCGCGGACCCGCTGGGCGGCGCCTCGCTCGAATGCTGGGACCGCATCGCCACGCGCTACGGGCTGCGCCTGGAGGTGGTCAACCGCCGCCTGGACCCCGCCTTCGGCTTCATGCCGGTGGACCACGACGGCCAGATCCGGATGGACTGCTCCAGCCCGCACGCCATGGCCGGGTTGCTCGCGCTCAAGGACCGGTTTGACCTGGCCTGGGGCTGCGACCCGGACGCCGACCGCCACGGCATCGTCACCCCCACGGCCGGGCTGCTCAACCCGAACCACTACCTGGCCGTGGCAGTGGATTACCTGCTGACCCACCGGCCCAACTGGCCGGCCGCCGCCGCGGTGGGCAAGACCCTGGTCAGCAGCCAGCTCCTGGACCGCGTGGTGCACCACCGCGGGCGCACGCTCTGCGAGGTGCCGGTGGGCTTCAAGTGGTTCGTCGAGGGCCTGCACTCGGGCCGGCTGTGCTTCGGCGGCGAAGAAAGCGCCGGCGCGTCCTTCCTTTGCCGCAACGGCACGGTCTGGACCACCGACAAGGACGGTCTGCTGCTGGGCCTGCTGGCCGCCGAAATCACCGCCCTCACCGGGCACGACCCCGGCTGCTACTTCCAGGAACTGACCCGCCAGCACGGCGAGACCTTCTATCGGCGCGTGGACGCGGACGTGACGCCGGCCGAGAAAGCGGCGTTTGCCCGCCTCGAGGTCGGCCACGTCACGGCCCGCGAACTGGCCGGCGCCCCCATCGAGCAGGTGCTCACCCACGCCCCCGGCAACCGCGCGCCCATCGGCGGACTCAAGGTGGTCACCCGCCACGGCTGGTTCGCCGCCCGACCCTCGGGCACCGAGCCCAAGCTCAAGCTCTACGCCGAAAGCGGCGTCAGCCCGGCCCACCTCGAAACCCTCCTCGCCGGCGCCCGCCAGTTGCTGAGCGAAACCCTCGCCCGCGCCGCCCGCTGAACCGCCATGCCGGCCGCCGCTCCCGCCCCGCGCCACTGGTGCACCGGGGAATTTTGCGCCCCACCGGCGGCCACGGAGCGCGCCGACACCCGCCCCGCCGAGCGGGCCGTCCAGGCCTGGTTGGCGCCGCCCCTGCTGGACCCGCAGGTCAACGGTTTTGCCGGCGTGGACTTCCAGGCCGATCCCCTCGAGGCGGCCGACCTCGCCCGTGCCGTGGCCGGGCTGCGGCGCTTCGGCTGCACGCGCTTCTTGCTCACGCTCATCACCGACGCCTGGGACCGCCTGCTGGCCCGGCTCGCCCGCCTGCGGGCCCTGCGGGCCGGGGCCCCCGAACTGCGGACCGCCATCGTCGGCTGGCACGTGGAAGGCCCGTTCTTGTCCGGCGCGCCCGGCTTCCACGGCGCGCACGACCCGGCCCTGATGCTCGACCCCACCCCGGAGCGCATCACCGAGCTGCGCGATGCCGCCGGCACCGACCTCGTCCTGCTCACGCTGGCGCCGGAACGGCGCGGGGCGCTCGAGGCCATTGCCCGGGCGGTCGCCCTGGGCATGAAAGTGAGCCTGGGCCACACCGACGCCTCCGCCGAGTGCCTGCGGGAAGCCGTGGCCGCCGGCGCCACCGGCTTCACCCACCTGGGCAACGCCTGCCCGCAACAGCTCGACCGCCACGACAACATCCTCTGGCGCGTGCTCGACACCCCGGGCCTGACCGTGAGCCTCATTGCCGACGGCCGCCACGTTGCGCCGGCCCTGTTTCGCCTGGTGCATCGCGCGTTGCCCCCGGAGCGAATCCTTTACACCACCGATGCCATGGCCGCCGCCGGCGCACCGCCCGGCCGCTACACGCTGGGGCGCTTGACGCTGGAAGTGGGGGCCGACCGCGTGGTCCGCCCGCCGGGCCAAACCCACTTCGCCGGCTCGGCCCTCACGCCGCTCGAGGCCGTCTTCACCGCCGCGGCCATGCTCGGCGTGTCTTGGCGCGAAACCTGGGCGCGCCTGTCCGTGGCCACCGCCCGCTGGCTGGGACTGCCCGCGCCGGAGCCGGCACCTGACGGTGAACACTGCCTCCTGGAAACCGATCCCGCGGGCGACTGGGTGCGACTGCGGACCCGCGCCGCGGGCGGGCAAGAGGCGGTCCTGGAGCGTTAACCCGCGGCGGGCCGGGTCCGGCCCGCCACGGCGCCGGCCCAGCGGCGCCCTACCGAATCCTGTCCGACCGCGCTCTCTCGCCGCCACCCCCCGGAGCGCCGGCGTCCGTGCCGGCGTTCGCGCGACAGCGCCGGCCAGCCGGCGCACTCCACACGCTTCGCGTCGGCGTGGGCGCTCGACCTGCGCGCCAGCGTTTGGAGTGCGGCCGCTGGCAGCCGCTCTCGTCCCGCGCCGCCGGATTGAACCGGTTGCCCTCGGCGGTGCCGCCGAGGGCCGGTCGGCGGCGCAAGCCACACTTCGGGTCGGAAGCACCGCGGCAGGGGCACCGGCCCGTGGCGGGTAACTCACGGTTCGGGCTCGAAGACCAGTCGCCACGTCTCCGGCGCGTGCTTCCAAATCCAGAAGCCTTCGCCGGGGGCAATCACCGGCGCCGGTGCCGGCTGGAAGGTGGTGCCGTCCAGCCACTGGCCGTCGGCCCGGACGACGAACCGCAGCTCCGCCGGCCAGGCATCCCAGCGGGCGAGGACTTCCTGCGGTTGCACCGGACAGGCCAGGTCGGCGTCCAGCCGGCCCACCCAGGGCAGGGGCAGGGCCTGAAGCGACCAGCCGGCGGGCAGTTCGCGCACCAGCTCGCCGGTGGGGACCGTGCCCTGCCAGGTCAGGCGGTACACGTCGGAGGTGGGGTTGCCGATCAGGCAGGCCTCGCCCGGGTGCAGTTCCTCGTCGGGCGTGGACCAGCCGTCGTCCCAGAGGGTGTTGAGGGTGAAGCCGCGCCCGTCCGGGTGGTATTTGTACACGAGCGTGTCCACCGGCAGACCGGGCCGTTGTCGCCTCCCCACCTCAGGCACAACGGCAGACTTGCTTCGCGCCCCAGCTCGGAGGCGCCGACACTGACACTCGTTGCAAGCCCCAGCACTGCGGCAATACTCAGGTCCCGCCACAGAGGTTTTCGCCTCCTCCTTTGTGGCGTCCCCAAACTATCTGCCCTGCGATACATCTCCGCCATTTGGGACCCGTATTTTGCAAGCCGGGAAGATCGAGCCTGCCAGCCCCAGCCTTGGCGGCCGAGGCTGGCTCGCATGGCTCCGGACAACACGCCAACCTTAATTAGGAAAACTGGGTCTGCCAAGAACAAGATGAATCTTGACATGATCAACATAATTTTTATACTCTCATTGCGTATGCAAACTCGAAAATCTTGCGTTTCCGCTTCTGCTCGGAGGGCTTTACTGACCACTTGCTCTGCCCTCGGTTTTCCAGCCACGCAGGGCACAAGCCCCCCCCCCACCAACTGTTCACCTGCCCGGGATGGGCCATGCTGTTGCTGCTGGTCTGCCCTCTGCATGCGGCCGCCCCCCCTTGGGGCACGCCGCTCATGCAGCCCGGCATCGCGGCGCTGACCTGCGCCGCGCAGATGACGGACAAGTATGGCAGCCCAGTGCCTGCCAGTAGCGCCTTCCCGTTCGGCTTGGTGGACGTGCGTAATCCCTCCGCTGTACCCCATTACACGACCCTCGGTTTAGGAGCCGCCTTGTGGAACCCGCCCATGTACCACCACCCGGACTGGTCGGTGGACAAGATCGGCTGCGTGTTCGGGATCGCCGTGGACCGGGACAGGAACATCTATCTCGCCGCCCACAATCTCTACGAGCCCCATTGGGGTCCGCCCAGTTTCGGCAACCCGTACCTCATGCTGGGTTCGCTGGCCGGCTCTAACCCGACCAATGCCTCCGGCACTATTTATCGGGTAGATGCGCTGACGGGGAATGTCACCGTTTTCGCCGTGCTCCCACAGCAGGCCGATCCAAACCTGCCGTGGAATCCGGCGGCCGGGCCGGGCTTGGGCAACCTCACCTACGACCCGGTCCATGATCAACTCTTCGTGACAAATCTGGAGGACGGTAAAATCTACCGCCTGACCAAAATGGGCAACACCGGGGTCATTGCGGAAGTGTTCGACCCGCTGGTTCCGGACAATGGTCTGCCGGGCATGCCGCCACTGGGCGACCGCCTGTGGGCCATCGAGGTCTCGGGTAACAATGTGTTCTATGCAGTCTGGGACGTGGGCAATACGTTGAACCCTGTCACCATCCGCAGCGTGGGCATCGGGTCCTCGGGGGCGATGGTTCCCGCGTCGGACAGTCCGGTGCTCACCGTGCCCGCAAATCCGATGGTATGGCCGGGCGAGACCGTACCCGTTAGCGACCTATCCTTCAGCCTCGACGGGAAGACGATGATCTTGGCCGAGCGCGGAATGTTCAAGTCCGTTTATGCAGATTATTATGCAACCGGGAATCATAAGGGGCGTGTGCTCCGGGCGGTGTGGACCGGTATAAACTGGGTGGTCAGCCACGCGGTGGCCCCCGGGAAAAACGTCTGGAACGGCGAGGGGTACGGTGGGGCCGATTTTGGGCCTGAGGCTGGTACTCCGGAAGCCCTCGTTTGGATGAGCAGCGGCGACATGGCCAACTGGAAAGGGCCGCACGGCATTCAGGGCCTGCGGCAGGTGGATTTCCCGAGCTTTCCGCCCCTGTCCCAAGCCACCAACTCGTACCTCGTACCGTACGATCCAGCCTACACCGCCGACGGTCCGGACGTGAAGGGCATCGGCGGCGACGTGGAAATTCTGCGGGAAACCGATTGCAGCCGCATCGCGGTGCGGGGAGACATTCGGTGCCCGGAGACGGCCGGCCAGCCGTACACCGTGAACGTGCAGGTGCAGAATCTTTCCGGGCAGACCGTGCACTACGGGTTCTGGAGTCCCTGCCCAACCAATACCCTGCCGCCGGGGGCCGTGACCGCGCAGCCGCTGCCGACCGGGGGCTTTCCCCTTCCTGGCGGAGCGTTGACCAACCAGGGCACCGTCTCCCTGTCCGTGCAGCTCCCGGCCAATCTCGGCGGTCAGCAGGTGTGTTTTCTCCTGACGTTGCTTGACGAGGCCGGGCGGGTGTGTTGCACGCAGAAGGTGTGCATCAACCTGCCGGTGTGCGATTGCGCGCAGGTCACTCCCACGGTGGAGTGCAAGCCCCTGCCGGACGGGACGTTGCAATACACCATCACCCTCAATATTCAGAACCAGTCCCACCTCTCCTCAGCCCCCTTCCCCATCCATTACGTGACCTTTGTGCCTCCCGTGACTTTCACCCCCAATCCGGTCTTGGTCAGTCCACCCATTCCGCCGGGCGGGAGCGGGTCGGTGACGGTCACCTACACCGGTTCGCCGGGGCCCCTCTGCGTGCATGTGGGGCTTCATGACGCGGACATCGAACCCTGTTGTTTTGTGCCGCTGTGCCTGGATTTGCAGGATTGCAGCGAGGGGATACCGGACCGTTGCGCTGTGGAGAAGGTCGCCCTTTGCATGGCCACCGGCACGGCGATGATCAACTACACGATCTGCAATAACTCCCCGACAAACCGCACTTACTCCTGGTCCATCGCCAGCTCGCCGACGGCAACATGCACCAATATGCTGGCTCCGGGAGATTTCAGCCCCGCCGCCGGGACAATCACCGTGCCGGGGAACACCTGCACCAACATCCCGATCACGGTGACCTGCACCAACCTGGCTCCCGGTCAATGCGCCGGCTTCAACGTGTGCTTTAGCCGATCCGTGGCCGGACCACCCCCGCCACCCCCGCTGGAACCGCTGGAGCTGGAACCCGAGTGCTGCGCGGGCATCATCCGGTGGTCGAAGATTCCAGTGGATGTGGTCGTTCCCCTGGATTTGACCCGCGGGTGGCCGGTCTTGCAGCCAGGCGCCGCCCTGGAACTGACCTTGAGACTGAGCAACCTGGACGATCGGGCCCGGCAGTTGACACTCCTGGCATACGACCTGAACGACCTGTTGGTGTTCGAGGACCCGGACCTTCCCGGAATCCCGCTGCCGATCATTCACCTTCAGGGTGACGCCCTGCCCTTCGGCGTGGGTGAGGTGAGGTTCGCCGTGCGCAGCCTGGGCGGGCGACCGCGCGGTCCCCATGTGGCCCAGGTGGCGGTGCTGTTGGCCGAGGGGCACTTGTCCCCCCAGGAAATGGCGGGTGAGGAGCCGCTCCTGACCGTGCCCGTCATAGTGTCAGCTGCCACCCAGGGAGCGACCGGCGAATCCCCAAGGTTCTTGGCCATTCGCTACGAGCCGGGTACTTTGCCCGTCGCGGTATTTGAAATCGCCGTGGAACCCGGCCGCCGCTATCGCTTGGAGAAAGCACCCACCGTGGCCGGACCGTGGACGCCGGCAGAGGATCTGGGCGGCAAGACCCGCAACGGGGAATTCCTGGCCGATCAGGCGGTGGTCAACTGTCGCGTTGCGTGCGAACCCGACGCATCCGCGCAGTTCTTCCGCGTCGCATGGACTAATTGAACAAGCCGCCGCCCTCAGACCAGCCCGCAACGGCTCCTCCACAAAACTGCCCCGCGTGCCGTTGACCCGGCATCGCGGGGCTACTCCATTTTTGACGAGCGCTCGGCGTGACCCCCGTCAGAGCGCCACCGCATGATTGTTTCCAGCACGGGGCTGTTCTTCAGCTGTCCGCACCCTGGTCTTAAAAGTGACATTGGATCCAAAAGCCTTTGCGCCCCGTTTCGCTTGAGCGGCAAGAGCAACGCCCAACGCCGGCGGCGGCGTCGCCGGGGCGCCGCCACTGGCCCGGTGTCTCACGGTTCGGGCTCGAAGACCAGTCGCCACGTCTCCGGCGCGTGCTTCCAAAT
>JBBIJZ010000135.1:0-9019 GCA_037445715.1 Verrucomicrobiales bacterium | reverse complement strand
CTCACACCGCCACGGCGTGTTGCTGGCCGTGGAGCAGGAAGGACAGGTAGTAGATGAGTTTTTCCTTGAGTTCGCGGCGGGGGACGATGGCGTCAATCAGCCCGCAATCGAGCAGGAACTCCGCGGTTTGAAAGCCCGGCGGCAGTTCGGCCTGGGTGGTGTCCTTGATCACCCGCGGCCCGGCAAAGCCGATCATGGCACCGGGCTCGGCCAGGATGAGGTCGCCCAGGCTGGCATAACTGGCCATGACCCCGGCGGTGGTGGGGTGGGTGAGCACGCTGATGTAGGGGAGGCGGTGTTGGGCGTGGTAGGCCAGGGCGGCGGCGGTCTTGGCCATTTGCATGAGGCTGAACATGCCCTCGTACATGCGCGCGCCGCCGCTGGTCGAGATGATCACCACCGGCAGGCCGCGGTCGGTGGCCGCCTCGATGAGCCGGGTGAGTTTCTCGCCCACCACCGAGCCCATCGAGCCGCCCAGAAACCCGAAATCCATCACCCCCAGCGCGGTCCGCCACGGGCCGATGCGGCCGATGCCGGTGACCACCGCGTCCTTGAGGCCGGTGGCCTTCTGGTAGGCGGCCAGCCGCTCCGGGTAGCTGGACACGCCGGTGAACTGCAGCACGTCCACGCTGGTCATGTCCGCATCCATCTCCTCGAAGGAGCAGGTCTCGACCAGGGCGTTGATGCGCTCGCGGGCGCCGATGGGGAAGTGATGGCCGCAGTGGCGGCAGACCTTCAGATGGTCGTCCAGCTCCTTGTCGTAGAGCATGACGCCGCATTGGGGACATTTGGTCCAGAGGCCCTCGGGGATTTCGCGCTTGCGGGTGCGCACCGGGCTGAGCTTGGGCTTGCGGGGGAGCGCCGCGGCCGAGAGGTTCACCGGCGGAATGGGGGTGGTTTCTTTTTTCCTGGGCGGCGTGGCGGGGTTGTTCATGGGGTCGGGGTGGGGTTAAAGCGATTTTACAGGCCGCGGGCCACGGTCCACACGCACACCTCCGCGGCCCCGGCGGCGCGGAGGGCCCGGGCACAACTGCTGGTGGTGGCGCCGGTGGTCAGCACATCGTCCACCAGCACCACGCGGGCACCGGCACAGTTCGCGCCGGGGGCGGGAGCAAACGCGTGGTGCATGTTGGCGGCGCGCTCGGCGCGGTCGAGCCGGGTCTGGGTGCGGGTGGGCCGCACGCGGCGGACCCAGCGGGTATGCAGGGGAAGCCCCGTGGCGCGGCTCAGGTGCCGGGCCAGACGCTCGGCCTGGTTGAACCCCCGCTCGCGCTCTTTGAGCGGGTGCAGCGGCACCGGCACCACGGCCGTCCAGCCGCCCCCCGCCAGCATCGGGCGCGCCGCCTGCACCAGCAGGTCGGCCAGGAACGGCTCGAACCACCTGGCGCCCGCGTACTTGTAGCGGTGGATCACCTCCAGCACCAGGCCGGCCGCCGCCGCCGCGGCCCGCGCGGTCGTAAAGGCGAGGTCTTGATCGCGACAGTTGCTGCATTCAAACGCGGTGGTTAGCGCACCCGCAAAGGGCAGTCCGCACCGCTCGCACCACGGCGGGCGTATCGGCCGCACCCCGTCGGGCCCGCGCCGGCAGCCCTCGCACACGTACCCCTCGACCGGGCCCGCCCGGGCGTTTCCGCAAATCTGACAGACCGGAGGGTAAAGAAAACTCAGCGCGGCTTCAAGCCACGGTTGCACCGCGGCCCGCAGTGAGGCGAGCGCCCTCATGACGGCCCCCTGGCGGGCGGCCGCCGCAGCGCCCACGGCAACAAGGCCGCCGTCACCGCCAGCACCGGCAACGCGACCCAGCCGTCGGTCAACTTGCTGCTCCCCCAAAGCGCGGTCGGGCCGGCGGCCGTCGCCTGCGTGGTCGCGTGGTACAGCTTGAGCGCAAACACCCAGCCCGCGTGCAGGCCGGCCGAGAAATACAGGCTGCCGCTGCGCTCGAAGGCCACGCCCAGCACCACCCCGGCCAACCCCAGATGCAGGAAGCCCGGCATGACCTGCGCCCATTCCCCGAAGCCGGCCAGCATCCGCGCCAACACCCCCAACCCGGCCGCCCAGTCCACCGGCGCCTCCCAGCGCACCCGGTTCAGGAAGTGCGCCACCGCGTACACCGCACTGCTCATTACCACGGCCGCACCCGCGCGCCACACCCGCCGCAACGAGCCCTGGAGCAACCCCCGAAACAGCGTCTCTTCAATCACCGCCACCGCCACCGCCGAACCCGCCGCCGCCGCCGCCAGGCGGAACACTGCCCCGAGCGCCAGGTCCGTCCGCCAACCCCGCGCCCCCGCCGCCACGGCCAGCCCACCGGCCAGCCCCAGGCCCGCGAAGCCCAACACCAGGCCGCGTACCGCCAGCCTCCCGGGATGCGACTCGCCCGTCCAACCCAGCTCCCGCCAGGACATGAAGTCGCGCCGGCACAGCAACGGCCACAGGCCGAGCAACGCCAGCCCCAGCAGGGAACGGTTCACATAACGGTGAAACGGCTGCTCCGCCAACGGGCGCAGGCCCGGGAGATGCGCCGCCGCCGGTTGCATGGCGTGGTAGGCCCACGGCGCCAGCAACGCGCCGCCCAGCACTACCACGCACAGATAGACCAGCCACGGCCCGAGGATGCGCATGAGGGCGAACTTAGCTTCCGACCCCGCCCGCGCCAAGCGGCCGCCGGCCGGGCCCGTGCCCGGGCTTGCCCGGCACGCCCCGGCCCGGGCATCCTGCACGCCATGCGTGTCTTGACCCTGGGACCGGGTGTGGCCCTGCTGTGCGGCGGACTGACCCTCCACGCCGCCGAAACCCGCACCCTGGCCGAGCGGCTGGGCTACCGCGCCACCGACCGGTTGTTGATCATCAACAGCGACGACGCCGGCATGTGCCACGCGGCCAACGCCGGTACGATCGAGGGCCTCGAACAGGGCCTCATCACCTCGGCCACGATGATGGTGCCCTGTCCGTGGTTTCCCGCCCTGGCCGATTACGCCCGGCGGCATCCGCACCTGGACTTCGGGGTGCACCTCACGCACACCTCGGAGTGGCAGTTCTATCGCTGGGGACCGGTGGCCCCGCGCACCGAGGTACCCGGTCTGGTGGACCCGGACGGTTACCTCTGGCGCTCGGTGCCGGAGGTCTATGCCCACGCCACGCCCGAGGAGGCGCTGCTCGAGGCCCGCGCCCAAATCCGCCGGGCCCTGGCCGCGGGCGTGGACGTGACACACCTGGACTCGCACATGGGCACGCTCCAGCTCGACCTGCGCTACCTCGAGGTGTACCGGCAACTGGCGGTCGAGTTCGACCTGCCGGTGCGCATGGCCTCCCAGGCCACGCTCGAAAAGTACGGCCAACCCGGGTTGCGCGCCCGCTTTGCCCGGGACGGGATCGTGTTCCCGGACCACTTCATCTACGAGGAACTGGCGGACGAGCCCGCCGACGTGAAGGGCTTCTGGCTGCGGGTGGTGCGCCAACTCCAACCCGGCGTGACCGAACTCTACATCCACGCCGCCCAGCCCACCGAGGAACTGCGCGCCATCACCGGCAGTTGGAAGACCCGCGGCGAGGAATACGCGCTGTTTACCCACGACGCGGACCTGCGCCGCACCCTGACCGAACTGGGCATCACCCGCATCGGCTACCGGCCCTTGCGCGACCTGCAACGGGCCGAACGCCGGCCCGCCAGCCGCTGAACGCCGTGGACCGGCCGCCCCCGGATTCTCCGCCGAAACCCCGCGGGCGTCGCTGACTGTGGAGCGGCTGGCTGGGCCTCATCGGCTTTCTGCTCTCGCCGCTGTCGTGGTGGAACGACCTGTTCGTGAACCTCCCGCTGGCGCTGGGCTTTGCCTGGCTCGTGGCGCTGATCTGGCCCGCCGCCTTCACGGCCGCCTTTGTCGCCGGCTACTGGCTCCCCAACGTGCTGGGTCTGGTGCTGCTGACCCGCGCCGCGCGGGAGCTGCTGACCGGCCGCCCCGCGCCGTACGCGCGCCGCGAACTGCTCAAAGACGCCCTCGTGGCCCTGGCCTATACGGCGCTCCTCCTCGTGCTGGTGCACCTCCAGGTCCTTCAGCCCGTGCAGGACTACGGGCGTTGACCCGCCCCGGGCCGGGCCGCCGGGTCACGCCCGGCCGGCGCGGATTTTCCGGGCGGCGTCCACCAGCGCCCGGGCCTCGCGGTCCTGGCCCACGGTGATGCGGAGGTAGGCGCGGGTCTCCGCGGTGTCGAACCAGCGGACCAGCACCTTGCGCGCGCGCAACTTTTGATACCAGTCCTCGGCCGGGTGTTCCGGCGGGCGCACGAAGAGGAAGTTGGTCTGGCTGGGCAGCACCGTGAAGCCCAGCTCCGCCAGCGCCTCCGCCAGCCAGGCGCGCGTGGCGCGGACCTTGGCGATGGTGCCGCGATAATACTCCGGGTCTTCGAGCGTGGCCCGGGCGGCCACCTGGGCCAGGGCGTTGACATTGTAGCTGTCCTTGACCTTGAGCAGGGCGGCGATCAACTCGGGGTGCCCCACCGCGTAGCCCACGCGCAGCGCGCACAGCGAGTAGGCCTTCGAGAAGGTGCGGAAGACCAGCACGTGCGGGTACTTCAGGGCCAGGGCCAGCGCGTCGGCCTCGGCAAATTCCACGTACGCCTCGTCGAGCACGACCACCCGTTCCTGGGCGCGGATGATTTCCTCGAGCGCCTCGAGCGGATAGGCGCGGCCGGTGGGGGCGTTGGGCGTGGTGATGAAGGTGAGCGCGGCGGCGAAGTCCCACACCTTGCCGCGGCGCAGTTCGCTCACGGTGGGCAGGGAGAAGTCCATTTGCAGGGGCACCGGGTTTTTCTGCGCGCCGTGCAGGTCGGCCAGCACCGGGTACAGGGTGTAGCTGGGGGTGAAGTACTGGACGGTGCGCTGGCTCACCTTGGCCGCGCCGTGGCTGTGGTAGTAGCGGTAGTGCTCGAGGGCGCCGGGCGGGGAGCCGTCCACAAAGGCGCGCACGGCCAGGGCGAGCAATTCGTCCATGCCGTTGCCCACGGCGAGGTGGGCCGGCGTGCAGCGGTGCCGGCGGGCCAGGTCCTCGCGCAGGGCGTCCGCCGTGGGCGGCGGGTACAGGCGCAGGCGCTCGTCCACGGCCTCGCGCACGGCCCGGAGCACCCGGGGCGAGGGGCCGTAGGGGTTTTCGTTGGTGTTGAGCTTGATCACCCCGGCGGTCCCGGGCTGTTCCCCGGGGGTGTAGGGTTGCAGGTCCCGCACCAGCGGGCGCACCAGCTCGGCGGGGTTGAGGGCTTCGAGTTTGGTTTTCTTCATGGCGGGCAAGGGCGCGGGCCGGCCCGGCGGGACCGGCGGGTTTCCAGGCGAATCGCGGCCGAGCGGGCGTGGGCGTCCAGGCCCTCGAGCCCGGCCAGGGCCCGGAGCGCGGGCAGGGAGCGCCGCAGGGCCGCGCGGTCGTACTGCACCACGCTGGTGCGGCGCTGGAACTGGTCCACCGTCAGGCCGGCAAAGCTGCGGCCGGCGCCGCCGGTGGGCAGGGTGTGACTGGGCCCGGCCAGGTAATCGCCCAGCACGGTGGGCGTCCACGGCCCCAGGAACAGCGCGCCGGCGGTGCGGATGCCCGCCGCCACGCGCGCCGGCTGGCGGGTGATCACCTCGCAATGCTCCGGGGCGAGGCGATTGACCAGCGCCACGCCCTCGGCCAGCGAACGGACGAGGATGAGCCAGCCGTGGCGCTCCAGCGCCCGCTCGATGTACGCGCGCCGGCTCAGGCCGGGCAGTTGCCGGGCGATCTCGGTCTGCACCGCCCGCAGGAGCCGGGCCGCGGGGGTGATCAACCAGACCCGCTCGTGCCCCGAGCCGTGTTCGGCCTGGGCCAGGAGGTCTGCCGCCACCCAGGCGGGGTCGGCCGAGTCATCGGCCAGCACCAGCACCTCGCTCGGGCCGGGCAACAGGTCAATCGCCACGCGCCCCACCAGCAGCCGTTTGGCGGTGACCACGTAGGCGTTGCCGGGGCCGAAGATTTTCTGCACCGGCGCGATGGTCGCGGTGCCGTACGCCATCGCGGCCACGGCCTGCGCGCCGCCCACGCGGTAAATCTCCGTGGCGCCGGCGCGGCGGGCGGCGAAGACAAGGTTCGGGTTCACCGCGCCCCCGGCGTCACACGGCGTGCAGACCACGATCTGCGGGCAGCCGGCCACGCGCGCCAGCAACACGGTCATCAGGGCCGTGGACACCAGCGGCGCGGTGCCGCCGGGGATGTACACGCCCACCCGGTCGAAGGGGTCGAACTTCTCGCCCACCCGGCCGCCCTGGGCGTTGCGGACCGACCAATCCCGGCGCAGCGCCCGGCGGCTGAACCGCTCGATGTTCCGCGCCGCCACGTCCAGCGTGCGGCGCAACTCCGGCCCCGCCCGCACCGCGGCCTGGAACAGCTCGGTCTGCGTCAGCGCCAACTGCTCCGGCCGCAGGTCCGCGCCGTCGAACCGCCGCGTCAACTCGCACAGCGCCGCGTCCCCGCGCTCGGCGACGGCCCGCAGGATGTCCCGCGTGCGCGCCTCGATCTCCGGGTCGAACAGGCTGGTGCCGCGCGTCAGCTCCTCCAGCGCGGCGGAGAAACCCGGCTCATCGTGACGAATGACGTTCATTTGGGGCAGGCTCCCCAAAAACGGCGCCCTTGTCAAAGCCCGGCAACAGCACGGCTAAACACTTTGCCGCTTTCGCCCAGGGCCGGTTTCTGTCAGGCTCCCGGCCATGAGTCAACACGCAGTGGTCACCGGGGCCGGCAGCGGCGTGGGGCGGGCCGTGGCCCTGCGCCTGGCCCGGGAGGGCTGGCAGGTCGCCCTGGTGGGCCGGCAGGTCGCCCCCCTGAACGAGACCGCCCGCCTGGCCGGCGAGCGCGCCGGGCAGTTGCGGCCCGTGCCGTGCGACATTCGCGACGCCGCGGCCGTGGCGCGCCTGGCCGAGCGGGTGCACGCCGAGCTGGGCGAGGTGCACGTGCTGGTCAACGCCGCCGGCACCAACACCCCGCGCCGCGCCCTGGCCGAGTTGTCGCTCTTCGATTACCAGGACCTGCTGGGCACCAACCTGCACGGCGCCTTCTATTGCGTGCAGGCCTTTCTCCCCGAGATGCGCCGCCGCGGCGCCGGCACCATCGTCAACATCGTCTCCGACGCCGGCAAACAGGCCAGCCCCAAGGCCGGCCCCGCCTACGTCATGGCCAAGTTCGGCCTGGCCGGCCTGACCCAGAGCATCAACGCCGAGGAACGCCACCGCGGCATCCGCGCCTGCGCCATCTTTCCCGGCGACATTGACACGCCCCTGCTGGACAAACGCCCCGAACCGCCCTCCGCGGAGGCCCGCGCCCGGATGCTCCGCCCGGAGGACGTGGCCGAATGCGTCTGGCTGTGCGTGAGCCTGCCCCCGCACGCCGTCGTCGAGGAGCTGGTCATCCGACCGCGCTGAGCGGCGGGCCGGCGGCGCCGCGGGTTCACTCGCGCCATTCGCGGCTGTGCTGGCGCAGGCCGGCCAGCCAGGCGGCGATTTCATCCAGCTCGGCCCGCCCCGGACGCTCGCCCCCGGCGTACTGATTGAGCAGGAGGGCGAAAAGCAGCGGCTCGCCCGCCGCGCTGGTCACGTAGCCCGCCAGGGCGTGGACCAGGTCCAAACTGCCCGTCTTGGCGCGCAGGTTGCCCGCGGCGGGGGTGCCGCGCAGGCGCCCCCGCAACGTGCCGTCCACGCCGGCCACGGGCAGGGCGGCGCGAAAGACCGCGGCGTGCGGATGCCGCGCCATGAATTCGAGCAACCGCACCAGCGCCCGCGGGGTGACCACGTTGTGGCGGGACAGCCCCGAGCCCTCCTCCAGGCGCACCTCGCCGGCCGGGATGCCGGCCCGCGCCAGCAGGGCGGACATCGCCCGCCGCCCGGCCTGCTCGCTGGTCTCGTCCGGGCCGGCCGGGGCGAGCGTGGCGCCGGCCTGCAGAAACCAGAGCTGGGCGTGGAGGTTTTGCGAGGGCTTGAGCATCCGCGGCAGGAGTTCGCGCAACGGCGCGGAATCGCAGCCGCCCAGTTCGATCCACCCGGGGGGAGACGCCGCGCCGGCCTTTTCCGGCAGGGCCTCGACGACACGCACCGGTCCGCGCACGGTGATGCCACGGCGCCCGAGCGCGCGCTTGAACTCCTCGCCGAACCACCGCGCCGGCTCGCGCACGGCCACCGTCTCGCTCACCCGGTCGGCGCCCAGCGGCAACGTGCCCCGGACGTGCACCACATTCGCCCGGGCCTCGCGCCACAAAGTCACCCGCCGCGGACCGCCGGCCGCCACGGTGAGCAGGCGGTTGCTCACGCTCACAAATGCCGTTGAAGGGTACAGAAACACCTCGGCCGGCCACCCCGCCCGGGCTGCCGGCCGGGCCACCACCTCGACGGCGTTGTTGTTGAGGCTCAGCGCGGAGACCTCGGCGCCGTAGTACCAGATCAAATCGTCGTACTCCCAACCGGAGCCGACCGGCGGGCCGCGGAAGTAACTGGCGTCCGCCACCAGCCCGCCCTGGACCTGCTTGAGGCCGGCCCGCACGGCCGCCTCGACCAGCGGCGCCAGCGCGCGGTCCCAATCGCCCCCCGCCGCGGCCACGAGGAACCCCGGGTCGCCCCGGCCGTACAGGCGCAGGTCGCCCCGCAACGTGCCGCGGGCGTCCGGCCGCGCCGGGGCGTAGAGCGAGGTGCGGATGCGGAAGTCCGGTCCCAACACGTCCAGCGCCAGCGCGCCAGTGAAGAGCTTGGCGGTCGAGGCCGGCACGAACCACTTGTCGGCGTTGGCGGTGAACAGCACCCGGCCGGTCTCCAGCGAGACCAGGTGTATGCCCCAGTACGCGCGGGCAAACCGCGGCTGGGTCACGTGCGCCCGGATGCGCTCGCGCAACGCAGCGATGCTTTCCGGACCGGGCTCGGCGGCACGGCCGGCCAGCAGCGCCAGCCACCCCAGCGCCAGCCACCCCAGCGCGAGCCGGACCAGCACCGCGGCAACCCGCCGGGGGGGCGGCCGCGACGTCGGGACGGCCGGCC
>JBBIJZ010000134.1:0-9193 GCA_037445715.1 Verrucomicrobiales bacterium | reverse complement strand
CCGCGGCTGGTCCGACCGGCCCCGCGCCTGGCGCCCCAGCCCGGACAACCCACCGCCTCCCCGGCCCCGTCCCTCCCCGCGCCGACGACGCCCGCCTCCACTCTCCCCGGCGGCGCCACCCTCGGCCAAACCATTACCCCGGGCTCGACCAACGCCCCCAGTGCCAGTCCGGACGGGACCTACGCGCCGGGTGTGCTCACCCTGCAAATGGCCGACCTGGAGGTCGTGTTGACGCTTTACGCCGAGCTGACCCAGCGCACCGTGCTGCGCGCCACTTCCCTGCCCAAGGTGCAGATCATGCTCAACAACCAGACCCCCTGGACCCGCGAGGAGGCCGTCCAGGCGCTGGACACCGTGCTGGCCATGAACGGCATCGCCATGGTCAATGTGGGCGAGAAATTCGTCAGCGCCGTCCCCGCCAACACCGTGCTCCAAGAAGGCGCCGCCTTCGCCAAGGACGACCTCAAAAACCTGGCCGAGACCGGGCAGTTCGTGACCAAGATTCTCAAGCTCAAACACGTCCTGCCCTCGGAGATGCAGCAGATTCTGGCCTCCTTTGCCAAAACGCCCAACGGCCTCCTGGCCATTGACGCCACGCAGACGCTGGTGCTGCGCGACTACCCGGCCAACGTCAAGCGCATGAGCGAGCTCATCGAACAGCTCGATGTCGAGGTCGAAAACGACTACAAGCTCGAGGTCATCCCCATCAAGTACGGCATGGTCACGGACATCTACAACACCATGAGCTCGCTCATCGGCGGGGCGGGGGGCGCCGCCGCTCCCTCGGCCGCTGGTGCCGTGGCCCGCACCACCGGCATGCAACGCAGCACCAGCCGCGCCTTCCGCGGCGGCGTGGGTGGATTGGGCGGTTACGGCGGCACGTTCGGCGGCTACGGGGGATACGGAGGCTACGGCACCACGCCTTACCGACCCGGCGGTTATTATCCCCAGGCCGAAGGCGTGACGCCGCTCGAGCAAGCAGTCCAGGAGGAACTGGCCGCCGGCCAGTATCGCCCCCAGCAGGCGGCCACCACGCCGTTGACGCCCGCCACGCCCCGGCCCGGGACCACGCCCACCACCGCGGCCACCACGTTCAACCAGCGCTTCCAAAACATCCTCAACCGCGCCGGCCAGCAGGCCGGCCAGGTGCAGTTGCTCCAGGACGCCCGCATCGTCCCGGACGAGCGGTCCAACTCCCTGATCGTCTTCGCCAACCGGCAGGACATGAAAATGATCACCAACATCGTGGCCAAGGTGGACCAGCTCCAGGCCCAGGTGGTCATTGACGCGATCATCATGGACGTGCAATTGAGCGACTCCTACTCCTTGGGCGTTTCCTGGCTCATGCAGCCCCAGCGGACCGGTAGCTGGAACCAGACCGCCGCCAACAACACCGGCAACCTCATCACCAGCCTCACCAACATCGCCGGCAGCAGCGGCTTCACCTACCTGGCCGCCTTCCGCGACGACCTCAACGTGGCTGTCACCGCCCTGGCCGGCAAAAACCGCGGCCAGATTCTGGCCCGGCCCCGCATCCAGACCACCCACGCCACCCCGGCCAGCTTCAGCGTGGGCGAGACCGTCCCCTTCATCGCCGGCACCTACCAGGGCGGCTCGTTTTACGGGCCCAGCTCGTACTTCTCGCAGTTGAACGTGGACACCACCCTGGACGTGACCCCCTTCATCACTCCCGACGGCCTGGTGGTCATGGAAATCAACCAGCAAATCTCGGAAATCTCCGGCTTCGAGGAATTCCCCGGCGTGGGCAAGCAGCCCCGCACCATCAACCGCTCCGCCGGCTCGACCATCTCGGTGCGCGACGGCGAGACGGTCATCCTCGGCGGCTACATCCGCGCCTCGAAGAGCAAGACCAGCTCGGGCGTGCCCCTGCTCAAGGACATTCCGGTGCTCGGCACCCTGTTCCGCTCGAAGAGCTCCGACGCCAAGCGCAGTGAACTCATCGTCCTGATCCGCCCCACCATCCTGCGCACGCCCGAGGATGCCGCCCGCGAGGCCCAGGCCACCCGCGACCGCCTGCCCGGCATCCGCGAGATGGAAAACACCGTCGAGAAAGAGGAAAACACCGGCCAACGCCTCAACACCCTGTTCGGCAAGTAAGCCCCTTCCGCGGGCATCCGCCGGTGCGCCCATCGGCGCGGGCGGGTACCCGTGTCTGCGGTTGCCGTCCCTCGCCGGCAGGCGCAGTGTTCGATCCGACGCATGAAACTCGCCCTCTGTCTCCCGGCGCTGCTGCTGTTCACCATGACCCCCCTCGCCGCCTCGCCCCGCGCCGACCTCTGGCAAAAGGTCGAAGCCGCCAAACAACAGGGCCTGCCCCGCACCGCCCTCGAGACCCTCGAACCGATCCTGCGCGGTGCCCTGGCCGACCAGGCCTGGGCCGAGGCCGCCCGGGCGCTCTGCCAGAAAATCACCCTCGAAGCCGACCTCGAAGGCGGCCGGCCCGAGGAAAAAATCACCCGCCTCCAGGCCGCCCTGCCCACCCTCCCGGAGGAACTCCGGCCTCTGCTCGAAACCGTCCTGGCCCACTGGTACTGGGCGTACTTCCAGCAAAACCGGTGGCGGTTCTTGCAGCGCACCGCCACCGCCCAGCCGCCCGGGCCGGACTTCCGCACCTGGGACCTGCCGCGCCTGTTCGCCGCGATTGACCGCCACTTCACCGCCGCCCTGGCCGACGCCGGGCGACTCCAGCAAACCCCCGTTGCCGTCTTCGACGAATTCCTCCTTCCCGGTGCCCTGCCCGACACCTACCGGCCCACCCTCTACGACTTCCTCGCTCACGAGGCCCTGAGCTTCTACACCGCCGGCGAACAGGCCGGCGCCCGGCCCCAGGACGCTTTTCAGATCACCGCCCAAGACCCGATTTTCGACCCGCCCAACATGTTTCTGACCTGGCAGCCGGTCGCCACCGAAACCAACGCTGCCGCCTTCCGCGCCGTGCGGCTCTACCAGGACCTGCTCCGTTTCCACCAGGGTGACTCCGACCGTACGGCGTTTCTGGACGTGGACCTCGCCCGCCTGCTCTGGGGCAAGAACGCGGCCAGCGCCGATGGCCGCGCCGAGCGCTTCAAGGCCGCGTTGCTGCGCTTCGCCGGGGAAAACGCCTTTCACGAGTTGTCCGCCCTGGCTCTGTACCATCTGGCCGCGCAGTGGCGCGACGAGGACAACCCCGCCGAGGCGCACCGCCTGGCCACCCGCGGCCGCCAGGCCCACCCCGAGAGCCCCGGCGGCAGGCTCTGCGCCAACCTCATCGCCGAGATCGAAGCGCCCGAGGTCAGCCTGACCACCGAGCGGGTCTGGAACTGCGGCCGCGACCTGGCCCCGCCCGGCGACACCCCCTGCCCCGAAATCACCCTACGCTACCGCAACGTGACCCAGGTCTGGTTCCGCGCCGTGGCGTGGGACTGGAACGAGTTCCTGGCCCGCAACCGCCCGCGGCCCGAGCACCTGAACCCGGACCAGCTCCGCGAAGTGCTGGCCCGCCCCCCGGCCCATGCCTGGTCCGCTCCGTTGCCCCCCACCCCGGACTTCAAGACCCGCACCCTCCCCCTGCCCGCGCCCACGGACCTGCCGCCGGGCTTTTACTTCATCTTTGCCAGCCACGACCCCGAATTCCGCGAGGACGACAACCAGCTTGCCGTGGCCACCTGCTGGGTGAGCGACCTGGCCCTCGTCCTCCGCAACCGCGCGGGAAGGACGGAAGGTTTCGTCCTTGATGCCAACCAGGGCGATCCCATCCCCGGCGCCCGCGTCGAGGGCTGGTACCTGGACAACCGCGGCAACCGTGTGGCCGTGCCGCCGGCCCTCACGGACACCAACGGCTTTTTCCAGCTCAACGCCCCGGTGGGCCGCGGCGTGCTGGTCAAAGCCACGGCCCGCGGCCGGTCCGTGGCCACCGCCGAGGAGCATCACCGCTGGCAGCCACCCCGCCCCGACCACGTCACCCTCCGCACCATGCTCTTCACCGACCGCGCGATTTACCGGCCCGGCCAGATCATCCGTTACAAGGGCATCTGCCTGCGCGCCGACCAGGCGAATGATCAGTACGAGGTACTCGCCGGCCGGCGGGTGAGCGTGGCCTTGTACGACGTCAACGGCCAGGAGGTCGCCCGACAGTCCTTTCAGGCCAACGACTACGGCTCCTTCAGCGGCAGTTTCACCGCGCCCCGCGACCGCCTGGCCGGCGCCATGACGCTGCGCGTGGTGGATGGGCCGCCCGGTCAGACCTCCGTCTCAGTCGAGGAGTACAAACGGCCGAAGTTTCAGGTCACCCTGGAAGCCCCCAAGACCGCGGCCCGGCTGGGCGGGGAGGTGCGGCTGGCCGGCGTGGCCACCGCCTACACCGGCGCCGCGGTGGACGGCGCCGAGGTGCGCTACCGCGTGGTGCGACAGGTGCGCATGCCCTGGTGGTGGGGCTGGGGCTGGCAACGGGCCATCTGGCCACCCCGGACCGACAACCAGGAAATCGCCCACGGCACGCTGGCCACCGACACGGAGGGCCGGTTCGAAATCGTCTTCCGCGCCCTGCCCGATCCCCAGGTGCCCGAGTCGGACGAACCCACCTTCGAGTTTGAAGTGCAGGCGGACGTGACCGACCCCGCCGGCGAAACGCGTTCCGACCGCCGCGTGATTCGCCTGGGGTACGCCGCCCTCGAGGCCCGCCTCACCGCGGCCGAATGGCTCACCGAAGACCAGCCGGTGCGCCTGGAAGTGCGCACCACCACCCTCGACGGCGAACCTCAGCCCGCCTCCGGCACCCTGAGGGTGTACGCCTTGCAGGCCCCGGCGCGCGTACCGCGGCCGGCGTTGGAGGCGGTGGATCGGTTTGATCCGTCGGATCGGGCAGATCGGTCAGATCCGTCGGATCCCGCCTCCTGGCCGCTGGGTGCGGTGGTGGAGGAGCGCCCCTTCAGCACCGGCACCAACGGCCAGGCCGCGTTTGAGTACCGCCTGCCGGTCGGCCTGTACCGCGCCGTGCTCGAGACCCGGGACCGTTTCGACCGGCCGGTCTCGGCGCGGTTGCCCCTGCAAGTGCTCAACCCCGCCGCCTCCCGCCTGGCCCTCAAGCTGCCGCAGGTCCTGGCCGCCCCCACCTGGGAACTCCAGCCCGGCGACGAGTTGCTCGCCCTCTGGGGCACCGGCTACGACCGCGGCCGGGCGTTTGTGGAGATCGAACACCGGGGCCGGATGCTCCAGCGGTTCTGGACCCCCGCCGACACCACGCAGACGCAGATCCGGCAAACCATCACCGAGGCCCTGCGCGGCGGTTTCACCCTCCTGGTGACGTTTGTGCGGGACAACCGCGCCCATCTCACCGTGCGCCCAGTCCAGGTGCCCTGGCGCGACCGCGAACTGACCCTGCGCTGGAGCCGCTTCACCTCCCGACTCCGCCCAGGCCAGCAGGAAACCTGGGCGCTGGAAATTCAGGGCCCGCCCGGCCAGGCCGCCGAGGCCGAACGCCGCGCCGCCGAGATGGTCGCCACGCTGTACGACGCCTCGCTGGACGCCTTTGTCCCCCTGCAATGGCCCGATCGTTTCGAGGTGTTCCGACAGGAGTCGCCGGCCATCTCCACCACCTTCCTCAACCGCCTCGAGCCCTTCCAGGCCTGGACCTCCTGGCAACGCCCCCCGCCATTCGCGGTCGAATTAACCTACCGCCACTTTCCGCCCGAACTGATCCAGCCGCCCGTGAGGGCCTTGCCGATGCCCGGGGCGGCCATGATGATGCGTTACGGCCTCACCGCGCGCGGTGCACCGGAAGCCGCGGAAATGATGCTCGCGGCGGCGCCCGCCGCCGAGGCCGACCGGGCCGGCACCGCGGCCAAGGACGCCACCGCGCCGCCGGTGCCAACGCCGAACCTCGCCCGCGTGGTGCCGCGCCGGAACCTGACCGAAACGGCCTTTTTCTTCCCCCACCTGCGCAGCGACTCCAACGGCGTGGTGCGCCTGGAGTTCACCCTGCCCGAAACCCTCACCGAATGGCGGTTCCTGGGCTTCGCCCACGACCGGCACCTGCGCGCCGGCCGGATCGAGGAGCGCGCCGTGACCAGCCTGGACCTGATGGTCCAGCCCAACCCCCCGCGCTTCGTCCGCGAAGGCGACGTGCTCGAGTTCACCGTCAAGGTCTCCAACCAGGGCGACCAGCCCCGCCGCGGCCGCGTCCGGCTCAACCTCCTCGACGGCCTGACCGACCAGCCTGCGGACGCGGCACTCGGCAACCTCGCCCCCGAGCAGCCTTTTGACATCCCGGCCCGACAGTCCCGCACCTTCGCCTGGCGGTTGACCGTGCCCGACGGCCTGGCCGCGCTGACTTGGAAAGCCGTCGCCGCCGATGACACACTTTCCGACGGCGAGGAAGGCTTCGTGCCGGTGCTGACCCGGCGCATCCTCCTGACCGAATCGCTCCCCCTGCCCATCCGCGGGCCGGGCACGCGCCAGTTCCATTTCCAGGCCCTGGCCGGCGCGGCCGACTCTCCCACCCTGGTCCACCAAAGCCTGACCGTGCAGATGGTTTCGCAGCCGGCCTGGTATGCGGTGCTGGCCCTGCCCTACCTGATGGAGTTCCCGCACGAGTGCGCCGAGCAGGTCTTCAACCGCTACTACGCCAACGCGCTGGCGCAGTTCATCGCCCGGTCCGACCCCAAAATCCGTCGCATTTTCGACCAGTGGCGGGCCACCCCCGCCCTGGACAGTCCACTGGAGAAAAACCCCGAGCTCAAGGCCGTGGCGCTCGAAGCCTCGCCCTGGCTCCGGCAGGCCCGGCAGGAGAGCGAGGCCCGCCGCAACGTGGGCGTGCTCTTCGACGACAACCGCCTCCGCGAGGAACAGGCCCGCGCGTTGCAAAAGCTGCGCGAAGCCCGCCGCCCGGACGGGGGCTGGGCGTGGTTTCCGGGCGGCCCGCGTGACGACTTCATCACCCTGTACATCGTGGCCGGGTTCGGCCGGCTGCGGCAACTGGGCGTGACTTCCACCGCCGACCTGGCGATCGAAGCCCTCGATATGGTGGACGCCTGGGTCCGTGAGCAGCACGCCCAAATCCTCCGCCACAACCCCCGGCCGGAAGACCATGTGCCGGGTTCCCTGGAGGCGCTGTACCTCTACAGCCGGAGTTTCTTCCTTGCCGACAAGCCCCTCGCCTCTGAAACGCGGACGGCCGTGGACTTCTTCCTGGCCCGTGCCCGCGAGCATTGGCTCCAGACCGGCAGCCGCCTCACCCAGGGCCACCTGGCGCTGGCCCTGCATCGGTTCGGCGACACTTCCACCTCCACGGCCATTGCCCGCTCGTTGCTCGAACGCAGCCTGACGGACGAGGAACTGGGCCGGTTCTGGCGCGACCCCGAACCGGCCTGGTGGTGGCATCGTGCGCCCATCGAAACGCAGGCCCTCATGATCGAGGTTTTCAGCGAGGTCTTCCCGAACCCCGCGGTGGTCGAGGAATGCCAGGTCTGGCTCCTCAAGCAGAAGCAGACCCAGCACTGGAAGTCCACCAAGGCCACCGCCGACGCCGTGTACGCCCTGCTCCGGCGCGGCCGCGATCTGCTCAGCAGCGACGCGCTGGTCGAGGTGACGCTGGGCGGCCGCCCGGTCACCCCCGGCACGGCGGACGGGACACCTGCGGGGATGCCTCGCCCGGCCGTTGAGCCGGGTACCGGCTTCTACGAGGTGCGGTTTGTCGGCCCCGAAGTCCGGCCCGCGCTGGCGGACATCATCGTGCGCAAGACCGACCCCGGCGTGGCCTGGGGCAGCGTCCACTGGCAGTACTTCGAGGACCTGGCCCGGGTGCGGCCCTACGAGGGCACGCCCCTGCAGCTCAAGAAGACGCTGTTCCTCCGCCGCGCCACCGCCCGGGGGCCGGTGCTCGAGCCGGTGCGCGGGCCGGTCGCCGTGGGCGACGAACTGGTGGTGCGTCTGGAACTGCGCGTGGACCGCGACATGGAGTACCTCCACCTCCAGGACGCGCGCGGCAGCGGCACCGAACCGGTGAACGTGCTCAGCGGTTACCGGTACCAAGACAGCCTGGGCTACTACGAGACCACCCGCGACACCGCCAGCCACTTCTTCATCGGCTGGCTGCCCCGGGGCACGTACGTCTTCGAGTACCCGGTGCGGGTCCAGTTGCGCGGCGAGTACCAGACCGGCCCGGCCAGCATCCAGTGCCTGTACGCGCCGGAGTTCAACAGCCACTCCGAGAGTTTCAAACTGGTGGTGCGGTAGGCGCGGGCCCCGGTCGGGGCCGCCGGGGGTCACTTCAGGTGCCGCTCGAACCAGGCCAGCGTCTCCTGCCACATCGCGGGCAGGTACACGTGGCCCGCGCCCGGGTACACCACGCTGCGAAAGTTCGCCCCCGCGCCGCTCAATTCCCACGCCGGCCGCGCCCGCGCCTCGATTTGGCGGATGCCGTCCACGGGCGAACCCTCGTCCCGGTCCCCGTTCTGGCAGAGCAGGGCGCGCGGGGCGATGAGCGCGATCACCGCCTCGGTGTCGAAGTGCGCCAGCATCCCGGGCACGTAGTAGTAAATGCCGTGGTACTTGAGCCCCTGGTGGGCGAGGAGGTTTTGGTAACGGGTCAGGCAGGCCACGGCCACGCCGGCCTTGAGCCGCTCGTCCAGGGCCATCAACCACCAGGTGCGCGTGGCGCCCATGCTGATGCCGGTGGCGCCCAGCCGGGCGGCGTCCACCTCCGGGCGCGAGGCCAGGTAATCCAGCGCCAGGCGGTCGTCGCGCAGGATCATTCCCCAGAGGGTGCGGCCCAGCCAGAGGTTGTACTTGCTGGCGGTCAGTTCCCCGGCGGCGCCGGTTTCGTCCGAACCGGGTCCGCGGCCCTGGCGTTCGCCGAAGCCGTAGGCGTCAATCGCCAGCACGGCAAAGCCGCGCCGCGCCAGCGCGGGGCCCGGTTCCTCGGGGGTATGGACGCGCTCGAACAACTCGACCTTGCCCTTGTGGTATTCGCCGCCGTGCCAGTGGCAGTACAGGATACCCGGCACTTTGCCGGTCGCCCCGGCCGGCAGCAACAGCACGCCGGGCACGGTGGCGCCGGCGCCGTTGTCGAACTCGAAGCGCTCGAGGGTGTAGCCCGCGCGGGTCTCGCGCGCCAGGGTGCGCACCGCGGGCACGGCAGGCCGGGGCGGCAGGCGGCCCAGGAGGCGCTCGAGCCGGGCGCGCAGCGCGGCGCGTT
>JBBIJZ010000133.1:0-9219 GCA_037445715.1 Verrucomicrobiales bacterium | reverse complement strand
GCGGCGAAAGGATTGTTGTCTTCACGCGGGCAACAGCATGGACGGCCGGCCCGGCGGATCAACCGCCAAACGATCCGCCCTTCACGCCCCCAGGTTTTGATAGAGCCGGGCCAGACGGCGCGCGTGCTCGTCGTAGGCAGCCTCGAACAGCTCGGCCGCCCGCTCCGCGCCGATAAGCGCCCCGGCGGTGAGCACCCGCGGCGGCCGGCCGGCGGCCGTGAGCCGCGCGGCCACCTCAGCCTTGAGGGCGTTGATCAACATGCAACCGCCCACCGTCGAGCCCGGCGCCACGGGGTACTCCAGGCCGGGCACCCGCACCATCGCGTCGCCCACCGGCGCGCCGGTGTCCAGCACCAGGTCGGCGAAGTCGGGCAGTTTCCGACCGTCGGCCCGCTGGCTGCGGCTGGCCTCGGCGTGGCGGCGGGACACGATGGCCACGACCTTGACGCCGCGGCGCTGGAAGCCCTCGGCCATCTCGACCGGCACCACGTTGCACCCGCTGGAGGAGATCACCAGCGCGCAGTCTTCGGGGCGGATGTCGAAGTTGCGCAGAATGCGTTCGGCCAGGCCGGAGACGTTTTCCAGGAACATGGCCTGCCGCTGGCCGTTGGGACCCACGACCAGGTTGTGGAAGCTCAGCGAGAGCTCGACGATCGGGTTGAAGCCGGGGAACGAGCCGTAACGCGGCCACATCTCCTCAACCAAGATGCGGCTGTGGCCCGAGCCGAACAGGTGCACCATGCGCCCGGCCCGAATCGTGGCGGCAAACCAGTCCGCCGCCCGCTCGAGGGCGGGCAACTGGGCCGCGACCGTTTCGAGCAGGCCGCGGCACTGGTGGAGGTACTCGGCACCCGGCGACATGACCGCCGCACCATACCCGGCCGCCCCGCGCGCGCCAAGCGCGCCGCTGCCCGCGTAAACAGCGCCGGTCAGCAAGGCGGGCAACTGGTAACGCACGCCGGCGAACCGGCGGGGTTGAAACCGTGGCGGGTCCGTCACGCCGGGGCAAAATTCCGGCAACACGCCCGCCGGGGACTTGTCGGCACGCCGCGCTCCGGAGACAAGGAGGCGGGTTTGATTGACCCGTCAACCGATGGCCAAACTGTTCATCAGCCTCAGCGGGGAAGGACGCGGCCACGCCACCCGTGTGAGGGCCCTGGTCGAGGCGCTGGCCCCCGAACATGCGGTGCACGTGTTCGCGCCGGGCGATGCCCATGCCTTCCTGGCGCCGCTGTTTGCCGACACCCCGGTCCGGGTGCACGAGCTGCCCGGGCTGCGCTTTGGTTACGATGCCTTCGAGCGCATCAGCTACCTGCGGACCGCCCGCGGCCTGCTGGCCTACCTGCGCGCGCTACCGGCGACCCTCGCGCGTCTGACCGACCAGGTGCGGCGGGAACAGCCCGACCTGGTGATCACCGACTTCGAGCCGGCCCTGCCGCGGGCGGCCCGCCGCTGCGGGCGGCCTTTCCTGAGCGTGGACCACCAGCATTTCCTGCGGACCAGCGACCTGCGGCAACTGCCCCGGCCCCTGCGCTGGCGGGCGGCCTACATGGGGGCGGTGGTGGGAGCCTACTACCGGGGACAGGTCGAGACGGTCGTCTCCTCGTTTTACTTTCCACCGCTGCGGCGCGGCGTCCGGAAGGTGACCCAGGTGGGGGTGCTCCTGCGCCGGGCCGTGCGCCAGGCCCGGCCGCGGACCGGCCGTCATCTGGTGGCCTACTGGCGGCGCGCCGTACCGGAGGCGGTGCTGGCGGCACTGGAAAAGACAGGTCTGGAGACCCGAGTGTACGGCCTGGGAGCGCGGCCGGCGCGGGGGGCGGTGAGTTTTCACCCCATTAGCGAATCGCGGTTCCTGGAGGACCTGGCCTCGGGCACCGCCCTGGTTTGCACGGCGGGCAACCAGTTGGTGGGCGAAGCGCTCTTCCTGGGCAAGCCGGTGTTCGCGCTGGCCGAGACCGGGAACTTCGAGCAGGCCATCAACGCCCACTTCCTGCGTGCCTCCGGGGCCGGCGAGGCCCTGTCCATGGAGGATTTCACCGAGGCGCGGCTTCACCGCTTCCTGGCCCGCCTGGACGGCTACCGGTGTCGCATCCGGCCGGAGCGCCTGGACGGTCTGCCGGCGGTGCTGGGGATTATTCGCCGCCACCTGCCGGCGGCCTCCGTTTCCCGGCTCCCGGCCCCGGCGCACCCCTGGGTGGCGGAACCCGTGGCGGCATGAACCTGCCCGCCCTGGCCTCCCTGCCCCTGAGCTGGCTGCGACTCCGCCAGGGCGAACCGGACCGCCCCCGCCTGCTGACCTTCATCGTGACCTTCACCTGCAACGCCCGCTGCGTGATGTGTGACAGTTGGCGGAAGCCCTCCCCGGACGAGCTCACGCTCGGGGAGATCGAACGCATCTTCGAGCAACTGCCCCCGCTGGATGCCGTGCGCCTGACCGGCGGCGAACCCTTCGTCCGGCCGGACCTGACGGCCATCGCCGCGCTGGTGCAGCGTCACCTGAAGCCGGCCTTCCTGCATGTGACAACCAACGGCTTCCTCACCGACCGCATCGTGAAGTTTTGCGCGGAACGCCCGCGCGCCCTCCCCCTGCGCCTGTTGGTGTCGCTGGACGGCATGGAGGCCCGGCACAATGCCACGCGCGGGCGGGACACCGCGTGGCAGACCGCCACCGCCACCCTGCGCGCCCTGGCATCGCGCCGCGGGGAATGGAATCTCCACCTGAGCGTCAACCAGACCATCCTGGATGCCGAGGGGGCCGGCCAATTCCGTGCCCTGCGGGCGTTCCTGGCCCCGCTGGGCATCCGCCCGCAGGCCGTCCTCGGTTACGCCCTCAGCGCCACCTACAGCACCGAGGCGGAACTTGAAGTGGCGCCCAGGGCTGCCGGCGAGTTCACCCCCTTTGGCCGGTTCCAACCGCACGAGCTGCGGGAGCTGCTCGACCTGCTCGAGGCCGACGCCCGCGACCTGCCGGCCCCGGAGCGCCTGGCCAAGCAGTCCTATTACCGCGGCCTGCGCGCCCGCCTGCTCGAAGGCCGCCCCGAGCCGCGGCCCCCCTGCGTCGCGCTGCGCAGCCACCTGCGGCTCCTCCCCAACGGCGACGTGCCCACCTGCCAGTTCAACTCCCGTCGCGTGGGCAACCTGCGCCGGCAGACGTTTGCCGAAGTCTGGCACGGCACCGCGGCGCGCGCGCAGCGCGACTGGGTCCGCGCCTGTCCCGGGTGCTGGGCCGAATGCGAGGTCCTCCCCAACGCCTTCTACTCGGCGGACCTGTTTGTCCAGCGGTTCCGCCGGCCTCCAGCCCCCGCCGCGACGATCGCGGGGACCTGAGCTGAGTTTCGGAAACGGCCCGCGCCATCCCCGCCTGCCCGGGCGGGGGGAAGGGAAACGCCGGCGCGCCGGAACTTCGATCCCGCTCAGTCCGCCAATGCCGCGGCGGGCGGGACGGATGTGCTGGCCGGGCGTACCTGGGTGATTTCCTCCACGTGCGTCATGATGCGGCGGCTGAAAAGTTTTCGGCCCTCGATGCGCCAGGTCAGCCGCCGGGTGAACCACAGCCCCTCGTCGGTCCGCCCGCGCTCGAAGCCCACCTCGCAGTGCTTGAGCGCGCCGACCAGGCCGCCCACCACGTTCACGGGGGCGGTGAGCTGGAACTCCGCCCGGCTCACCAACTCGTCGGCCGCGTCAATCCACAGCCGGCCGGCCATGCGGTTGATGAACTTCTCGATGAGGCTGTCCGCCGGGAGGGAGTCGCCGGCCGGGGCAAAGTCCACCACCCAGGTCGGCCGGCCGGCGAGGGTCTCGCGCCCGGCCAGGGTGAAGCGGAAGCGATCGAGCAGGTTGGTGGTCACCGGCACGTCGCGGCGTTCGTAGGCCCGCTGGCGGGCGTCCTCCCCTTTGGCCCAGCGGTCCGGCTCGGGGCGGGCCGGGGAATGCTCGAAGCGCTGGTACTCGCGCTTTTTGAGCTCGCCCCCGGCGTTGAGGGTGTCGGTGGTGCGGGTGCGCACGTAGGCGTAGCGGGCCTTGAAACGGGCCTCGTGCTCGCGGTCGCGCTGCGCCTGCTGCACCGCGCGACGCAGGAGCCGGTCCAGGTCCGGCGGCGGGGCGTCGTCGGCCAGGGCGGCCCCTGCCAGCACGCCCGCCGCGATCAGACCCCGCGCGGCGGCGCGCCATCCTCCGAGCCGGAACCGCACTTGGGAAAACGCCGAAGTCATGTTGCGCGGGCCGCATGGTAGGCGGCGCCGAAGGCCCCGGCAAATTCGCCCAGTTCGGCGGGCACCATGCGCACACGGTGTCCGCCCGGCCGCCACTCGAATCGCTCCAGTTCCGCCGCCAGCGGCTCGAACAGCGCCGCGCCCGCCCGGGCGATGCCGCCGCCCACGATGACCACCTCCGGGTCGAGCACGTTGATGAGCGAGGCCACCGCCGCCGCCAGCGCGCGCACGGACTTGAGCCAGACCGCGCGCGCGAAAGCGTCGCCTGCCGTCGCCGCCCGGATCAGGTCGTGCGTGCTCGTGAAGCGGCCCCGGGTGCGTTCGCCCACGGTGGCGTTGCCGATGGCCCACTCGAGGCTCCCGGGCGTGCCGCAGATGTCCGGCGGGCCCTCCGGGTCGAGCGCGATGTGCCCCAGGTGTCCGGCCCGGCCGAGGGCGCCGCGCAGGAGCCGACCGTCCACCATCGCCGCCCCGCCCACGCCCGTTCCCAGCGTGAGCATGAACACATGGCGCGCGCCCCGCGCCGCGCCGCGCCAGACCTCGCCCAGCAGCGCGGCGTGGGCGTCGTTCAAGACCGGCACCGGCCGGGGCGCGCCCAGGTGAGCAGTCCAGTCCAGGCCCTCGAGGCCGGCCAGCCGGCCGGGCATGTGCGCGATACGGCGGCCGTCCGCCGCCACCAGCCCCGGAGCGGACAGGCCGATGCGCGCGGGAGCCGCGCCGTTTTCCGCGGCCACCGCCGCGGCCAGCGCACGCACCGCGTCGGCAAACCGACCGGGTTCCTCCGGCGGGAAGGACTCGACCCGCTGCGCCAGCGGGCGCCCGCGGGGCGTCACGGCAACGGCCTTGACGCTGGAACCGCCGAGGTCAATGCCCAGGAGATAGTTCACGGGGCGTCGAAACCGGGCGCGGTTGCGGCCGCCGGTGGCGTCGGGGCCGGGGCACCGGTCCCGGGCGGACGCCCCTCGGATACGCTCCAGCCGCCGTCCACCGCCAGCACCTGGCCGGTGACGAAGCGGGCGGCGTCCGACAGGAAGAACACCACCGCGGCGTCCAGGTCTTCCGGTTGGCCGATGCGGCCGCCGTCCAGGGGCTGCTTGTGGCGGATGAAGTCCATGATGGCGGGGTCGGCCTGCGCGCGTCGGGACATGGGCGTGGCCACCAGGCCGGGCGCCAGGAGGTTGAAGCGGATGCGGTGCGGCGCGTAGCGCGCGGCAGCGGCGCGGGTGAGGCCCTCCAGGGCGGCCTTGGCGGCGGTGTAGGCGTGGGTGCTGAAAAATTCCGGCGAGGGCGCGCGGGCCAGCACGGAGCCGCAGTTGAGCACCGCACCGCCGGTGCCCTGGCGGAGAAACGCCCGCACGGCGGCGCGATTCGAGTACATGACCGAGGTCAGATTCAGCCGCAGGGTGTACTCCCAACCGGCGTCGGTCAGCTCGTGCAACGGGCCGTCGCCCTGCGCGCGGCCGCTGCCGCCGGCCACGTGGTAGAGCCCGTGGAAGCCGCCAAAGCGCGAGCACGCGCAGGCGATGGCCTCTTCGGCGGTCGTCGGCAGGGTGGCGTCGGCCACCAGAACCTGCACCCGGCCGGGCGCCTCGCGCCGGAGCGCGTCGGCAGCGTCCGGCTCAAGGCCCACGGCCACCACGCGCGCGCCGGCCGCCAGGCAGGCGTGTACGGCGGAGCGGCCCAGGCCACGGGTGCCGCCGATGACGACCAAGACTTTGCCGGCCAGAAGCTCGGGCATGGGGCGCAGGGTAGCGCGGGCACGGGCGCCCGGCCAGCCGAAGGCGGTGGAAAGATCGCGGCGCGAGCCGTGCGCCGTGCAGGGCGTGTCTTCGGCGCGGCGGCGTCATTCGGACTTCGGGTTTCGGATTTTGAGCGGAGTCCGGCGCCTCTGGAACCCGTCCACCGTAGCCGCCGGGCTGGAGCCCAGCGGTAAGGGCAAGTTGCCCGTTCCACCGAGTGTCGCCAGGGCGGCCGCACCCCCTACCCAACCCCGGTATCTGTTCAGTCCGAGCGCGCGGGTCTTGTCGGAGCCTTCCCGGCGCCGACGCAGCGGCGCCCTACCGCGCCGGCTGTCACGATTTGGGTTTAGTTGCGCCGCAGCCGGAAGAAACGGGCCGGCCCTTCCAGGGTCACCTCTACCTCGCCGGTGCCCTCGATCGGTTGCCAGACGGCGCCGAGCGCATTCGCAGCTTCGAGCACGGTTCCGGCGGGCACGCTCAGCCGCAGTCGGCCAGCCCCGGCGCGGGCAAACTCCAATCGCAGAGGCGCGTCTTCCACGCGGCCCACGTTGGCGTAGTAGGTCCGGCCGCCCCAAGGGTCGCTGACGCCCACGACCACCCGCGTGCCATCGGTGCCGGCCACAAACATCGTGCTGACCGGGCGGCCGTCCAGCTTGGCAGCGGTCAAGATGGACTCGATACCCTCCGCACTGGCCGCAAACACCGCCTGTCGGATGCCTTCCGGTAGATTCAGGCTGCCCGCGGTGTAGACCCTGCCATCGACCACCACGCCAGTGGGACTTACGGCCCGCACCGTCCCGCCGCCCGGGACGGCCATGCCCGGCGCGGCGATCCGGCGCAGGGTGCCCTCCCGCCATTCCAGCCAATTTTGCACCCCGGCGGAGCTGATGGCGGAGATGAACGCCGCACCACCTTCTGCCGCTATCGAAACAAAGGACCTCACGGCATCACTGGTGCCGGGAATCGGATCTCCGCTGGCCACCAGGGCCGTGATTTCGCCCGCCGCATCCCGCCTTAGAACGACCCTTTGTTGCAAGCCCGACGTCTCTGCCATGAAAACCACGTTGGTTCCGTCGAACGCCAGGTTCCTGAATTGAAAGGCACCCGTGCCCACCACGGGCGGGTTTTGCGTGCTGTTCACGATCTGGACCAGCTCCCCCTCCCCGGCAGGGAAAAGGACAGACTGGGTACCATCTTCGTACCAAAGACAATCCGGCCACCGGCCTGGGCCCCCTCGTAGAAGGCGATGTACGGGAGCAAGGTTCCCTCGAAGCCCGGGGTAGGCATCGTCACGTCCGCCACCACCTCGAGATTGCCGCCGTTTACACGGTAAAAGCCCGCCGGCTGCGAAACACCGTTAACCAACCGGTATGCCACGACCGCCAGCGGCTCCCCGGGTGCCGAGGGCAACAGCGTGAATCCCGAGGCCACGCCCAGGCCGTTTGGCAGGGTCACTCCGGCACCCACCAGTCGGGTCAGCGTGCCGGTTTCCCATGCAAAGACGCCCTCGTTGCGGTTGGTAACCGGACCTCCCGAGAAAATCAGCCGGCCATCCAGGACGCGGAACGTGATCCGACCGCCGGAGAGGTCAAAGGGCTGTATGTTGTCCGGCACCAAGGTCGTGGGACCGAGGATCGCCTCGAAACGACCGCCGTTGTACACCGGATTGGGCGGGGCCGGGGTCACCGTGACCACAGCTTCCGCGCTGGCCACCTGGCCCCACGCGTTGCTCACGGTCACCCGGTAGCGACCCGAGTCGGCCACCGTCGCTACCGAGCGGACGAAGACTCCTTCAAGCATTGTGTCATTGGTCACCGGCCTGCCGTCCTTCGTCCATGAATAGCTGCGCGGGAAACCGCCAATCGCCGTGACATCCAGGCGCAACTGGTCGCCCGCCTCCAGGGTTTTGTCCGCAGGCTGGACCAGAATCTGCGGCGGCGCTTCCACATTGAGCAGGAAGTAGGGGGCCTGCGCCGCGCCCAGGGAATTGGTCACTTGCACGGTGTAGTAACCGGCATCGGCCACCGCGACCGGGTCCAGGACCAGCGTGTCGGTGGTCGAGCGTATCACGGCTCCGGTGGGGCTGCTCCATTCCCAAGCATAGGCCAGCGGGGCATCCCCGAGGGCGCTCACCTGCAGTTCCACGCGCGTGCCTGGCGCGACGGACAGGTTGGTGGGGGAGGACACGATCACCGGCACGGCCGGACTGGCCAGGTTGGCCACCAACCGACGGTTGCCGGACTGGTCCGCCACGTACAGCACGAGCGTGTCGTTCGCCACATCCTGCAAAACGATGGCCGCCGGGCGAATGCCGCCAAGGTTGTTGACGCCCGGCGGGAGGACGGTCCGCAGACCGGTGTCATCGAGCTCGTAAACCCCCGGCCCGCGCACCGTGAGGGCCGGGAAAAACACCTTGCCCTGCTCCACCACCAGACCGAACTGACCGAGGTTCTGCAACGCGTCGCCCTCGGGGGTCAGATCACCGTCCTGGACCAGCACCGTGAGGGTGTCGTTCTCGAACTTCAACAAACGCGTCACGTTGGCAACGTCGTAGGCAAAGAAACATACCGCCCCGGCCGCCACGAACGGCGGACTGTAAAAACCGTTCATCGTGCCGCCCCCGGGAAACGCGTCTCCAGTCCGCGCAATGAGCCGCACCGGACCGCCCTCGGCCTGTACGAACATCCCTTGCTCCTGGCCCGACGTCCCCCGCGTTGCCCAGAAGGCCACTCTCTGGCCGTCGAACCCCACGTGACTGCTGAAGGTGCTGGGCACACCCAGACCGGGCAGTTCGGTGGTCGTGTCCGCCACCGCCTCCAGGGCTCCCGACTTTACCCGGTAAACCCCGCGAAAATCCTCGACGCCAACGGTGATCTCGTGCGCAGCGATGACGGCAAGCGCTTCGCCGACCAGGAACGGCTCGAAGACCACGTTAGCCACTTTACCGCCGGAGTTGGGCAACAAGCTGCCGCTGGGCAGCAGGGTGACCCAGTTCGTTCCATCCGTGCGCAGCAGGGCATCGGCCCGGGTGGGACCGGCAGCGATGACCACTTCGTTGCCGGTGGTGGTGTTGCGAGCGTATCCCTGGTGGAAGAACAGCAACGTGCCGGCGGGCGTCACCGTGCCGGCCGCGGCCAGTTTGGTGAGCGGTCCGCCGCGGCCGCGGAAAACTCCGCTGGGTTGAAGCCCGCATCCCGCGTCACAAACACCACCTCGTCGCCCACCACCTGTGCGTGGCCGAAGGCCTGGATGAATCCCGCCACCGGATC
>JBBIJZ010000132.1:0-9256 GCA_037445715.1 Verrucomicrobiales bacterium | reverse complement strand
CCGGCCCACCAGCACCGCGCAGTTCCAGGCCAGAAACTCCCGCAACCCCGGCAGGCGCATCACCCAGGCCCGTTCCGGATAGTACCGCGGGGCCAGGCGGCGGATTTCCACGCCCGGCAGGCGCCGCAGTTGTCGCAGCACCGGTCCGATGTGGACGGGGTAAAGGTTCTCGAAGGGCCGGAGCTGACGCGGGCGGCGCACCACGCGGTCCCACAACCACGGGCCCAGCCGGGGGCCCAGGTAATGGAACGGCGAGAAGTCGTGCCCGCCCCAGGGCGAGAGCCAGTTGGTCCAGCTCAGGTAAAACACGCCGCGCCCGGTGAGGAGGTCGGGGATGGCCGCCAGCAGGCGCGCCGGGTGCGCCAGGTGTTCGAGTACGTTCGAGCAAATGACCACGTCGTGGCGGCCCAGCGCGCGCAGGTCGTCCCGGTCGAGGTTCAGCGCCCGGAACTCGGCCCCCGCCAGTGCCGGCCCGAGCCAGTTCTGCGCGTCCACAAACGTCACCCGGCAGCCGCGTTGCCGCAGTTCGCCGCCGAAGACGCCGGTGCCGCACCCCAGGTCCAGCACGGTGGTGTCCGGGGTGAAGGCCACACCCGCCGCCTCGAGCCAGGCGATGGCCGCGCGGGCCTGGAGCCGGTAAAAGGCCTCGTCGGTCCCGTGCCGGAGATGGTGGCGAATGAGCCGGAACAGCAGCACGCGGCGATGCAATCAGGTCCGCTCGCCCGCGCCAATGTGGAAGGGCCGGCCCCCGGCGGGCCGACCGCCGACCCGGGCCCGTTGCCCGGGCCACCAGGCGAAAAGCGCCGCGGCCGGCCTCAGGCGTAGAACCCGGCTTCGTGCGGGCTGCCCGGATGCAGCGGGCCGGGCCGGTGTTGCGCGGTGGCCACGGCGTCTTCCTCCCGCTTGAACAGCGAGAGGCTGTGGGCGGCGCGGTCGCGCAATCGGGCCAGCTCGGCCTCGGTGATGGGGGCGAAGTCGCGGGCGGCAGCGACGACCTTCTCGAACAAGTCGGCAAACGAGACCGGGATGCCGGTGACGACCGGTTCGAGCGAGAGGGTGAAGCGCAGGGCCAGGCGGAGGTCTTCGACCGTTTCGAGGGTCGGGTACCACCACTCGCGCTGGCGCGGGGCGCCCGGGACCCAGGCGCCGGCGGAGGTGGGTTTGATGGCGATGACCGCCGCGCCCTGTTCCCGGGCCAGTTCCAGAATGGGTTTGCCGAAGTCCAGGAGGAAGTACTCGACGAAGTTGACCGGGAACATGACGGTGTCGAACCGGAAGCCTTTCATCAGCGCGAGCGCGCCCTTGGTGGTGTGCGCGGAGAACCCCAGCCAGCGCACCTTGCCCTCCTCGCGGGCCTTGAGCAGCGTCTCGAGCGCACCGCCCGGACCCAGGGCCTGCCGGACCTCCGCCGGGGTGCGGATGTGATGGAGCTGGTACAGGTCGAAGTGGTCGGTCTGGAGCCGCTGCAAGGAGCGCTCGAGTTCTTCGCGGGCGCCCTGGGCGTCGCGCCGCTTGGTCTTGCAGGACAGGAAGACCTGGTCGCGCCAACCGGCCAGGGCCGGGCCCATTTTTTGTTCGGCGTCGCCGTAGGCCGGCGCCACGTCGAAGTAATTGCACCCGAGGTCAAAGGCCTTGCGGGCGGCGGTGTTGCTCTCCTCCTGGCTCAGGCGCGAGAGCGCCAGCCCGGGGAAGCCGACGATGGATATTTCGCGGCCGGTGCGGCCCAGCACGCGGCGGGGCAGCCCGCTGGGATGGGGCAGGAGCGGGCGCGACGCGGCGTCGCCAAACATTTCGGTCCAGTTGAGGGCGGTCAGTCCGGCGGCGCCGCCCACGACCTTGAGGAAGTTTCGGCGTTTCATGGTTTGGTGTGTGGCTCGGATGTTGTGGTGCGTTTCCGGCCCGCGCCCGAATCTTGCGGCAACGGGGAGCGGCTGTGGCGGCCAAGATAGCGCGGGCCGCCCCGGTGGACAAAGATTTCCGGCGGGCGCCGGCCCGGCGGCCGGGTGGGGCACCTCCCGGCGACGGCCTCAAGGCGGCGGGGCCAGGTAGTCGTCCGTGATTTTCCAGAACACCCCGTCCTCGCGGCGCAGCGGGCGGCAGGCTTCATCGCCGGCGTCGCAGTTTTCGCGCAACAACTGGAGCAGGTCGGAACTGACCGCGGGGTGATTGTGGAAGTAGCCGTGGCCGAGCAGGTCGCTGCGCACGCGGGCGTCAATGAACTGGACCGAGCGGGCCTCGCGCATGCGGCGTTTCTGTTCCTCGGTGAAATCGGTGGGGCGCAACTGGCCCAGGCGCCGGAAGCCCTCGAAAAACCAGTTGGCCAGGTTCACGGCCCGGTCTTTCGCGTGCACATAGACGGTGAGGCGCCCGACGGCCAGGGGCACCAGCTCGGCGCCCAGGCGCTGGACGGCCACGTCGAAGTCCAGGTCCGGCGCGATCAAGATCAGGTTTTCCAGGCGCGCCAGGCGCCGCACCGGTCGCTCCGGCCCGCGCTGCTCGATCAAGAGTTCCCGCACCGCGCTGGCCGCCACGTCCGTCCCGCGGCTGTGGGCCAGGAGATGGATTTTCTCGACGCCGGGGCAGGTCAGCAGCGCGCGCAGGGTTTGCTTGAGGTGGCCCACGGTGAACTCGCTGGACTCGCGGTCGTAGTTGTAGCCGCGCAGGCCGCCCCGCCCGGCCGGCCAGGTGTAAAGCACCGGCACGCCCTGCCGGGGCAGGAAATGCCAGAGCTGCGCCGCCACCGCGGCGGCCCAGGGGAAGTCGTTGTTGAACCCGTGAACGTAAAGGAAGACCTCCTTGCGGGGCGTGAACGCGAGCCGGCGCCGGACCTCGGCCTGGAATTGCGCCACGGCCCGCCGGAGCCTGGCCTGATCGGCGGGGTCGTACTCGAGCCCCGCGGCCGTGGCGCGCACGGCCGGTTCGCCGGGCAGGCGACCCAGTTCGTGCACCCAGGCCACGCGCACCGGCACGGCATTGGTGCGCCGCGCGGCGCGGCTCAGGGCCACCAGCCGGTCCCAGTCCAGGCCCCGACCCAGTTCGACCACGCACGAACCGTACGCCAGCGTGGGCGCGCGTCCGTAGGTGTAGGCGGGGCGGCCCCGGGCATCGGTCTCGCGCCGGCGGTCGGTCACGTAGAGCAGGTCCACCCGGTTGGTGCGGAAGACGGCGGGCACGTCCGCAAACGGGTTCTGCCACCGGTCCCGGTACACGTTCGGCGTGGGCATCAACTGCGGCCCGGCGCAACCCGCCAGCAATGCGGTGGACCACAGCAGCGCGAGCCGGCCCGCGCGCGCGTCCCGGCGGGGACGGAGGGCTTGCGACATGCGGGCCACCCTGGCCGCGCCGGGGACGGGATTCAAGCCCGCACGGCGGCGGCCCTTCCCGTCGTCGGCCCCCTGATTCCTGCTCCCGGCGCCCCCGGTTGCGGTTGACAGCCCGAGCCTCCGACGGGTTACTGGCGCCATGCGCGCCCTTTCGCTGACCGCGTCGCTGGTGGTGTTCCTGACCGGCGGTCCGGCCCGGGGCCTGGAAATCGCCAGCCCGGACGCGAGCGTGAAATTTCTCCTGAACCCGGATGCGCAGGGGAACCTCCGGTACGCGGTCCAGGCCGGGGGTCGGGTGCGCCTGGAACCGGCGCGGGCGGGTCTCCTCGTGGACGGGCGCGACCTGGGCGCAGGGGTGGAACTTGGCGCGCCCGCGATGCGCTCCGTGTTCGAGACCTTTGCCTGGCGGGGCAACAAGCCGCGGGCCACGAATCATTGCACCGTGGCCGAGGTGCCCGTGCGGGTGCGGGACGGCGGGACGGCGTGGGGGCTGGAGGTGCGCGTCTTCAACGACGGCGCGGCCTTTCGCTACCGGGTGCCCGGCGAGGGCCACCGACGCATCGCCGGGGAAGCCACGGCGTGGCAACTGCCCGCGGAGGCCACGCTCTGGTTGCAAACCGACACCGACGATTACGAGGGCGTCTATCACGCCCGCCGCGCCGACGCGGTGCCGCTCGCGGAAAAGTCGGGCGAGCAGACGCGCGCCGTGCACCTGGGGCCGCCGGTCACGGTGGTGTACCCGGACGGCGGCTACGGGTTGATCACCGAGGCGGCGCTGTTCCGGTACAGCGGCCTGACGTTGCGCCCGGAGGGCGGGGCGCGCTTCCGGGCGGCGTTCGAGGACGACCCGACCGGCTGGGACCACTCCGGCCCGATTGTTTCCCCCTGGCGGGTCATCGTGCTGACCCGCGACCTGAACGGGCTGGTGAACAGCGACGTCATCCCCGCCCTGGGCGATCCGCCGGACCCGGAGCTGTTCCCCGACGGGATGAACACCGCCTGGCTGCGCCCGGGCAAGGCGCCGTGCACCTGGATGGTCTTCGGCAACGACGGCGCCCGGTGGGACAAGCAGAAGTGGTTTGTGGACATGGCGGCCGCCACCGGCTGCGAATACCTGTTGGTGGACGCGGGCTGGCGCAGCGAGCGCTGGGGCTGGCTCAAGGACGGCGGCGACGTCTGGGCGCGCGCGGCCGAACTGGTGCGCTACGCCGAGGCCCGCGGCGTGGGCATCGTGCTCTGGCACGCCTATCCCGAAGGCCGCGACGACAGCCCCGGCCTGACCACCGTCGAGGCGCGCGAGGAGTTGTTCCGCCGTTGCCGGGAGGCCGGCGTGCGGGGCGTCAAAATTGACTTCTTCAACTCCGAGAGCCGGGCGACCATCGAGGCCTACGAGGACCTGCTCCGGCGCGCGGCGAAGTATCAACTGCTGGTCAACTTCCACGGGGCCAACAAACCCACCGGCGAGGTGCGCACCTGGCCGAACGAAATCACCCGCGAGGGCCTCCGCGAGCAGGAGTACGTGCTGTGGGACGTGTTGCCGTTGTCCCATTACGGGGCGCTGCCCTTCACGCGACTGGCCGTGGGGCACGCGGATTTTCTGCCCGGGTACCTGCAGGCCCGGCACCTGAAAAACACCACGCAGGTCTTCCAAATGGCCGCCGTGGTGGTCTTCAGCTCGCCGTTTCTGTGCTGGCCGGACAACCCCGAGGCGTACCTCGACAGCCCCTGGCTTTCCCTGGTGCGGACCGTGCCGGTGACCTGGGATGAAACCCGCGTGTTGCCCGGCTCGGTCATCGGCGAGACGGTGATCCTGGCCCGGCGCCGGGACGAGACGTGGTACCTGGCCGTGCTCAACTGCCGCGCCCAGGCCCGCACGCTGGACCTGGACCTGGCGTCGCTGAACCTGGCCGGCCGGGAAATGACCGCCTACCGCGAGGGCCCCCGCAAGACCGAGGTCCGCATCGAGGCCGGTTCGCCCGCGCCGGCGGGCGGCCGATTGAGCGTGACCCTGCCCGCGGGCGGCGGGTTCCTCGCCCGGTTCGCCCCGCCGCGGGAGTACCCGGGTTGGCGCTGAACCGGCGCTTCCCCCCGGGGCGGGCGGTGCTTGAGCAGGTTTGACCCGGGCGTCGGGCCACGGTGTGGGGATCTCCTCACGGGCCGGATGGCCAAGCGGCGCTTGGACGAGGGCCAGCCTGACAAGGCAGCGCCGGACGGATTGGAGGCTTGACAGCGTTCAAGCCGCGTCATATGCCCGTCGGCATGTTTAGGGGAACAACAACCCTGCCGCTCTGGCAGGGTGGATGGGTCACGGGTTTTTGCCGGGGGGCGCGGCGCACCGGTGCCGGACTGGTCGTGATGGTGTCTTTGCAAGCGGCCACGGTTTACCAAAGTTTCACCGGAAACCTACAAACCGGAGATAATCTCCCGCAACAAGGTCTGGACCAGGTCAGCCTGAACATCCCCCGGTTTGACCCATCGCTGGGGACCCTGACCGCGGTGCAATTCGATCTCTCCTCGAGCTTCCGTAGCAGCGTGACCTTTTACCACCCCAGCGCCAATGGTTTGACGTTCACCTATACCCCGCGGAACTACGTCGGGGTCGAGTTCCCCGGTCTTTCCACCTCCCCGCCCTTGCGGGTGGATCACCCCCTCTCCCCGCTGAGCTACACGGACACCACGCCGTGGGGCGGGTCCCTGTGGCAACCAACGGCCCGCGACAACGCGACCGACACACAAGTGGTCAACAACCCCGCCGAACTCCCGGCCTACGTGGGGCTGAATTACTTCCAAGCCATCCTCACCATCGAGGACCGTTGTCTTTACCTGTCCAGCAACCCGCTGACCTACATCAACGACAAGTACCTTTCCTCGGACTTTACTTTCACGATTCGCTACGAATACCTGCCGGTGCCGGAACCTCCCGCGGGGTGGATGGCCGAAGCCACGGTGTGCTTCGTCGCAGGATGGGCCCGGGTACGCCGCATGCGTTCTCGGCCCGCGATATTTCCAGCGGAACCTCCCGGGCAACTCTGATCTGGGTCAGCCTTGCGAAACGCCACGGGCGGATGTCTCGGCGCGCAGGGCAATCGCTGAACCCTGCCGTCGCGGCTCGGGGCTGTTAAAGGTCTGATTCTGGTCAGTCCGGGCCTCGGCCGTAAGCGCGTACACATGGCAGCGCAACGTCATCGGCTCGGCTCTCACCTCCCTGGCACGCCGGCCCAAGCGCAGCCGCCCTCCAACCCCGGGATCACCCTGACCGCGTCCCGCGTCCGGCATCCCGCCCGGTCGGGCTACTCCTGTACAGGCTACCTCCGCCTGTCGCCGCCGGACCGGGTGAGGGCATCCTGCACTTTGCGGGCGAACACGGCCGCCGCGGTGGCGAGGCCCCCCATACCCAGGGCCGCCAGCAGGCACATGAACATCCCCGCCGGCCGGTCTTCCGGGTCGCCCTGCAGCAGGATGATGACCATCGCCCCGGCGACGAACGCCATGACGAGCAGCGCGCAACGGCGGATGGCCCGCAGGGCCTCCACGGAAGCGGGCGAGAAGGCCCCTTCCCGGCCCGCGCGTCCGAACAGCGCGAAGGCCCGGTACAGCGCCACGAAAAACGGAATGGACCCCACGTAAACGTACGCCAGGAACGGGTCCTTGAAGTAGATCTCGAAGGTCGTGGCCCGGACATTCCGGCCCTCGACCTGCGGTTCCCAAAGCAGGAAGGCCAGGACGCCCAGGCCCACGAGCACCGTGACCCCCTGCAACAAAACGGCCGTGCTTCGTTTCATCCTAGAAACAGCAGTACAACCACAAAGACACAAAGACACGAAGCCAAGAGCCGATGGGTTCTCGAGAGTGGAGCGTTCCGGGAAGTTTCAGCGGCCGGGTGAAGGGTCGTCCCCATCCTGTCTCGCGGATCTTTGAGGCTTTGTGCCTTGGTGTTCATCTCAACTGCGGAATTTGGGTTCAAGCACGGCTGCCGCCTGACGAGTGGAGGGGACCAGAGCCGAGCGCGCTAACCCGTGATGCGCCCCTGACCAGTCCCATGTTCATTTTCGACAGCTCAGTCTGTCCTCGGAGTAGGTTTCCGACTTGGTGGAAACCTCCGCGCTGGCAGGACAATTCACTAGGTCCAACGCAAGGGCGACCTACTCGGCGAGCCACATGCTGTCGCTTTGCTGCCCACCCTCTTCTTGCCAAGTTCAAATAAAATCTTGTCCAACAGCTTTAAATCGGAGGGGGATTGGCCACAGTCCACTTTTCGTGCTTCAGCCAGAACGTCATTATTGAGAATCAAAGCGCACCTGAACTTCAGGCAGAACCTGTGGTAATCTTTCTTGGGAGGGGTCCGTAAACCGATCTTGAGCACACGCCTTGTACGCGAGTCGAGTATCGGAAATGCGTCAGGGCGCAGGAAATGAAGGGTTTTGGACGCCCAAACGGGCCACCGCTTTGTACCCTCAAAAGGCTCAAAGAGGAAAGCAATCGTGGCTTCTTCAGGAACGCACTCAATTAGAGGAGGAGCAGACGCAACTGCATTTCGCCATCGGTCAAGCACAGCAAGGAGTTTCCCGGCGATCGATTTAGCTTCGCAGTCAAAGCCTTGAGGAAGAAAACGTCTTTGAGCCCCACCGTAATCCTCCCCGACCATGCGGATCATCTCGACAAGTTTGGGCTCGTCGTTTGCGAGGCCACCGCGGAAACATTCGTAAATTTTCCGGTCGTTCTCGACGTTCGGTCGCCCACGGTAGGTCCCGGCATTATAGGCTTTGACCGCTTGGGTTGCAGTTTCGACATCGAGCCTGAGGACGCATGAACCTGTCCCCATCGAAGAGGGCTTCATCGAGTCAGCAATCGGAGTTTCTGGCTTGGGAAACACGCACGCGGCACTGGTGTGCCGGAAAGCCGTAACAGTGGATTGAATGTCATCACCGTGTTTGAATCCAGTCGCGCGAAGAGCCTTTGTAATCACTGCATTTGAATCGGACCTTCTGGTGCTAGCCAGGGTGAGGCGCCGCTGGTTTTCACGATGCCCCTGATGCTTAATTTCCCTGCAAGGTTGATCTCAATTTCCTGCCCACGAGCCAGGGCCAGCCGATCAATGTCTGCCCGGTTGAGGCGGACGTAAAGAACCTCACCAGTCTTCGCGGGTCGCCGAACATGAGCCGTAAGGCTTGGGCCTTCAGGTGTGTACATAATTCTTTGGAGCCTTTGACTGCGGTCAACCTGCGCCGAGCGATTTGAGAATCTTCCAGGCCAGCGGTTCCTTAATTTCGGCGTGCCGGGGCACCGCTTCCACGGCGCCCGTACGGGGATTGGCCCATAAGGAATGGGAACTGCCCTCGCGCTTCAAATAGCAGCCGGCGCGTCGCAGGCGCTTTTCCAGATCACGGCGCTTCATCAGACCACCACGACGGTTTGAATGACGTCGGGCGGCAATCCACGCCGGGCATCCTCGAGGCGGTCTTCGAGTATGAGCCGAATGGCCTCCCGCAAGCTCGCTTTGGCCTCCTCGATCGTCTCGCCCTGGCCGTTGGCACCGGGCACCTCGGGGCAAATGGCCCAGTAACCGCCTTCGGGGGCTTCCTCGATGATTGCGGTAAACTCGCCTTTCATGGGGCTAGGTTGCGCTGGGCAACCTGGCCCGTCAACCGGTGTGCTTCCAACCAACGTTGGGCCGGCGTGGCGTGCGTTTTGGGGCATCGGTTCGGCCCGTGACATCCCTTCGCCGGGCGTCTTCCGGCGGCTGCCGGAGGCGGTCCCCTCAGCGAGCCCGGGAGAGCAGCGGGCAGCACAGCGGCGCCCTACACCCGGTGATACTGGCGCGGCGAAGTAAGATCGCGGTTGGTCAACCAGCAGGCTTGAAGTTTAGGCCAAGCATCCCCGGCCCTTCAACGCGCCGCCACCTCGCCGTCCGCCCGCACCTCGATCTCCCGCGC
>JBBIJZ010000131.1:2957-9290 GCA_037445715.1 Verrucomicrobiales bacterium | reverse complement strand
TCCCGTGTTCCCCCCGCCCCGAAAGCGGCGGCAAGCCGCCGCACTCCAAACGCGGGCGCGAGGAAGGGGAGCTACCGACGTTCGCGCCGCGCCTGGAGTGCGCCCGCTTGCTGGCGCGGTCGGCGGGAGCCGGCGGCGCAGGGGCAGACTTCGGAGCGGCCGTGCCGCGGGTTTCCTCCCCTTCCGGGCCTTCGCATTCCCCGCGCCGCCGATGGGCAATCGGCGCTACGGCAGGTTGGAAACTTGCCGCGACATCGCCACGAGTGCCCCACTTCCGCGGATCGGCGTTCGGCGACACAGCGGCTGCCAGCCTGCGCTGTCCACACTTCAGATGCCGGGTTCCGAGGGTGATGAACGGGGAGCGAGAAACGCGTGGATTGAAGTCAGAAGAGCACCGGGGGAGCGGGAGCCATTCTGCATTTGCATCGGGCAGCCCCCTGCTTTCCGGTTTTCCCGATCCATTTTCGGAGTTTCTGAATTTCGGCTTGTTCCCGAGTCTCGGAACGGGCCCGGCAGCCGCCAAGTCGATCCACAATCGTCAATCTGCCGAGGGAAAAACAAAAAGGGCCGGGCTTGGGAGCCCGGCCCGTGGGAGATTCTGCGTTGTGCGGCTTCAGCGGCGAATCCGGCCGAAGAGCATCTGCTCGGTCGGCGTGAAGGTGTACGGGCTGGTGGCGCCCGCCACGTCCTGCCACGGCCCCAGCACGGTGGGCGCGGCCTGGAGGGTACCGCCGCCGGTCCAGCTCACGGTGATGGTGCCGTTGGCATTGCGGACGATGCTCTGAAACCGCGGGGCTTCACCCTCCGCGGCCGGCACGAGTACGAAGTAGTCGAAGTCGCCGCTGTCCATGGTGAAGCGGAAGGTGTGCTCGCCGCCCAGGGCCAGGACCTTGGGCGCGCCGCTGCCGGTCTCGGTGAGCGGGACGAGGTTGTTGGCACCCCAACCGCCACTGCCCGGAGCGCGGAACAGCCCCAGCGGCTGGACGGTCTGGCTGGTGGTCCCCTTACCAGCGGTCACCAGGCCCAGGCTGGCACGGAGTTGATCCGGGTCCAGGCCGTCGTAAGACAGCGCGGCATAGACGGTGTAGTTGCCCGCAGGGATGGTGCGGGTGTAGTTGCCCCAGTCGGTGGCGGCCACCCAACCGATTTTGTAGTTGGTGGTCACGTCCCACAGCCCGCGCACCCGGCCGAGGCGGCCGCCGAGGTTGTCGTTGAGGTTGACGTTGTTGGGCGCCTGGTCCGGACGATACAGGTCGGAGTCGTTGGCGTCCTCGTTGTGGTAATCCACGTCCAACGTGGCGGCCAGGCCGTTGTAGGCGCCGCCCAGGTAGGGCATGGTGCTCGCGGCAGGAACGGATTTACCGGAATCGTAGTCGTAGTCCTCCGCCTCGATGACGAACATGCCCGGCGCCCCCACGGGGTAGGCGCGGAAGTTGGCGGTGAGCACCTGCTGAGCCCCGCCGGTGTCCGAGAAGGAGAACCGGTAACTGTGCGCGCTATCCGGGGCAAAGAGCGCCGCCGGCTGGTAGCTCACGGTGGTGAGGTCACCGCTCTTGGTGATTTGCGGGGTCACCTGCTGGCCGTCCACCTCCAGCCGGATGGTGCTCTGGTTGACGGCGGTGGAGAAGTCCTCGATCACGAAGCGGAGGGTGGCGTTGAGGTTGACGATCTCACCCTCGGTGGGCGAGGCGGACTTGATCTGCGGTGGGACATTGCCGGCCGGGTAGAGCACAAACCAGTCAAAGTCGCCCGCCTGGCTGGTGATGCGGAGGGTGGTCGGGCTGTTGCCGACGATCTTGAAGGCGGCATCCGAGCCGTCCGCCGCCTTGAGCGGGACGAGGCTGTTCATGCCCCAGGCGCCACTGCCACGGCCCCGGAACTGCCCCAGCAGCTCGAGAGTCTGATTTTCCGTGCCCACGCCGGCGGTGACCCGGTGGAGGCTGGCCTGCATGCTGTCGGGGTTGGTGTTGTCAATGGAAAGGGCGGCCAGGGCCCGGTACACGCCGGGTGGGATGTTGCGGGTGTAGTTCCACCACTGGTTGCCACCGGCCCAGCCGATGCGGTAGTTGGTGACGACGTCCACGTCGCCGGGGCGGTCATTGCTGTAGCGGTTGCCGTTGCTGGAGGTGACGTTGACGTGCCGCGGACGCTGGTCGGTGCGGTAGGTGTAGTCAATGCCCACGTCGGTGTCCGGGTTGTTATTGTTCGAGTTGTAATCCACGTTGTACACCGCCACCAGGCCGGTGTAGGCGGCGCCGGTGTAGGGCATGACGCTGGCCTCGGCCACGTGCTGGCCGCGCTCGTAGTCGAAGTCCTCGGCCTCGATCCAGAACGAGCCGGGCATGGGGAGGTCGTCCGGCTCGGCCGCCTTGACCGTAAAGGTGAAGTTGTTGGTCCAAGTGGTCGGCGGGGTGGTGCTTTCGACCCAGATGAGCTGGCCGGTGTGGACCGAGCCGTACTCGAAGTTGCCCGGCGGGGTGTAGGAAACGGTGTTGCCGCCGCTGGCAACCTCCTGGCCGTCCAGGATCAGCCGGGTTTGGCCCGCCACCACCGTGGTGGTGCCGTTGACCAGCTCGGCTCGAATGGTGGGTCGGCGGTCAGCACCGGTGAAGCCATTGGCCGGAAGCAGGCTCTTGACGTAGGCCCGGCCGTTGGCGGTGCGGAAGGCTCTCACGGCGTTGGCGCCCGAGCCGTTGACCAGGGTCTTGGCGCCGGTGGCCAGGTCCACGGTGAACCACTCCACGTTGGCGCCGCCCTGACCTTCCCACCACAACAGGCGCACCGGGTAGTAGCCGGATTCGGCCACGTAGAAGTCGAACACGGTGTCCGCTGCGCCCCGACCGCCGTCGTAAGCGCCCAACACCAGCCCGAACACGTCGCCCACACCGGGTGCGACCGACACCTTGAAGCCGTCGTCGCTGTTGACGCCCATGCGGTAGGCTCCTTTGTTCAACTGGAGGTAGGTCAGCACCTCGACGGTGATGTTGTTGTCCGGGAAACCATTGCGCGCGCCCGAGCCGGGATCGAAGCCGAAGCCCGGGATGCCCGGAATGTAGTCGTTGGGCACGGGTGCCGCCGGCGGCAGGGCGCTGTTGAAGTTGTCCGGGCCGTCCTCGGGGGTGAGATCAATGTCGCTGCCGGTTTGCTCCCAGTTGACCAGCGTGACGTTGTCGGTGCTGAGATTGGCCACGTTGGGGAAAGGCTGTCCCGAACCGGGGTCCGCAAACCCACGGGCCCACTGCTGCTCGGCGCTGCCGATCGAGTTCTCGTCCAAGCCGGTGCGGACGAAGTCAATCTGGTACACGTTGGCCACCATGCCGGGGTTCGAGGCGGAAGCCACGCGGTAATCGGCAGGTATGGCCACATACTGGGCCACGAAGGTGTGAGTGGAGGTGACTTTCACGCCGGCGTTGTCCTCGAACTCCACGTCCACCTTGTGGTTGCTGCCCACCGGGAAGGGATCAGCCTGCGTGTACACCACGGTGGTGACCGCGCCGGATTTGTTGACCGAGGTCGGCACCACGCCGCTGTCATCGAGTTTGAGCTTCACGGTGCCGGGCACGGCCTGCGACTCGGCATCGGTGATCTGGATCAGGAATCCGGTCGGATTGGGGTCAAAGCGGTTGACCCGCGGCAGGGTGATCCTGGTGGTGCGGACCTGGAACAGGAACAGCCGGTTCTTGGCGTCCGGGGGGTTGGCGGCATTGATGTTGCCGGTCTCGGGGGAGAAGGCGAAGCCCACATACAGCCGGTTATTCCAGGGGCCGGGATCGTCCACGATGCGCTCGGCCATCTGGATCCAGTTTTCCCCGTCATCGCTGCGGTAGGTGAAGATCGAGTCGCCCACCCGCTGGGTGCGCAGCCAGGCATTAGGCCATTGCGGCGTGCCGCCGGCAGTGCTGGCAGTTTCCCCGCCGACCAGGCTCCGGAAATGGGACTCGAACTGGTTGTTGGCCGTGATGATGCCCGCGCCCGCGTCGCTGTAGCACTTGGCGGGATTGGCATGCACGCCGCAGTAACGGCTGGCCGTGGTGTCCTGCGTGGCGCCGTCTTCCCCCGCGTTGAGGTCTTCGCGGGCCATGATGCCGGCCCGACCCCACCGGCTGGAAAAGTCGGTGAACTCGCCCCGGGCCACGAAGTCGAAGTCGCCGGTCACCTCTTTGTACACGAAGGTGGTCTGGTCCTCGTCCGACCACTGGGTCACGCCCGAGCTGTAGATGTCAAAGCCGTTGGTGTTGATCGCAATCACCTTGCCGGGGATGGGGTGCACTCCGATGTCCACCCACGAATAACCCGAGTCCTGGAAGTTGATGGCGGTGGGCGCGATGGTGTTACCGTCGGCGTCTTTCACGTTCTGGATGGTGATGCTAGCCGCCGCGTTGGGCGCCAGTCCCGTGACCGTGAGCACCACGCATTCGTTGTCGAACACCCGGCCGAACGGCGCCGGATTTTGCTGCACGTCCTGGAGATTCGGCCCGGGCAGACCGGTCATCAGCGAGGCGCCGGTGACCGTGATGCCGCCGGAGAAGGTGTAGTTGGCGGGATTGGTCCCCGTGGCAGCATCCACCGGCTTGGAAAACACCACAGTGACCTGGGTCTCGGTACCGTGGCGCACCGAGCCAACCGATTTGACCTTGAAGTCCTGGGCGGAGGCGGCCCAGACGCAAGCCAACAGGCTGGCCAAGAGGATTCGTGAGCGGTAGCGGGTTTGCATGGACTTTTTGTAACAGCGCCGCATTCGTTGGCAAGACTTTTGTGGCAAAATTTTTTAGACACCCCCCGGACGGGCTCCCATCCCGGGAATTTCACGGGCCCCGGGAGCCGTTTCAACGGGCGATCACCGAGCCGCCCGGCGCTCGCCAAGTCCGCCATGTAGATCGCGGGGCTGGCGTCGCGTTCTCCGCGGCGAGCGTTGTGCGATCGGCCGGAGACTCAAAGTCCGAGCGGGCCGGCGCGCCTTAGAAGCAATCTGAGGTCTGCCGCGACCTTGACGCGCCGGACCCGCTGGCTGCCCTTCATAGACCACTGCGGTACTTGTACACCCGCTGCGCATCGGTCAGGAAAATGATTTCCGCAAGCCCGTCGGCATCCGTGTCGCACAGCCGCACGGCGTCGCTGCCCCAGTGGTTTTGGCGGTACGCCAGCAGATGCCCGGCGAGCGGTCGCAGCGCGCGGTCCAGCACCACCAGTTTCGCCTCGTGCTCGAAGATCATGCCGAGCTGGCTGCGATCATTGCCCAACACCTTGTTCACCGTCTGCGACTGCCAGGCCGCCAGCACGATCTCCGGGCCTCCGCCGCGGGTCAGGTTGGTCACGCCGACGATGATGCCATGCACGCCGTCGTAGGCGTCAGGCAGGATTTGGACCGCCTTGACGGGGCGCAGTTCCGCGTCGAAGCGCAGCAACCGGCCGCTGAATTCGGTGGCGAGCACGTCAATCTTGCCGTCTTCGTCCAGGTCGGTCGCCGTGGCGTGCCGCACCGCGCGCGGGCTTTCCCAGCGCGCCGTCTCGCGGCCGCGCGCGTCCAACCGCAGCAGCCGGCCAAACTCACGGTCGCCCTCCTCGGGCACATGGCCGGGTGAATGCGCCCACGCATACACCCCGCCGTCGGGCGTCCGCGTCACGGGCGGCACGAACCTGGTTTCGCTAAAGACGCCGCCGTCTTCCACCCGCCAGAGCAGTTTGCCCTCGGCCGAAAAGGCGTAGAGGTAACTGTGGCTGTCATCCGTGCCGTCGGGCAGCGCGTTGCCGTTGGCGGGGGCATAGGTGCCCAGCAGGATTTCCCCGCGGCGGTCGCCGTCGAGATCGGTTGCCGTCAGGCTTGTGATCGCCGGCGCGATGGCGTGCCGCCACCGCTGGGTCTGGCTGTCGTAATCGTAGCAGAGGAGCGCGCGCGGTTCGCGGCCGCGGTCCGTGCCGGTAGCCACGAGCAGTTCCCGCCGGCCGTCGCCTTCCAGGTCGGTCAGCGCCCGGGCGTAAAGACGCGTCCAGTCCTGGCCCCATTGGGGATGCACATACGTCGTGCTCGGCGCGGTGAAATGCTTGAGAGCGTATCCGGTGTTGTTCAGGGGCGCCAGCACCGCGGTCGCGCCGTTCGCCCAGCAAGTGAACACATCGTCGAGACCGTCGGCGTTCGCGTCCACAGCCCAATGTGCGGTTACCTGCGGGCTGGTGCGCGGTTCGTTGAACCGGAATTCAGGGCTCGGGAACACGTGTCCCAGGCCGGAAACCACCTTGATGCCGGTCGGCTCGGGGATCACGAAGTCCGGCAGCGCATCCCCGTCCCAGTTGGCCACCAGGGCCCCCATCCACGAACCAACCTGGGGCGGCGCG